>NZ_FOWG01000004.1:0-521882 GCF_900115375.1 Variovorax sp. PDC80 | reverse complement strand
GGCTCGAGGAACTTCGTGAGCAGGTTGAAGCAGGTCGTCTTGCCTGCGCCGTTGGGTCCGATGAGCGCGTGGATCGAACCGCGCACGACCGAGAGGTTGACCTTGCTGACAGCAGTGAAGCCCTTGAACTCCTTGGTGAGCTGGCGTGTTTCGAGAATGCAGCCGCTCATCGACGGACCTCTTCGCGCGGCGTGTCCTGGTTCATGCGCGCCCCGTTCATTCGTTGACGCACGAGAAGCTCGCCGCCACGTTGACATCGCCGCTGCCCTTGTACTTGGGCCAGGCCGGGTAGTCGCAAAGCGGCCGGGTGCGTCCAGGCACGCCCGCGGTGTCGGCCACGATCGGCGCGGTCGGCGCCGCGTCCTTCTCGACCCAGTTCTCGAGCGCGCTCAGCGAATCCCAGCTGGCGTTGAACACCGTGCCCACGGCATGCGCGTAGCCCGGGATCTGGTAGTAGCGCATGAAGCCCTTCACGCGCTCCGCCCCCATGGTGGCGCGCACCCGGTTGAAGTACTGGTCGGTGGCGCGCGTGCTGACCAGTTGATCGGCGGTGCCATGCGCCATCAGCAGCTTGCCGCCGTTCGCGGCGAACGCCGAGAGGTCGGCCTGGTTGATGTCCTGCAGCCCCGTGAGCTCGGCGATGCGTGCCTGCCAGGGTCCGGGATTCTCGGGATCGAGCGTCAGCGAATCGAAGGCGGGGTTCTTCGTCACGAAGAAGCGCACCCACTGGTCCCAGAAGTTGGCGAGGTAAGCCGCGTCGGCGGGCATCGGCGATGCGGGCTGCTGCGTTCCCAGGCCCAGGTGGGTGACGGTCGATTGGGTCGGGTCGGCGCCGGGCCGGCCGAACTCGGCCCCCCAGGCATTGAAGCCCGGATACTGGTTCTCCCCACTGCCGAGCGGGTAGTTGAAGACTGCCGGCGTGTCGATCACCTTGAAAAGGGCGATCTGCGCATCCGACAGGCAGTCGTCCGCCGTGTCGGCACCGCCCGGGCAGCGCAACGGCTTTCCGTCGAGCAGCGCGGTCGCGGGATCGAAGCGCTGGTTGCACGCGCTCTGGTTGCTGATCAGCCCGTCCTTCACGCCATCGATGGCATCGCAGGCCTGCATCACCGCGTCGAACAGCGCGGCGCGCTTCGTGAGGTTCGGGTAGGCACCCGGCACCGTCATCGCACGCGTGATGCGTCCGAATTGAAGATCGAGGCTGGCGGCGTTGAAGGCCGGGTAGAGCACGATGGCGCCGTTGAAATCGGTCGGCCATTTCTGCACCACCGCAAGCGCTTCGCGGCCGCCCGACGAGCCGCCCGCGAAGTAGCTGCGCTGCGGGCGCTGGGCATAGCGCTGCTCGATCAGGAACACGGCCGCGTCGCGCGTCTTCTTCAGGGCCTCGAACGAGAAGTTGCGCAAGGCCTCCGTGTTGAGCGCGAAGGCCCCGAGGTTGGCGGGATCGGTGGTCGCGTCGTGGCCCGAGTCGCTTCCGAACACCGCATAGCCGCGCCCGACCGGGTCGAGTGCGTCGACGGGACCGGCGGGCACGTTGCCGGCGACAACGGGAATGCTGCCGTCGTAGCCGCCACCGCCGTACATCATGGCCTTGCGGTTCCACTCGGTGGGCAGCAGCAGCGTCAGCTTGATCGGCGGCGCGGCCGGGTCGACCGGTGCGATCTCGGCGCTGAGCTGGCAGTACTCGCCGTGGCTCTTCGGCGCCTTGCCGCCCGCGGGCACCAGCGTGGCCGCCGTCACCTTGGCGCCGCCGGTGGCGAGCGCGATCGCCGAGGCGGGCACGGAGAGCTTCGCCATCTGCTCGCAGTTCAGCGGCGTGGCCGCGGCCGGCGCCGGTGCTGGCGCTGGCGCTGGCACCGCTGCCTGCGGGACGAAGGCCACGCCATCGCCGCTCCCGCCGCAGGCACTCAGCAAGGCCGCTGCGGCGAGCGTCGCGGCGAAGGAGATGCGCGGCACGGCGCTCGTCGCGCGGCGTTGCGATGAAAACTGGATGCTTCTGTTCATGCTTGTCTCTCTTTGTGGTGGAGTCGAGAAATCGCCATGCGTGCATGGCCTGCGGGATTCACGGCGACGGGCGCCGATCGATACGGCGGGCGCTACCGCGCCAACATGCCCTGGCGGCGTTCGCGCACCGATTGCCAGTGCGCGTCGGTCCATTCGTAGAAGCCGTGGCCGGAGCTCGCGCCGCATCGGCCGGCCGCCACCAGGGTCTGCAGCAGCTGCAGCACCGACTCGTTCTTCTCGAGTTGGGGCATCAGGTGAGCGCCGATGTCGAGGAAGGTGTGCAGGCCGCCGAGGTCGGCCGTCTCCAGCGGGCCGAAGGAGGCGTAGCGCTTGCCGATGCAGGCGCGCACGACCGCGTCGACGGTGGCCGCGTCGGCCACGCCGCTTTGCACCAGGTGGAGCGCTTCGCGCAGCACCGCGAACTGGATCCGGTTGCCGACGAAGCCGGGCGCCGCCTTGCTCAGCAGCACCGCCTCGAAGCCGGCGCGTTCGAGCCGGCTTCGCAGGGTTGCGCAGGCCTCGGGGGCGGTGGCCTTTGCCGGCACGAGTTCCACGAACGGGATGACGTGCGGGGGGTTCCAGAAATGCGCGACGAGAAAGCGCTCGGGGTGCTGCATGCGCTCGCACAAGGCGTCCGGCAGGAAGCCGCTGGTGTTGCTGGCGATCACGGCGTCGGGCCACAGTACCGCTTCGAGCTCTGCATAGAGCGCATGCTTGACCTCGAGCCGCTCGACGATGGCCTCTAACACGAGCGTGGCATCGGCCACCGCCGCGAGTTCGGCCACGACGCGAATCCGCGCGCGGGCCGCGTCGCGCTCGGCCTCAACGATACGGCCCGCGGCCATCAATTCCTCGAAGATTTTGTCCGCCAGCGCGGGCAGCTCATCGCGCCGCGCTTCGCTGAGATCGAACACGTCGACCGCTTCACCGGCGAGTGCCAGGCAGCTCGCGATGCCCACGCCCATGAGGCCCGCTCCCACCACGGCCACGCGTCGATTGATCTCGTTCATGCAACTTGTCTCCAGCATCTTGTGGCGCCGAAATCGCTCGGCCCTTGGCGCTGGTTTTGCAGAAAGCGTGCCCGTCGATCGCGGCCGTCGCGGCGCGCGTGTTTCTCATTCGGGCGCTTCGCGTAAACCCGAATGCCGCGAGCGCGCGCGACGCTGTGCAAGCGATGTCCAATACTGTCCAGGCCAATGCACACCACGTCCAACAACTGGACATCGATTCGGAGCGTCTAAAGTCACGCCCCTGCGCGCCACCGCCGCGCGTCATGGACATTCGCACCCGCGAACCAAGGGAGTCAGCCATGCTGCAGATCAAGGGAGACCAGGCCTTCGACCTGGCGAGCATCCGGGGCCAGGCCCTGCAGTCCTTCTTCGAGCTGTTCGGCCAGCTCGCCGAGGGCGCCTTCGTGATCGGGCGCGATGGCAAGGTCATCTGGGCCAATGCGCGCTACCTGGCCTTCATCGGCCTGGAGCCCGACCGGCCGGTGGTCGGCCAGCACATCTCGACGGTGGTGCCCGCGACGCGCATGCCCGAGGTGGTCGAGACCGGCCGCTCGATCCCCTTCGACCTGGTCGAGGTCAACGGGCGCTGGGCCGTGGTGTCGCGCTTCCCGATCAAGAACGACGCGCAGGAGGTCATCGGCGGTTTCTGCTTCGTGCTGTTCGACGAGCTCGATCCGCTGCGGCCGATGCTCGCGCGCATCCAGCAGCTGCAGAACGAGCTCGAGCGCACGCGCTCGAAGCTCAACCAGTTGCGCCGCACGAAGTACGAGTTCAGCCACTTCGTGGGCTCGAGCCCGCAGGCCGCGCAGGTGCGGCGCAGCGCGCGGCAGGTCGCGGCCACCGACTCGACGGTGCTGCTGCTCGGCGAGACCGGCACGGGCAAGGAGATGGTCGCGCAGGGCATCCATGCGGCCTCGCGGCGCGCGCGGCAGAACTTCATCGGCGTCAACGTGGCGGCCATTCCCGAGGAACTGATGGAGGCCGAGTTCTTCGGCTCCGCGCCGGGCGCCTACACCGGTGCCCATCCCAAGGGCCGCACCGGCAAGATGATGCTGGCCGACAAGGGCACCTTGTTCCTCGACGAGATCGGCGACATGCCGATGCGCATCCAGGTCAAGCTGCTGCGCGCGCTGCAGGAGCGCGAGATCGAGCCGATCGGCGGCAACACCGTGATCCCGCTCGACCTGCGCGTGATCGCGGCCACCAGCCGCGACCTCCGGCAACTGGTCGAGACCGGCCAGTTCCGCGCCGACCTCTACTACCGCCTGAGCGTGGTGCCGATCCAGATCCCGCCCCTGCGCGAGCGGCTCGAGGACCTGCCCGAGCTGGTCGACCTGCTGCTGGCCGAACTCTGCGCCACGCTCGGCATGCGCGAGAAGGACATCGCGCCCGACGCGCTGGCGCTGCTCGCGACGTTCGGCTGGCCCGGCAATGTGCGCGAGCTGCGCAACGTGCTCGAGCGCGCCTGCGTGGTGTCTGGCGATGCCTCGGAGCTGCGCGCCGAGCACATGCTGCTCAACGACGGCGCGCGGCCAGCCGCGGTTGCTGCGTCGGCCGCGACGGTGGCTCCGGCGCGCCACGACCTGCACGCCGCCGTGAACGAGACCGAGCAGAAGGCCCTGCTCAACGCGCTGCAGGAGACCAAGGGCAACAAGCTGCTCGCGGCCCGCCTGCTCGGCATCAGCCGCTCGACGCTCTACAACAAGCTCAAGCAGATGGCGCTCGAGCGCTAGCGGCCCGCGCGTTCAGCCGCCGCGGAACTGCCCGCGCAGGAAGTTGCGGTGCCGCGCGATGTGCCCCATCTGCGCGGGCGCGATGGTGCCGCCCAGGTCGTTCTCGTCCGCGCCGTTGAGCACCGCGTTCGCATGCGCGAGCGCGCGCGCCACGATCTCCTCCTCGCTCACGCCGAGCTGCGCGCCCAGGTCCAGCGCCACGCGCCGCATCGCGCGCTGCGACAGCATCCACATCGCGCCGAAGCGGTCCCAGGCGAGTGCGGACTCGCCGGCCTTCTCGTGCTCGGCGAGGATGTCCTTGAGCGGCTTGGCGAGCAGCTCGTCCATCGCCTCGAGCCGCTCGATCAGCGCGGCATTGCGCTCGGCCAGCTGCTCGGGCGTGGGCCCCGGCTCCGCCGCCTTGGGCGCGGGCGGCGGCGGTGGCACGAAGCCGGCCACGTGGGCATCGGCGGGAACGATCTGGAGTTGGTCTTGCAGGCTCATGATTTCTTTCCGTGGCCGGTGTCTGTGGAGGAAGTCTTGCGGCTCGTCATCGCCGTCGCGCGCAGCCCGGGCAGGTCGAGCACGCGCAGGCCGCCGTATTCGACGCGGATCAGGCCCTGCGCCGACAGCCCGTTGAGCGCCTCGTTCACGCGCTGGCGCGACAGGCCCACGAGGTAGGCCAGTTCCTGCTGCGTGATGCGCAGCACCTCGCCCACGCCCGGATAGAGCACCGGGTTGAACAGCGAGACCAGGTTGCGCGCCACGCGCGCGTCGGGGTTGTTGAGGCGGTCGATCTCGAGCGCGGCGATGAACTGGCCCAGGCGCTCGTTGAGCTGGTTCATCACGAAGCGGTTGAAGCCGATCGAATGGTCGAGCAGCCAGTGGAAGCTCTCGATCGGCAGGCCCGCGACGAGGCTGCGCCGCAGTGCCTGGATGTTGTAGCGGTAGGGCTCGCGCTTCATCACCGTGCCCTCGCCGAACCAGCCGCCGGGCGGCACGCCGGTGTAGGTGACCGAACCGCCGTCGGCGTTGTCGTTGCTCATCTTGAGCAGGCCCTCGACCACGCCGAACCAGTAGGTGGGCGAACGCCCCACGCGGCACACGAGATCGCCGACCTCGGCCTCGCCGACCACCAGCGCGGCCTCGGCACGGCGGCGCTCGGGCGCGGTGAGCGTGAGCAGCCAGGGGATGCCGTCGAGCTCGGCGGCATTGGGCGGACGCACGCGGTCCTTGATCGAACTGCCCGCGGCGAGGGGGAGGTTGAGCGAGGGGCTGCCGGTCGGCATCGGGAAACTCCGGGGAGTAGTGTCCCTAGGATTGTCGTTGGAACGACAACTGGACGTCAAAGTGCGGCCCTACGATCCGCGCACCGTGCAAACAAACGCCCTCACCTTTCCCCGCCTGCTGCTTGCGCATGCGCAAGCGCAGCCCGAGTCGCCCGCGGTGCGGGAGAAGGACCTCGGCATCTGGCAGACCTGGACCTGGCGCGCCGTGGCGCAGGAAGTGCGCGAGATCGCGTGCGGCCTCGCGAGCCTGGGCTTCCAATCCTTCGACAACCTCGCGATCGTCGGCGCCAACCGCCCGCACCTGTACATGGCGGTGGTCGCGGCGCAGAGCCTGCGCGGCGTGCCGGTGCCGCTGTACCAGGACGCGGTGGCCAACGAGATGGTGTTCATGCTCGACGACGCGGCCATCGACTTCGTGGTGGTCGAGGACCAGGAGCAGGTCGACAAGCTGCTCGAATGCCGCGACCTGCAGGCCGAGCGCGTGGCGCGCGGCGAGGGCCGCCAGGGCATCCGCCACATCATCTACGACGACCCGAAGGGCCTGCGCCACTACGACCAGCCCGGGCTGATCGGCTACGAGCAGTTGCGCGAGCTCGGCCGCGCCTACGACCAGGCGCATCCCGGCGTGTTCGACGCCGCGGTGGCCAGCGGCGAGGCCACCGACGTGGGCGTGATCCTCTACACCTCGGGCACCACCGGCCGCCCCAAGGGCGTGTGCCAGACGCATGCGAGCTTCATCGCGGCGGGCCGCGGCGGCGTGGAGACCGACAGGCTCGGCCCCGGCGACAACATCATGAGCTACCTGCCGATGGCCTGGGTCGGCGACCACCTGTTCTCGGTGGCGCAGTGGCTGGTGGGCGGCTTCACGCTCAACTGCCCCGAGTCGGCCGCCACGGTGATGAACGACATGCGCGAGATCGGCCCGAGCTACTACTTCGGTCCGCCGCGCACCTTCGAGGGCCTGCTCACCGCCGTCTCGATCCGCATGGAGGACGCGGCGGCTCCGAAGCGCTGGCTCTATGCGAAGTTCATGGCGCTCGCGCAGCGCGTGGGTGCCGACATCCTCAACGGCCAGCCCGTGGGCGCCGGCGACCGGCTGCTGTACGGCCTGGGCAACCTGCTGGTCTACGGCCCGCTGCGCAACGTGCTGGGCATGAGCCGCATCCGCGTGGCCTACACCGCGGGCGCGGCGATCGGGCCCGACCTGTTCCGCTTCTACCGCTCGATCGGCGTCAACCTCAAGCAGTTCTACGGCCAGACCGAGACCTGCGCCTATGTCTGCCTGCAGCAGGACGGCAAGGTCAAGCTGCAGACCGTGGGCACGGCCGCGCCGGGCATCGAACTCAAGATCGCCGACGACGGCGAGGTGCTGGTGCGCGGCGTCTCGGTGCTCAAGGAGTACTACAAGCGCCCCGACGCCACCGCCGAGGTGCTCGATGCGAACGGCTACTTCCACACCGGCGACGCCGGCGTGCTCGACAGCGAGGGCCACCTGCGCATCATCGACCGCGCCAAGGACGTGGGCCGGCTCGCGGGCGGCGCGATGTTCGCGCCCAACTACATCGAGAACAAGCTCAAGTTCTTCCCGCAGATCAAGGAAGCCGTGTGCTTCGGCCATGCGCGCGACGAGGTCAGTGCCTTCGTCAACATCGACTTCGAGGCCGTGGGCAACTGGGCCGAGCGCCGCGGCCTGGCCTACGGCGGCTACGTCGACCTGGCCGGCAAGCCCGAGGTGCTGGCGCTGATCGCCGAGTGCCTCGGCAAGGTCAATGCCGACCTGGCCGCGGAAGCCGGCATGGGCGAGACGCAGATCGCGCGCTTCCTGGTGCTGCACAAGGAGCTCGACCCCGACGACGACGAGCTGACCCGCACGCGCAAGGTGCGCCGCGGCTTCATCGCCGAGAAATACGCGGTGCTGGTCGAGGCGCTCTATGGCGGCAAGACCGAGCAGTTCATCGAGACCCAGGTGAAGTTCGAGGACGGCCGCACCGGCGCGGTGAGCGCGACCCTGAAGATCGTCGAGGCGAAGCGCTTCCCCGGCATGGCAAAGGCGGCCTGACATGGCAAGAAAAACCGGCGACGTCATCCTGGACGTGCAGAACATCTCCCTGAGCTTCGGCGGCGTGAAGGCGCTGACGGACATCAGCTTCAACGTGCGCGAGCACGAGGTGCGGGCCATCATCGGGCCCAACGGCGCGGGCAAGAGCTCGATGCTCAACTGCATCAACGGCGTGTACTGGCCCCAGCAGGGCTCGATCACCTTCCGCGGCCAGACCTTCAAGCACATGAACTCGCGCCAGGTGGCCGAGATGGGCGTGGCGCGCACCTTCCAGAATCTCGCGCTGTTCAAGGGCATGAGCGTGCTCGACAACATCATGACGGGGCGCAACCTCAAGATGAAGAGCGGCCTGCTCGCGCAGGCGCTGCGCTGGGGCCCGGCCGAGCGCGAGGAGCTCAAGCAGCGCGAGTTCGTCGAGCACATCGTCGACTTCCTCGAGATCCAGGCGCACCGCAAGACGCCGGTGGGCCGCCTGCCCTACGGCCTGCAGAAGCGCGTGGACCTGGGCCGCGCGCTCGCGATGGAGCCGCAGGTGCTGCTGCTCGACGAGCCGATGGCCGGCATGAACGTGGAGGAGAAGCAGGACATGAGCCGCTTCATCCTCGACGTGAACGACGAGTTCGGCACCACCATCGTGCTGATCGAGCACGACATGGGCGTGGTGATGGACATCTCCGACCGCGTGGTGGTGCTCGACTACGGCAAGAAGATCGGCGACGGCACGCCCGACGAAGTGCGCAACAACGAAGACGTGATCCGGGCGTACCTGGGCGTGGAGCATTGATATGGGCTTTTTTCTTGAGACCCTCTTCGGCGGCCTGATGGTCGGCATGCTCTATTCGCTGATAGCGATCGGCTTCGTGCTGATCTACAAGGCCTCGGGCGTGTTCAACTTCGCGCAGGGCGCGATGGTGCTGTTCGCGGCACTCGCGATGGCACGCTTCGCCGAATGGATCCCGCAGTGGCTGGGCTTCCAGAGCCTGATCCTCGCGAACATCCTGGCCTTCATCGCGGCGATGGCGATCATGGTGGTGGTGGCCTGGCTGATCGAGCGGCTCGCGCTCAGCAAGCTCGTGAACCAGGAGGGCATCACGCTGCTGATGGCCACGCTGGGCATCGCCTACTTCCTCGACGGCCTGGGCCAGACGCTGTTCGGCAACGACATCTACAAGATCGACGTCGGCATGCCGAAGGAACCGCTGATGGTGCTCGAGAGCACCTTCCAGGGCGGCCTGCTGCTGAGCCAGGAGGACCTGATCGCGGCGCTGGTGGCGGCCGCGCTGGTGGTGGTGCTCGCGATCTTCTTCCAGAAGACCGCCACCGGCCGCGCGCTGCGCGCCGTGGCCGACGACCACCAGGCGGCGCAGTCGATCGGCATTCCGCTCAACCGCATCTGGGTGATCGTGTGGTCGGTGGCCGGCTTCTCGGCGCTGGTGGCCGGGATCATCTGGGGCTCCAAGCTCGGCGTGCAGTTCTCGCTCTCGCTGGTGGCGCTCAAGGCACTGCCGGTGGTGATCCTCGGCGGCCTGACCTCGATCCCGGGCGCGATCATCGGCGGCCTTTTGATCGGCGTGGGCGAGAAGCTCTCGGAGATCTACCTCGGGCCGATGCTCGGCGGCGGCATCGAGATCTGGTTCGCCTATGTGCTGGCGCTCGTGTTCCTGCTGGTGCGGCCGCAAGGGCTCTTCGGCGAAAAAATCATCGATCGGGTCTGAGACATGTTCTACAGGGAAAACGGCCAGTTCAAGTCGACCTACCGCGCCGATCAGCAGATCTTCCCGATCCTGCAGGACCGCGTGGCGATCCTGGCGCTGCTCGCGGTGGCCTTCATCGCGGTGCCGCTGGGCGTGTCGGACTACTGGATGCGCGCCATCCTCACGCCCTTCCTGATCCTGTCGCTCGCGGCCATAGGCCTCAACGTGCTGGTGGGCTACTGCGGCCAGATCTCGCTGGGCACCGGCGCGTTCATGGCGGTGGGCGCCTACGCGGCCTACAACTTCCACGTGCGCATCGACGGCATGCCGCTGATCGCATCGCTGCTGCTGGGCGGCCTGTGCGCCACGGTGATCGGCGTGCTGTTCGGCATCCCGAGCCTGCGCATCAAGGGGCTGTACCTCGCGGTCGCCACGCTGGCGGCGCAGTTCTTCACCGACTGGGCCTTCCTGCGCATCCAGTGGTTCACCAACAACTCCTCGTCGGGTTCGGTCAGCGTGGCGGGCCTCAACGTGTTCGGCATCCCGATCGAGTCGCCGGTGCAGAAGTACCTGTTCTGCCTCGCGCTGGTGGTGATCTTCGCGCTGCTCGCGAAGAACCTGGTGCGCAGCGCGATCGGCCGCGAGTGGATGGCGATGCGCGACATGGACGTGGCGGCCGCGGTGATCGGCATCCGCCCGGTCTACGCCAAGCTCACGGCCTTCGCGGTCAGCAGCTTCATCGTCGGCGTGGCCGGCGCGCTGTGGGGCTTCGTGCACCTGGGGGCCTGGGAGCCTGCGGCCTTCAGCATCGACCGCTCGTTCCAGCTGCTGTTCATGGTGATCATCGGCGGCCTCGGCTCGATCATGGGCTGCTTCTTCGGCGCCGCCTTCATCGTGCTGCTGCCGCTGCTGTTGAACCAGCTGCCGGGCTGGCTGGGCTTCTCGATCTCGACCGCCCTGGCCTCGCACCTCGAATACATGATCTTCGGCGCGCTCATCGTTTTCTTCCTGATCGTGGAACCGCACGGCCTCGCGCGGCTGTGGTCCACGGCCAAGGAGAAGCTGCGGCTGTGGCCCTTCCCCCATTGAGCTTTTCAAGCGTTTTTTCGGCGTTGACAACCCGGCACCGCGGTGCCCCCAAAAAGGAGACAGGCATGAAACTGAAATCGCTCGCTCTGACCGCCGCCCTGGTGGCCGGCACCCTCGGCACCGCGCTGGCGCCCTCGCTCGCACAGGCACAGGCCAAGGAGCAGTTCTTCCCGCTGCTGGTCTATCGCACCGGCCCCTATGCGCCCAACGGCACGCCCTGGGCCAACGGCAAGCAGGACTACCTGAAGCTGGTGAATGCGCAAGGCGGCATCAACGGCGTGAAGATCTCGTACGAGGAGTGCGAGACCGGCTACGCCACCGACAAGGGCGTGGAATGCTACGAGCGCCTCAAGGGCCGCCCGGGCGTCGCGCTGTTCGACCCGCAGGCCACCGGCATCACCTTCGCGCTGACCGACAAGGTGCTGACCGACAAGATCCCGCTGATCACGCTGGGCTACGGCCTCGCGGCCTCGCAGGACGGCGGCGTGTTCAAGTGGAACTTCCCGCTGATGGGCAGCTACTGGACCGCGGCCGACATCCTGATCCAGCACATCGGCAAGAAGGAAGGCGGCCTCGACAAGCTCAAGGGCAAGAAGATCGCGCTGGTCTATCACGACTCGCCGTTCGGCAAGGAACCGATCCCGCTGCTGCAGGAGCGCGCGAAGCAGAACGGCTTCGAGCTCTCGCTGATCCCCGTGACCGCGCCCGGCGTCGAGCAGAAGTCGGCCTGGCTGCAGGTGCGCCAGCAGCGTCCCGACTACGTGCTGCTGTGGGGCTGGGGCGTGATGAACTCCACCGCGCTCAAGGAAGCCGTGGCCACGGGCTACCCGCGCGAGAAGATGTACGGCGTGTGGTGGGCCGGCGCCGAGCCCGACGTGAAGGACGTGGGCGCGAATGCCAAGGGCTACAACGCGCTGGCGCTCAACACCTCGGGCACGCAGCCCAAGGTGATCCAGGACATCCTCAAGCAGGTGCACGAGAAGGGCCAGGGCACGGGTCCGAAGGACGAGGTGGGCTCGGTCCTCTACACGCGCGGCGTGATCATCCAGATGCTGTCGGTCGAGGCCGTGCGCCGCGCGCAGGAGCGCTTCGGCAAGGGCAAGGTCATGACCGGCGACCAGGTGCGCTGGGGCTTCGAGAACCTCGCGCTCGACCAGAAGAAGCTCGACGCGCTGGGCTTCTCGGGCGTGATGCGTCCGGTGAGCACCTCGTGCCAGGACCACATGGGCTCGACCTGGGCGCGCGTCCACACCTGGGACGGCGCGCAGTGGGGCGGCATGTCGGACTGGTACCAGGCCGACGAGCAGATCATCAAGCCGATGGCGAAGGCCGCGGCCGACAAGTACGCGACCGAGAAGAAGCTGACGCGTCGCGACGCGGCCGACTGCCAGAGCTGACGCTCTGGCAGGTGCCAGGGACTGACGGCACCCTCCCCCTACCCCCTCCCGCCAGGCGGAAGGGGGCCTGCCTCCCCTTCATGGGAAGGCGGCATCCGCAAGCGCAGCGTCTCGTTCCACGTGCGCTTGCGGATGTCCGAAAGAACACCATGAGCCAACCCAACATCCTTCTCGACGTCAACGGCATCGAGGTCATCTACAACCACGTGATCCTGGTGCTCAAGGGCGTGTCGCTGAGCGTGCCCGAGGGCGGGATCGTGGCGCTGCTGGGCGGCAACGGCGCGGGCAAGACGACGACGCTGCGCGCGGTGAGCAACCTGCTGGCGGGCGAGCGCGGCGCGGTCACCAAGGGCACGATCGAATTGCGCGGCGAGCGCATCGAGGCGCTGTCGCCGGCCGAGCTGGTCAAGCGCGGGCTGATCCAGGTGATGGAAGGCCGCCACTGCTTCGCGCACCTGACCATCGAGGAGAACCTGATGACGGGCGCCTACACGCGCACCGACGGCAAGGCCGCGGTGCAGCAGACGCTCGAGAAGGTCTATGCCTACTTCCCGCGCCTGAAGACGCGGCGCACCTCGCAGGCGGCCTACACCTCGGGCGGCGAGCAGCAGATGTGCGCGATCGGCCGCGCGCTGATGGCCAACCCGACGATGGTGCTGCTCGACGAGCCCTCGATGGGCCTGGCGCCGCAGATCGTGGAAGAGGTGTTCGAGATCGTGAAGGACCTCAACACCAAGGAACGCGTGACCTTCCTGCTGGCCGAGCAGAACACCAACATGGCGCTGCGCTACGCCGACTACGGCTACATCCTCGAGAACGGCCGCATCGTGATGGACGGCGCGGCGCAGAGCCTGCGCGAGAACGAGGACGTGAAGGAGTTCTACCTCGGCGTGGGGGGGGCGGATCGCAAGAGCTTCCGGGATGTGAAGAGCTACAAGCGGCGCAAGAGGTGGCTGGCTTGATGTTCTTTCCTGCCGTCTGTGCTGTCCCTGCCGTCTACGGGTGGGGGTGGGCTCGCGCCGACGGGGTACTCCCCTCCGCGAATGTCCCCCGCCTTCGGCTCCTCCTTTATTTCGCTGCGGGGAGTACCCCATCGACGCGAGCCGGGACGCAATCGCTGTTGAACCGCCGGCACCACCGCAGCGCCCACGTGCACAGGGCAGTGGGTGCTTCCCGCAGCGAAATAAAGGAGGAGCCCGAAGGGCGGGGGACATTCGCGGAGGGAAGTACCCGCTGTCCTGTGCACGCGCCCCGGACGCCCCTCTCGAAGCAAGACAGCAGAAATCCGAATTGAACAGATTGAAGGGTACGGACATGACCGACCACTACGACGCACTAGAGATCCGCGACCCTGCCGAACGCGAACGCGACCTGCTGGCCGCGCTGCCCCGACAGATCACCCAGGCCCAGACCGCCGCACCCGCCCTCTCGAAGATCCTCGACGGCATCACGGCCGCCGACGTCACCACGCGCGAGGCCCTCGCCAAGCTGCCGGTCACGCGCAAGTCGGAACTGCTCGAACTGCAGAAGCAAGGCCGCGAGAACGATCCCTTCGGTGGCTTCTCGGCCATTGCGCGCGGCACCCGCATGCCGCGCATATTCGCGAGCCCCGGCACCATCTACGAACCCGAGGGCGAGGCGCGCGACTACTGGCGCACCGCGCGCGCGCTGCATGCCGCGGGCTTTCGAAGCGGCGAGCTGATCCACAACAGCTTCAGTTATCACATGACACCGGCCGGCTCCATCATGGAGAGCGGCGCGCGCGCCGTCGGTTGTACCGTGTTCGCGGGCGGCACCGGCCAGACCGAACAGCAGCTCGAGGCCATGGTCGACCTCAAGCCCGAAGGGTATGCCGGCACCCCGAGTTTTCTCAAGATCCTGCTCGAGAAGGCCGAGGAGAAGGGCCAGAAGCTGCCCTGGCTCACCAAGGCCCTGGTCTCGGGCGAGGCCTTCCCGCCGAGCCTGCACGACTGGATCGCCGCGCGTGGCGTGAAGGGCACCCAGTGCTATGCCACCGCCGACCTCGGCCTCATCGCCTACGAGACCAGTGCGCGCGAAGGCCTGGTGCTCGACGAGGGCGTGCTGGTCGAGATCGTGCGGCCCGGCACCGGCGACCCCGTGCCCGACGGCGAGGTCGGCGAGATCGTCGTGACCACCTTCAACCCCGACTATCCGCTGGTGCGCTTCGGCACCGGCGATCTCTCGGCCGTGCTCGCGGGCACCTGCCCTACCGGCCGCACCAACAAGCGCATCAAGGGCTGGCTCGGCCGCGCCGACCAGACCACCAAGGTGCGCGGCATGTTCGTGCATCCCTCGCAGGTGGCCGAGATCGCGCGGCGCTTTCCCGAGATCCAGCGCGCGCGGCTCGTCGTGTCGGGCGAGATGGGCGACGACCAGATGAACTTCCGGCTCGAATGCGCGGGCGCGCCCGAGGGCCTGGTGGTGCGCATCGCCGAGGCCGTGCGCGAGGTGACGAAGCTGCGCGGCACCATCGAGCTGGTGGCGCCCGGCAGCCTGCCGAACGACGGCAAGGTGATCGAGGACGCGCGCAGCTACAAGTAGCGACGGTACAGCCGGCGCGTCATGGCACGCGCCAGCAGCACCGTGAGCGCCGCGTAGAGCGCGATCAGCACGGCCATGAAGCCGGCCATCGCGCCGATGCCCTGCAGCGCCTTGATGGCGCCCACCGCGAGCGCGAACCACAGGAACGCGAAGACGATGCAGCCGAGCTGCACCAGCACGAAGCTCAGCAACGCGGCTGATACCGCGCGGAACGGCCGCACCGGCCACAGGCCCGGGCGCGTGCCCAGCCAGCCGCCCCAGAGGGCGAGCGCGCCGGCCACGACCGGCGGCAGGGCCCAGGTCAGCAGCAGTGCCCAGGGCCCGCCATCTTGCGAGGCACCGGCCCAGCGCGCCACGGCGAGCGCGCTCCAGACCTGCAGCGACGCGAACAGCCCGCCCACCAGCAGCGCCACCGCCGCGCGCGGCGAGGCTCCGGCCGGCACCGTCGAGACTTCATCGGGTGCGCGCGCATCGAGCGCCTCGGCCGTTGCGGAGCGGCTGCGGCGCAGCGCGAAGCGAGCCGCGAGCCAGAGGCCCAGCACCAGTACCGCGAGCTGCACCAGCGACTGCAGCAGCGCCGCGAGTCCCAGACTCAGCCGTGGCACCGCGCCGCCCAGCAACTCGGCATAGCGCCCGCCCGGCATGAACATCAGCTGCAGCTCGTAGAACAGCGGCGTGAGCGCGAGGTGGTTGAGCACCAGCACCAGCAGCCAGGCACCGCCGAAACGCAGCCGCGCGCCGCTCGACAGCGCCACCCGCGGCACGCCCAGCCGTTCGAGCGCGTGGCGGCCATGGCTCCAGGCCAGGCCACCGATCAAGGCCCACGACATCGCCGTGCTCGCGACCAGCAGGATCCACACGCCGGCCTGCGCATAGGCGCGGCGGATCTGCGCCGCATCGTCGGTGCCCGGCAGCAGCAGCATCGACAGGTTGAGCGCCAGCAGCACGGCATCGAGGCCGACCGCGATCAGCGCGAAGTCGCGCGGCAGGCGCAGCGCGCGGGCATGGGCGGGATCGGCGGTCGTCATCGGTCGGTACGTCGTGTCGCTGAAAATGGCAGTCGACACGAGCGTATCGGAGGACGGCGGGACCGCCGTGTAGGCTCAGTGCGCGAGTGCGGGCTCCCGCGCGGCGGGTTCGGGGCCCACGTAGACCGACTGCGGCCGGATCAGCCGCCCCTTCTGCACCTGCTCGCGCGCATGCGCGAGCCAGCCCGCGGTGCGACCGGCCGCGAACACGCAGGTGAAGCTCTCGCGGCCGAAGCCCAGCGCCTCGAGCAGCAGCGCCGTGTAGAACTCGACGTTGGTCTCGAGCGGCCGGTCGGGCTTCTTCTCGCGCAGGATCGCGAGCGCGGCCTGCTCGGCGGCCTCGGCCAGCGCGAAGCGCGCGGCATCGACCCCGCCCTCGGCGCTGAGCCGCTTCAGCGCGCCCTTGAGCGCATCGGCGCGCGGATCGCGCACCCGATAGATGCGATGGCCGAAGCCCATGAGGCGCTGGCCCTCGGCCACGGCCGCCTCGAGCCAGGCACGGGCCCGCTCGGCGCTGCCGATGGCGTCGAGCGCATCGAGCACCGGCCCGGGCGCGCCGCCATGCAGCGGCCCCTTCAGCGCGCTGATGCCCGCGAGCACCGCCGAGGCCAGGCCCGCGCCCGTGGACGCCACCACGCGCGCCGCGAAGGTCGAGGCATTGAGGCCGTGGTCGCAGACGGTGACGAGGTAGGTGTCGAGCGCCGCCGCCTGCGCGGCCGTGGGCGCGCGGCCATGCAGCATGCGCAGCATGTCGGCCGCGTGGCCCAGGCCTTCGTCGGGCGCGAGCGCCGGCACGCCGAGCCGCCAGCGCATCACCGCGCCGGTGTAGACCGCCGGGCCCGCGAGCAGGCGCAGCGCGGTCGCGAGGTCGTCGCCGTCGGGCAACCGCGCGAGCAGCGCGCGCACGGCCTCGATCGCCGGCAGGCGGCGCAGCTGCGCCTCGTCGCCGGGCTGCAGCCGTTCGAAGGCCTCGCGCCGCGCGCGCCCCAGCGCGACGCGCAGGCTGGCGGCATCGGGTGCGCGTTCGAAGAAGCCTTCGAACAGCGCGGCCGCCACGTCCTCGAACTGCCAGCGGCGCGCGATCTCGTCGAGCGTGTGGCCGCGGATCACCAGCCGGCCCGCCGCGCCATCCACCTCCGACAGCACGGTGTGCGCCGCCACCACGCTTTCGAGTCCATCGTCGTTCATCGTTTCATGCTCCATTCGTGTTCACGATGCGGACGATTCTGGCGCCGCTAACATTGACGTCAATCTTGATCCATTTCGTCAACATGACCCGTTCCTCGCCCTGGCTTCCCGCCGCCGAAGCGCTCGCCCTGATGCAGGTGCGGCCCCAGACGCTCTATGCCGGCGTGAGCCGCGGCCGCATCCGCGCCAAGCCCGATGCCGCCGACCCGCGGCGCAGCCTCTACCACCGCGACGACGTGCAGCGGCTCGCGGCGCGCGCGCAGGGGCGGCGCAGCAGCGAGGCGGTGGCGAGCGAGGCGATCCAGTGGGGCGAGCCGGTGCTGCCCTCGGCCGTGTCGACCGTGTCCGGCGGGCGGCTCTGGTACCGCGGGCAGGATGCGTGCGCGCTGTCGATCCAGGCCACGCTCGAGGACGTGGCGGGCCTGCTGTGGGAATGCGCGCCGCCGCGCCTGTCTGTCGATGAAGCCACCGCGCGCGACGGCATGCCGCCGCTGCAGGCGGGCCTGCGCGCGCTCGCCATGCGCGCGGCGGTCGACCCGCCCTCGCGCGGCCGCTCGCCGCAGGCCCTGCGCGCCGAGGCTGCCGAGGTGGTGGGCACGCTGGCCGATGCGCTGATCGGCAAGGTGCCCGCGAGCGCCGCCGCGCAGCCGCTGCATGCGCGCCTCGCCGCGGCCTGGCGCCGGCCGCGCGCCGCTGCGCAACTGCGCCGCGCGCTGGTGCTGCTGGCCGACCACGAACTCAATGCCTCGACCTTCGCGGCGCGCGTGACGGCCTCCACCGGCGCCTCGCTCGCGGCCTGCCTGTTGACCGGCCTCGCAACGCTGACCGGCCCGCTGCATGGCGGCGCGGCGCGCGCGGTGCAGGCGCTGGTGCGGCAAGCCGAGCAGTCGAGCGCCGACGCGGCCGCGCGCGAGTGGCTCGCGCACGACCGGCCGCTCGCGGCCTTCGGCCATCCGCTCTATCCGGCCGGCGACGTGCGCTGCGCCGCGCTGCTCGAGGAGCTCGAACTGCCGCCGGCCTTCGCGGCGCTGCGCGAGGCCGGCGAGCGCCTGGTGGGAGAGCCCGTCAACATCGACTTCGCGCTGGCCGCGCTCGCGGCCGTGCACGAGCTGCCGGCCGATGCGCCGCTGGTGCTGTTCGCGCTCGCGCGCAGCGTGGGCTGGACCGCGCACGTGCTCGAGCAGGCGGCCACGGGGCACCTGATACGGCCAAGGGCGCGCTACACCGGGCCGGCGGTCTCAGTCGACTGAAGCCCCCTCCAACCCGTTCACGCTGAGCCTGTCGAAGCGCCGCGCGAGGCTTCGACAAGCTCAGCCCGAACGGTAGTTGCCGGACTCAGTGATGCTGCAGCGCCGCCTCGTGCGCCAGCTCGAACAAGCGCACCATCTCGCGGTTGAAGGCCGGCAGGTCGTCGGGCTTGCGGCTGGTCACCAGCTCATGGTCGACCACGACCTCCTGGTCGCTCCAGCGCGCGCCCGCGTTGCGCAGGTCCGCGCGCAGCGAGGGCCACGAGGTCATGCGCCGGTCCTTCACGCCGCCGGCATCGATCAGGGTCCAGGGTCCGTGGCAGATCGCAGCGATCGGCTTGCCGGCCTCGACGAAGGCGCGCACGAACGCGACCGCCTTCTCGTCGATGCGCAGGGCATCGGGATTGACGACGCCGCCGGGCAGCAGCAGCGCATCGAAGTCGTCGGGGTTCGCGGTCTTGAGCGGCACGTCGACCTCGAAGGTGTCGGCCGGGTCGTGATGCTTCCAGCCGCGCACGCTGCCGTCGAGCGGCGAGACGACCTGCGTCTTCGCGCCCGCGGACTCCAGCGCCTTGCGCGGCTCGGTCATCTCGACCTGCTCGAAGCCGTCCGACACGAGGATCGCGACCGTCATTCCGTCCAGTGAAGAGGTGGTGATGGTGGGCATGGTGAATCACTCCTTGGGTGGGTTTCTCGAGGCAATGAAACTTCACCCTAGGCCCGTGCCACGCATGCCGCATCGGCCGGCGCCGGCCGCCGTTGTCGGACAGTTCGACGGCCGGCAACCTCCGCTTACTTGTCGAGACCGGCGAGACAGACGTACTTGACCTCGAGGAAATCGTCGAGCCCGTACTTCGAGCCCTCGCGCCCCAGCCCCGACTGCTTGACGCCGCCGAACGGCGCCTCGGCGGTCGACACCAGGCCGGTGTTGACGCCCACGATGCCCGACTCCAGCGACTCGGCCACGCGCATGATGCGGCCGATGTCGCGGCTGTAGAAATACGCGGCGAGGCCGAACTCGGTGTCGTTGGCCGCGGCGATGGCCTCCTCCTCGGTGTCGAAGGCGAAGATCGGCGCCAGCGGGCCGAAGGTCTCCTCGCGCGCGAACAGCATGTCGGCGCTGGCACCGCCGATCACGGTGGGCTCGTAGAACAGGCCGCCGAGCGCATGGCGCTTGCCGCCGGCCAGCACCTGGCCGCCCTTGGCCACGGCATCGGCCACGTGCTCCTCGATCTTCTCGACCGCCTTGGCATCGATCAGCGGGCCCTGGTTGACGCCGGCCTCGGTGCCGTCGCCGACCTTGAGCGCCTTGACCTTGGCCACCAGCTTCTGCGTGAAGGCCTCGAGCACGCCGCGCTGCACGTAGAGGCGGTTGGCGCAGACGCAGGTCTGGCCGGTGTTGCGGTACTTCGAGACCATCGCGCCCTCGACGGCCGCGTCGATGTCGGCATCGTCGAACACGATGAAGGGCGCGTTGCCGCCGAGCTCGAGCGAGAGCTTCTTGATGGTGTCGGCCGACTGCTTCATCAGCGTGCGGCCGACCTCGGTGGAGCCGGTGAAGCTGAGCTTGCGCACGATCGGGCTGCGCGTCATCTCGCCGCCGATCTTGCTGGCCGAGCCGGTGAGCACCGACAGCAGGCCCTTGGGCACGCCCGCGCGCTCGGCCAGTTCGGCGAAGGCCAGCGCCGAGTACGGCGTCTGCGTGGCGGGCTTGACCACCATCGCGCAGCCCGCGGCCAGCGCGGGGCCGGCCTTGCGCGTGAGCATGGCGGCCGGGAAGTTCCAGGGCGTGATCGCGGCCGTCACGCCCACGGGCTGCTTGAGCGCGAGGATGCGGCGGTCGGCCTGCGGCGCGGGAATGGTGTCGCCGTAGACGCGGCGCGCCTCCTCGGCGAACCACTCGATGAACGAGGCGGCATAGGCGACCTCGCCGCGGCTCTCGGCCAGCGGCTTGCCCTGCTCGGTGGTCATGATCAGCGCGAGGTCGTCGACGTTGGCCAGCATCAGGTCGTTGAGCTTGCGCAGGATCGCCGAGCGCTCCTTGGCGGGCAGCCTGGCCCAGCCCTTCTGGGCCTTCTCGGCGGCCGCGATGGCACGCTCGGTCTCGGCCGTGCCGCACATCGGCACGCTGCCGATGGTCTCGCCGTTGGCGGGGTTGGTCACCGCGACGGTGGTGCCGTCGTCGGCATCGATCCAGGCGCCGGCAACATAGGCCTGCTGGCGCAGCAGGGTCGGGTCTTTGAGTCGAAGGGCGGGCATCGGGCAGGGTCTCCGGGTCGTCGTTGCTGAAAGGGGAAACGACGAGGGGACCACGCCCGGGCCCGGGCCGCAAGCCGTGCGCGCCAAATCCGCGCGTGCGGCTCGGGTTTGGCGACGCCTACTTGCAGCTCGCGGGCAGCGCCTTCTCGGCCAGGCCCTCGCCCGCGCCGCAGGTCCAGCGCAGGCCGTTGCCCGAGGGCGCGGGCTCCATCAGCAGCGTGCCGCGCGCGGTCTGCACCTCGACCACCATGGTGTCGCTGTCGAGCCGCAGCGCGGTGCCGTCGGGCAGGGTCTCGGGCAGCCCCGCGGCCTCGAGGCTCTCGGGGATCTCCTCCTTCTCGCGGTAGTACTCGGCGAGCGCGAGGCGCACCGGCGCACCGTTGGCCCAGGCCTGCGCGACCACCGCGCGCGACTGGTAGTCCTGGTAGGCGGGCAGCGCCACCGCGGCCAGGATGCCGATCACGGCGACCGTCACCAGGATGCCGAGCGCGCCGCCGCCGGCGCGGCCCGCGTAGGGCACGAACAGGCCCAGCAGGTAGGCCGCGGGATTGCGCTCGGGCAGTCGCGCGGCCGGGTCGATGGCACGCGCCACGCGCTTGGTGAGCCAGGGGTAGCCGCCGACCACTTCGTGGAACGAGCCCCAGAAGCCGGCATTGGCGCGCGACTGCGCCGCATAGGCGTTCATGTCGACGTTGCGCCACTGGTGCGCGCCGGCGGCCAGCGCGAGCAGCGCGCGCGGCGCGGAATCGAGTTGCTCGCAGCAGGCGGCACCGTGCAGGTCGCAGGTGTATTCCTTGGCGCGCGCATAGGCCGCGCCCAGCAGCGGCAGCCACAGCACCGGCGCGCGCCAGAAATGGCCCGTGAGGTGCTTGCGCCGGATGTGGCCGAGCTCGTGGCCGATGTAGAAGTTGATGCCGTCGGGTTGCGGCTCCATCGCGTCGACCACGTCCGACAGCAGGATCACGAAGTCGCGCCCGAGGAAGCGGGTGGCGAAGGCGTTGAACATGCCGTCGCCGTGCAGCAGGTAGGCCTCGGGCGGCGTGGCGATGCCGAGCCGGGCGCAGCAGGCCTCGAAGCGCGCGTTGAGCTCGGGCAGCTGGGTCGGCGAGAGCTTCACGCCGGTGCCCTTGATCCAGGCGATCAGCGCCGAGTGCGCGAAGCAGTAGCCGATGAAGCCCATCAGCAGGTAGAGCAGCAGGATGCCGAAGGTGCCCACCAGCAGGGCCAGCCAGACCAGCAGGCCGAGCACGAGCGTGATCGCGCCGAGCGTGCGCTCGCGCGGATAGACCAGAGGATCCATGTGTGTTTTCCCTTCTTTTGTCGCGGCCCGGCGGGCCGCACCGTCGTTGCGGCATGCGCGCCCCCCATGGCGCGTCTCCCAGGGAAACATCATGCCCGAGCAGCGCGGCGCAACGATGGCGCCCCTCCTTCCGCAGGAGCCTCTGCCCGCATCGCCGTGTGGACTAGGGCTTGTGGGGATTCGTCAGGGCATGGTCAGCCTTTAAGATCGCGCCCGCTTTCAATTTCCCTTCATTCCTTTTTCCTCTTCCGGGGGTCCTCTCCATGAAAAAACTGCTAGCCCTGACGGCGATCGCCGCTGTTGCCATCGGCGCCCACGCCCAGGACTACCCGAGCGGCAAGCCCATCAGCATCGTGGTGCCCTTCGCCGCCGGCGGCCCCACCGACCGCGTCGCGCGCGACCTGGCCGAGGCGCTGCGCAAGCCGCTCGGCGGCGCCAGCGTGGTGATCGACAACGTGCCCGGCGCCGGCAGCTCGATCGGCGCGGCCAAGGTGGCGCGCGCGGCACCGGACGGCTACACGCTGCTGCTCAACCACATCGCGATGTCGACCATCCCGACGCTGGTGCGCAACGTGCCGTTCAAGGTCGAGAGCGACTTCGAGTACCTGGGCATCATCAACGACGTGCCGATGACGCTGATCGCCAAGCCCAGCCTGCCGGCCAACAACTACAAGGAACTGACCGACTGGATCGGCGCCAACAAGGGCAAGATCAACCTCGGCAACGCGGGCGTGGGCTCGGCCTCGCACCTGTGCGGCCTGCTCTACCAGAGCGCGATGAAGACCGAGATGACGCCCGTGCCCTACAAGGGAACGGCGCCGGCCATCACCGACCTGATCGGCGGCCAGATCGACCTGCTGTGCGACCAGACCACCAACACCTCGCCGCAGATCGAGGGCAAGAAGGTCAAGGCCTATGCCGTGACCACGCCCAAGCGCCTGACGGTGCCGCTGCTCAAGGACCTGCCCACGCTGCAGGAGTCGGGCCTGAAGGACTTCCAGGTCACGATCTGGCACGGCCTGTACGCGCCCAAGGGCACGCCGGCACCGGTGCTGAAGAAGCTCAACGACGCGCTGAAGGTCGCGCTCAAGGACCCCGACTTCCTGAAGAAGGAAGAAGCGCTGGGCGCCGTGGTGGCGGTCGACGGCCGCATCGAGCCCGATGGCCACAAGAAGTTCGTGCAGGCCGAGATCGCCAAGTGGAGCCCGATCATCAAGGCCGCGGGCGTGTACGCCGACTGATCGATCGCGTCGCTCGCATCAACGACGAAGCCGCCGGCCCTCGCGGGCCCGGCGGCTTTTTTCATGGGCCGCGGAGCGCGGCCCGGCCGGTTCACTTGGGCCGGATCGCGTCGGCCGTGCCCTGGATGAAGGCCTTGATGCTCTCGATGTCGTCGGCCGAGAGCTTGCCCGTGAAGTCGGGCATGCCGCGCGCCATCGCCGGGCCCTTGAGCACGAACTTGTCGAGGTTCTCGATGTACGCGGAATCGAGGTAGCCGAGGTTCGGGATGTTGCCGCCGCGGTCCACGCCCGGCACGCCGTGGCAGAAGACGCAGTTGCTGACGTAGAGCATGGTGCCGGCCTGGACCTTGGCCGGGTCGTACTTCACGCCCTGCACCAGCTTGCTCATGCGGTACTGCACGAAGTCCGGCATCTTGGCGGTGCCGCCGACCGCAAAGGTGTAGACGGTGCCCGGGCCCTGGCGCTCGGTGGCGCGCTGCGCGAGGCCGTAGACGCCGCCCCAGCCCACGGCCACCGACACGTACTGCTTGCCGTCGACCATGTAGGTGGCGGGCGCGGCGACCACGCCGGTGCCGGTGGGCGTCTCCCAGAGCTTGTCGCCGTTGCGCGCGTCGTAGGCCACGAGCCGGCCGTCGGCCGTGCCCTGGAACACCAGGTTGCCCGCGGTGGTCAGGGTGCCGCCGTTCCAGGGCGACGCATAGTCCACGCCCCAGGCCTCCTTCTGCTTCACCGGATCCCAGGCCACGAGGCGGCCGAAGGGCTTGCTGGTGGGCGGCTCGACGTTGGCGAACTTGCCGGTGTTCCAGCCCAGCGCGGCATGCGGGCGGCCCGGTGCGTTCTGGTCGAACTTCCAGTCCTTGTCGTCCATCAGGTTCAGCGGCACGTGCTGCGCGGGCAGGTAGGCCAGGCCGGTCTGCGGATTGAAGGACATCGGGTGCCAGTTGTGCGCGCCGAAGGGGCCGGGGATGCTGTCGCCGGGCTTCTCGTTCTGGCGCGCGGCGGCGATCTCGATCGGGCGGCCGTTCTTGTCGAAGCCGGTGGCCCAGTTGACCTCGACGAAGTTCTTCGCCGAGATGAACTTGCCGTTGGTGCGGTCGATGACGAAGAAGAAACCGTTCTTCGGCGCATGCAGCACCACCTTGCGCTGCTTGCCGTCGACCTTGATGTTGGCCAGGATCATCGGCTGCGTGGAGGTGTAGTCCCAGTTGTCGCCGGGCGTCTCCTGGTAGTGCCAGACGTACTTGCCGGTGTCGGGATTGAGCGCGACCACCGAGCCCAGGTAGAGGTTGTCGCCGCCCTTGGGGCTGCGCGCCTTATGGGCCCAGGGCGAGCCGTTGCCGGTGCCGATGTACATCAGGTTGAGCTCGGGATCGAAGGCCATCGAGTCCCACACGGTGCCGCCGCCGCCGGCCTCCCAGTACTTGCCGTCGGGGTCCCAGGTCCTGGCGGCGCGCGCCATGGCCTCGTTCTCGAAGGGCTTGGCCGGATCGCCGGGCACGGTGAACCAGCGCCACTTCTGTTCGCCGCTGGCCGCGTCGTAGGCCGTGATGTAGCCGCGCACGCCGTACTCGGCGCCGCCGTTGCCGATGATCACCTTGCCCTTGAACACGCGCGGCGCGCCGGTGATGGTGTAGCTGCCCTTCTGGCCCTCGATGGTGTTCTTCTCCCAGAGCTTGCGGCCGCTGGCGGCATCGAGCGCGATCAGGCGGCCGTCGTAGGCGCCCACGTAGACCTTGCCCTCGTACAACGCAACGCCTCGGTTCACCACGTCGCAGCAGCCCCTGAAGCCTTTGGACTTATCGACCTCGGGATCGAAGGTCCACAGCTTCTGGCCGGTGCGCGTGTCGATCGCATGCACCACGCTCCACGAGGCCGTGACGTACATGATGCCGTCGACCACCAGCGGCGTGGCCTCGACGCCGCGCGTGGACTGCAGGTCGTAGGACCAGACCAGGCCGAGCTGCTTCACGTTGCCCGCGTTCACCTGGTCGAGCTTGCTGAAGCGGGTCTCGGCGTAGTCCAGGCCGATGCTGGGCCAGTCGGGCGTCTGCTTCTGCGCCGCGTTGGCGCGGATGAAGCTGCCGTTGACACGCTGGGCGGCGGCGGCGGCACGGTCCTGCGGCGAGGGCCCGCTGCCCTGCGCCGCGGCGATCGATGCGGCCGCGAACAGCCATGCGGCGGCCAGCGCCGGCAGCCCGGAGGAATTCCTTCTTCTCGTCATCGTGGGTCTCCTTGTGCCCAGAGAATCGTCCGAGCGGCGCATGCGTTCACCTTCGGGATTTCCCCGATCCGGTGCTGTTCCATTGCGGAACACATTCGATGCTGGTCCCCGGTCCCCCACGGAGGCGATGGCACATGACCCTCGACAGGCTGGGCACGGCGAACGCGCCGCGCCAACTCTTCGCCACCACGCCGGCGCAGCGCGTGGCGCTCGCGCGGCAGCAGTTCTTCGAGGAAGGCGTGCGGCCCTCGGGCCTCGTCGGCGAGGCGGTGCTGCAGTCGTGGATGCGCTGCAGCCGCACCCACAGCGACCGCCAGCGCATCGTGCCCTTCGACCCCGTGACGCCGAGCCGGCTGCACGCCACGCTGGCGCGCAACCGCGAGCTGCTCGAGGTGGCGCGCCAGGAGCTCGCGAGCATGGAGCACTCGCTCGCGGGCACCGACTGCCGCGTGATCCTCACCGACCGCGACGGCGTGGTGGTGCACGTCACGCACGAGCCCGCACCCGCGCACCAGCCGGTGCTGCGCAAGACCGCGCGCGTGGGCGTGAACATCTCCGAGCGCGTGGTGGGCACCACCGCGCCCGGCATCGTCGCGAGCACCGGGCTGGCCTGCACGGTCGACGGCGCCGAGCACTACTTCGACGTGCTGCGCGAGATGCAGTGCGCCGCGGCGCCGATCCGCGACGTCGACGGCCGGCTCGCGGGCGTGCTCGACCTCACGGTGGAGGCGCAGCGCTTCGGCTTCGACGCGGCCTCGATGGTCGCGGTCTATGCGACCACGATCGAGAACCGCCTGCTGCAGGCGCAGTCGCGCGAGCACCTGATCCTGCGCTTCCAGGCCAGCCCCACGCTGCTGGGCACGCCGCTCGAGGGGCTGGCCGGCATCGCGGCCGACGGCACCATCGCCTGGCTCAACGGCGCGGGCGCGCGGCTGATCGGCCACCTGCCCGAGCATGCCGACGAGCGCGGCGTCGAATGCCTGCTGGGCCACGACCTCGCGAGCCTGCTGCGGCTGGGCCGGCGCGAGTCGGCACAGCCGCTGCGGCTGGCCAGCGGGCTCGGCGTGTGGGTGCAGGCGCAACTGCAGGGTGCGAACGGCATCGACTTCCGGCATGCGGTGGCGCTGCCGCAGCGCGTCGAGGTGCCGGCGCCCGCGCAGGAGCCGGTGCAGCAGATGCAGCAGGAGGACGCAACCGTGTTGCAGTCCGCCGATGCGCCGGCCATGCCGCAGGCGGGCACGCTGCGCGAGCACAGCCGCAAGCTGATCGAGGAGACGCTGGCCGCGCACGGCGGCAACGTGTCGCAGGCGGCGCGGCAGCTGCGCGTGTCGCGCGGCACGCTGTACCGGCGCCTGCGCAGCTGGGAGCAAGGGACCGACGAGCCGGGAGAAAGCTAGCTCACTCGCCCTCGCGGCCCGAGCCCGCCTCCACCGGCTGCGATTCGAGCAGCACGCAGATCGCGCGCACCTGCTGCTCGATGATCTTCGCCACCTCGGCGCGGCGCGCCGGTCCCATGCGGCTGGAGATCGCGGCCACGCTCACGGCCGCGATCGGGTTGTCGGGCGGAAAGGCGACGCCGATGGCGGCCGCGCCCGGCGTGGCCGCGCTGTCGAGGAACGAATGGCCCTGCGCGCGCGTCTGCGCGATGGCTTCGCGCAGGAAGCCCGGCGCGAAGGCGGCGCCGAACTTCGCATAGCGCGCCTCGTTGGAGGCCACGATCAGTTCGGCTTCGGCCTCGGGCAGCGCGCTGAGGATCGCGAGGCCGCCGGCGCCCACGCCCATCGGCCGGCGGATGCCGACGTCGAGCGTCAGCGCCTTGATCGGGTAGGCACCGAGCGCGCGGCTGGTGCAGATCGATTCGGGGCCGCGCCGCTCACTGAGGTAGACCGTGTCCTGCGTGAGTTCGGCGATGGTGCGCAGCGCCGGCTCGCAGAGTTCGCTCAGGTGGTAGCGCGGCTGGGCCAGCATGCCGAGCTCGTGCAGCAGCGGCCCCAGGTGGTACTTGCGCGTGAGCAGGTCGCGCACCAGCAGGCCCTCGACCTCGAGCCGCTGCAGCATGCGAAAGCAGGTCGACATCGGCAGGCCGCTCAAGTTCACGACATCGGCGATGCGCATGCCGCGCCGCCCGCGCGAGGCCACCACGCGCAGCATGCCCACCACGCGCTCGATGCTCTGCGTGCCCGAGCGAGCGCCGCTGGCGGTCGGCGGCGGGGCGGGCTTGGCGGTGGTTCGGCGTTTAGTTTCCACGATGCGGCAGTAATTCGGGTTGCTCCCCAATAGGGAAGAAGTTGGCTCGACTGTAATCGGTTGATCGAAATACAAGAACTGCCACATCGTGGAAGTCGAAAGCCGAACAAGATGCCCCAGACGATGACCGAGAAGATCCTGGCCCGCGCCGCCGGCAGACCGCGCGTGGTGCCCGGCGAGGAGATCACCGCGCGGCCCGATTTCGTGATCGCCTACGACTTCCCGGGCTACACCGACGTGTTCTTCAAGGAGACGCGCGAGGACTTCGGCATCGAGAAGGTGTCGAGCCCCGAGCGCTTCGTGCTGTTCATCGACCACATGGTGCCGGCCACCGCGCCGAAGGAAGAGGAACTGCACAAGATCACCCGCGCCTGGGGCAAGGAACAGGGCGTGCCGGTGCACGAGCGCGAGGGCATCGGCCACCAGGTCGCGGCCGAGCTCGGCTACGCCACGCCGGGCGCCTTCGCCGTGCACTTCGACGGCCACGTGAGCCAGCTCGGCGCCTTCGGCACCTTCGC
The DNA here is from genome assembly GCF_900115375.1 of Variovorax sp. PDC80. NCBI lineage: Bacteria > Pseudomonadati > Pseudomonadota > Betaproteobacteria > Burkholderiales > Comamonadaceae > Variovorax > Variovorax sp. PDC80. The sequence goes on along the minus strand of NZ_FOWG01000004.1, from coordinate 493,817 downwards.
CTTCGGCGCGCGCAAGGGCGTGCTCGAGTCCTTCGTGACCGAGACGCTGACCCTGACCGTGCCCGCGACCGTGAAGGTCGAACTCACGGGCACGCTGCAGCCCGGCGTGATGGCGCGCGACGTGTTCCATCACATGGTGCGCGTGATGGGCCCGGCCTCCTGCCGCTTCAAGGTGGTGGAACTCTGCGGCCCGGTGATCGACGCCATGAGCATCGAGGGCCGCCAGACGCTCTGCGGCCAGGCCATGTTCCTGGGCGCGACCACGATGCTGATCGCGCCCGATGCGAAGACGCTGGCCTACGTGCAGGGCCGCTCGAAGATCGCGCTCGATCCGGTCTACCCCGATGCCGATGCGACGTACGAAAGCGTGGTGACGATCGACGTCTCGACGCTCGAGCCCATCGTCGTGATACCGCCGAGCCCCGCCAACACGCGCGACCTCAAGGACTACACCGGCGTGGAGGTGCACACCGGCTACCTGGGCTCGTGCGCCAGCGGCCGGCTCGAGGACCTGCGCATCGCGGCCGAGGTGCTGCGCGGGCGCCGCATCCAGCCGGGCTTCCAGCTGCACGTGGTGCCGACCTCCAAGGCCATCATGGCGGCGGCCGCGCGCGAGGGGCTGATCGAGGTGCTGGTCGAGGCCGGCGCCTTCATCAGTTCGCCGAGCTGCGACTACTGTTTCGGCCGCATCGCGACCATGAGCGACGGCCAGCGCGCCGTGTCCACCGGCACGCTCAACACGCCCGGGCGCATGGGCAGCGTGGATTCGGAGATCTACATCTGCAACGCGGCCGTGGTCGCGGCCTCCGCGCTCGAGGGCCGCATCGCCGATCCGCGGCCCTACCTGGCGGCGGCGCGCGAAGGAGTCGCGGCATGAGCCTCGTGAACCTGCGCGGCCGCGCGGCCTGGGTCTTCGAGGAAGACGACTACGACATCGACCTGATCGTCGGCGTGCGCAACATCAAGATCACCGACGTGAAGGAACTGGCCGCGCTGGCCATGACCGACTACGTGCCCGGCTTCGCGGCGAGCGTGAAGAAGGGCGACCTGCTGGTCGGCGGCCACAACTTCGGCTACGGCCATCCGCACTACCCGGCCATGCGCGCCATGCGGCACCTGGGCATCGCGGCGGTGATCGCCGAATCCTTCTCGCCGGGCTTCTTCCGCGGCGAGATCAGCATGGGCTTTCCGCTCGTGAGCTGCCCGGGTATCCGCGCGGCCACGGCGCGCGGCGACGAGCTGACGGTCGACTGGGACACGAACGAGGTGAGGAACCTGCGCTCGGGCCAGACCTTGATGCTGCAGCCCTTCTCCGAATCCGAGCGCGGCATGCTCGACGCGGGCGGACTCATCCCCTACCTGAAGCGCCGCGTGATCCCCGCGAGCTGAGCCCTCTTTCTCTTCCTTTGCAGTGAGTTCATGGCGCAGCGCCCATGTCGGGTCGCCACGCCCTTTTTCTGGAGACACACGATGACTTCATCCCGCCAGGCGCTGCGCCAGCGCATCACCCACGGCCCGACGCTCTGGTTCGGCGGCGCGCAGGACGCGCTGTCGGCCCTGCTGGTCGACCAGTCCGAGTTCGACGGCATCTTCAGCACCGGCTTCGGCGTCTCGGCCGCGCTGCTGGGCCAGCCCGACATGGAGCTCTACACGCTGAGCGAGAACGTCGCCACCGTGAACCGCATGGCGAACGTGGTGCGCAAGCCGATCTTCGTCGACGCCGACACGGGCTACGGCAGCGTGCTCAACGTGGGCCGGGCCGTGCGCGAGTTCGAGAAGGCCGGCGCCGCGGCGCTGCAGCTCGAGGACCAGGTCAGCCCCAAGCGCTGCCCGGCCGCGGCGGCGCCCTCCACGCTGGTGTCCATCGACGACGCGGTGGCGCGCATCAAGGCGGCGCTCGATGCGCGCCTCGACCCCGACCTGCTGATCGTCGCGCGCACCGATGCCCAGGACCCGGGCGAGGCGCTCGAGCGCGCCGCGCGCTATGCCGAGGCCGGCGCCGACCTGATCCAGCCGATCTCGCGCACCTTCGAGCGCCACGAGCAGCTGGTGCAGCTGCGCGAGGCCTGCGGCCGCCGGCTGTCGCTGATGCTGATGGCCGGCACCTGGATGACGGCGCTGACGCGCGAACAGATCGAGAGCGTGGCGGCCTTCGCGAGCTATCCGATCGCGGGCCTGCTGACCACCGTGCACACGGTGCAGGCCAACCTGCGCGAACTGGCGCGCCGCCGCTCGGGCGATTTCGCCGACCTGCCCTTCGCGCAGACCTCGATGGCCGACTTCAAGCACATCATCGGCTGGCATGCGCTCGAGGAGCGGCAGGCGCACTACGAGGTCCGCTGAGCCGGCCCCACCCGTTTTCCCACCAGAAGAATCAGGAGCACACGTGCGTACCCTCACCCTCATCGGCCGTGTCCTCACGGCGGGATCCCTGGCCCTGGGCCTGGGCGGCGCCGCCCTGGCGCAGGACGCGGCCTATCCGACCAAGCCGATCCGCCTGGTCGTTCCCTACCCGCCGGGCGGCGCCACCGACGTGGCCGCGCGCATGCTGGGCCCGCGCCTGCAGGAGGAGCTGGGCCAGACCGTGCTGGTCGACAACCGGCCCGGCGCGGGCGGCAACATCGCCATGGTCAACGTGGTGCAGAGCCCGCCCGACGGCTACACGCTGGCGGTGACGCTCACGGGCATGCTGTCGATCAACCCGGTCATCTACAAGAAGGCGGGCTTCCAGGCCTCGGACTTCGTGCCGGTCGCGCGCGTGTCGCTGGCGCCGCTGCTGCTGGTGGTGCCCGAGAAGTCACCGTACAAGAACGTGCAGGAGCTGCTGGCCGCGGGCAGGAAGGCCGGCAAGGGCGGCATGCCCTACGGCTCGGCCGGCGCGGGCGGGCTCTCGCACCTGGCGTCGGAAGCCTTCAACGCCAACGCCGACGGCAACTTCACGCACGTGCCCTACAAGGGCGGCGCGCCGCTGGTGCAGGCGCTGATGGCCAACGAAGTGAGCTGGGGCCTGCTGGGCACGGGCGACGTGCGCAGCTTCATCCAGTCGGGCAAGCTCAAGGCCATCGGCCAGCTGCGCAACGGCCGCTCCGAGCTGTGGCCCGAGGTACCGACCCTGACCGAGCAGGGCGTGCCCGGCGGCGTGGACTTCGACGTCTGGTTCGGCGTGGTCGCGCCCGCGAAGACGCCGCCCGCGGTGGTCAAGCTGCTCGGCGAGAAGATTGCCAAGATCACGGCCGAGCCGGCCTTCCGCAAGCGGCTCAACGACCTCGGCGGCGTGGCGCCCGCGACCGGCAACACGCCCGAGGCCTTCGCCGAGGTGCTCAAGCGCGAACTCGCGATCCTGCCGAAGGCGGCGCAGGACGCGGGCCTGCAGCTCGATTGAGTTCCTAGCGCTTGGGCAGCGCGTAAGCGATCACGTGGTCGCCGGTGCGCGTGCCCAGCGAGCCATGGCCGCCCGCGGCCACCACCACGTACTGGCGGCCGTCGCCGCCCTCGTAGGTCATCGGCGTGGCCTGCCCGCCCGCGGGCAGGCGGCTGCGCCAGAGCTCCTTGCCGCTGTTCACGTCGTAGGCGCGCAGGTAGTAGTCGAGCGTGCCCGAGAGGAAGGCCACGCCGCCGCCCGTGAGGATCGGGCCGCCGAGGCTGGGCACGCCCATCGCGAAGGGCAGCGGCAATGGCGAGCTGTCGCGCACGGTGCCGTTCTTGTGCTTCCAGAGGATCTGGCCGCTGCGCAGGTCGGCGGCCGCCACGTGGCCCCAGGGCGGCGCCTGGCACGGCAGGCCGAGCGCCGAGGTGAAGGGATGGAGCTTCACCGCGAAGGGCGCGCCGAAGTTCTCGTTGAGCGCGGGCAGGCTGCCCTCGGGCGGCTTGCCGCCCTGCACGTAGAGCGTGCTGTCGTCGGCGCGCGGGACCAGCGTGGAGACGAAGGCCAGCGAGGCCGGCGTGGCGAACGCGATCTGGCGCTGCGGATCGACCGCCACGCCGCCCCAGTTGAAGACGCCGAAGTTGCCCGGATAGATCAGCGAGCCCTGCGTCGACGGCGGCGTGAAGCGGCCCTCGTAGCGCAGCCGGTGGAAGGCGATGCGGCAGGCCAGCTGGTCGAACACGGTGGCGCCCCACATGTCGGCCGGCCGCAGCGCGGGCGGGTCGAAGGACAGGCCCGACACCGGCTGCGTCGCCGCCGTGCGGTCGCCCTGCGCGGCGCCCTGCGGCGCGGCCTGCTCGCGCACCGGCACCACGGGCTGGCCGGTGCGGCGGTCGAGCACGAACAGCTCGCCCTGCTTGGTCGGCTGCACCAGCGCCGGCACGCGCACGCTGCCCACGCGCAGGTCGACCAGGCTGGGCTGCGCGGGCACGTCGTAGTCCCAGAGGTCGTGGTGCACGGTCTGGAAATGCCAGCGCACGCGGCCGGTCGCGAGGTCGAGCGCGACCACCGAGGAGGCATAGCGCTCGGCGCCCTCGGTGCGCTTGCCGCCCCACTGGTCGGGCGGCTGGTTGCCCATGGGCACGTAGACCATGCCGAGCTTCTCGTCCACGCTCGAGATCGACCAGCTGTTGGGCGAGTTGACGGAGTAGGTCCGGCCCGGGCCGATCGGCGCGGTGTCCTCGGGCCGGCCCGAGTCCCAGTTCCACACCAGCGCGCCGGTCTCGATGTCGAAGGCGCGGATCACGCCCGAGGTCTCCTGCGTCGAGACGTTGTCGAGCACGGTGCCGCCCACCACGATCAGCGAGCGCGTGACCACCACCGGCGAGGTCGAGTAGTACGAGCCCGGCTTCACGTTGGGCATGTTCTTCCACAGGTCGATCTGGCCGCTGCCGCCGCCGAAGCGCGCGCAGGGCTTGCCGCTCTCGGGATCGAGCGCGAGCACGCGGCCGTCGGCCGTGGGCATGAACAGCTTGGCGGCGCAGGCGCCATCGGCCGAAAGGTTGGGCGACGGCGCCGTGGCCGGCGGCGGCTGGTACGAGAGGCCGCGGCAGGTGAGATGCTGCAGCGCGAGCGAGGGCGCGATCTTCGGCGTGTGGCGCCACAGCTCCTGGCCCGTGGTCGCGTTGAGCGCCACCACCGACTGGTGCGGCGTGCAGAGGAACAGCCGCTCGCCGACCTTCAGCGGCGTGACCTCGAAGGTGGTCTCCTCGGGATCGCCGGGCTGGCCGCGCACGTCGCCGGTGCGGTAGTGCCAGGCCTCCTGGAGCTGCGACACGTTGACCGGCGTGATCTGGCCCAGCGTCGAATAGCGCTGGCCCATGGCGGTGCCGCCGTAGGCGGTCCAGTCGGCGCCGGCAGGCGGCAGCGCCTCGCCGGTGAAGGGCGGATCGGCCTGCGGCGCGATGCCCTCGAGGCGCTCGTCGCCACGCACCCACGACAGCACGGCCGCCACCGCGAAGGCCGCGAGCACCAGGCTCAGCGCCCGGCGCGAGGCCACGATGCCGGCGCCGTCGCGCCGCGCGAGCGCACGCGCGACCCAGGGCGTGAGCAGCAGCAGGCCGAGCAGGAAGAACAGGTCGCCGCGCGCGGCCATCGGCCACCATGCGAGCCCCACCTCCCACAGCGCCCAGGCCAGCGTGAACGCGACCACCAGCGCATAGACCATCAGGCCGCGCCCGCCGCCGCGCGGCAGCAGCAGCGCGGTGGCGACGAGGCCCAGGCCCGCGAGCAGGTAGTACCAGGAGCCGCCGAGCGCGATCAGCCAGCCGCCCGCGACGACGAGCGCCAGGCCGGCCAGTCCGATCAGCAGCGCGAGGACGAGGAGCAGCGCGCTGGCGCGGGGACGGGTGGACGAGGGCATGGCGGGGACTCCGGAACGGCGGGCAAGCGCCCACCGTAGTCCCGTGCGCGCCCTGCCGGCGTAGGCGGTTCGCGCATGTGCCTCCCGGCGCGGCGCGGCAGATCGCGCGCACGGGGACCAAGGTATGCAGCGCGCGGGCGCGGCGTGGACGAAGGTACTCGCGCGCTCAGACCCGCGCGCTCAGGCCCGCGCGCGCATGGGCCAGCGCCGCGCGCGCGCGACGCGCCCGCGCATCGGGTTGCAGCGGCCGCAGGTACTCGTGCAGCGCGAGCGCGGCCGCGCCCACGGCGGGCGCGAGCGCGTCGTAGCGCGCGGTGCGCAGCTCGGGCGCGGGCATGCCGGCGCCGTCGGCATGGTGCTTGACGCTCGCGAAGGCGGCCTGCGCGAAGCCGCGGTGCTCGGCGCAGGACTTGCCGCCGAGCACGATGGCGCGCGGATTGAAGGTGACCCAGAGGTTCTGCAGCAGCACGCCGAACAGCGCGGCGGCGCGCTGCATGTCCACGCCCTCGCGCGCCAGCACGCGGGCGCCGAAGAAGGCCTCGGCGCAGCCGCGCCGGCCGCACGAGCACGGCGGACCGTCGAGCTCGAGGATGGTGTGGCCGATCTCGCCGGCCATGCCCTGGGCGCCGGTGAACAGGCGGTCGTTGAGCACCACGCCCGCGCCCACGCCGACGTCGCAGTTGACGAAGATCAGCGGATCCTCGCCCTCGCCCGCGGCGAACTCGTACTCGCCGAGCGCGGCGGCGTCGGCATCGTTCTGCAGCTGCACCGTCACGCCCGTGAGGCCGGCCGCGGCCAGCGCGTCCTCGAGCATCGGCAGCAGGCGCACGTTGCGCCAGCCGAGGTTGGGCGCGAAGCGGACCTCGCCGGTGCAGTCGTCGACCGCGCCCGGCACGCACACGCCGATGCTCGACAGCCGCAGCCCGCGCTCGGCCAGCCGGCGGTGCGCGGCCGCGGCCATGCGCGCGACCTGCGCGCAGGTGCCGGCCGGCGCGCTGTCGGCCAGCGCCTGCTCGTCGGAATGCAGCACCTCGCCCTGCAGCGAGACGCAGGCCAGCCGCGCCGTGTCGACCGCGATCTCGATGCCCATGAGCGCGCGCACGCCGACATTGATCTGCAGCGGGGTCGAGGGCCGCCCGAGCCCGTCGGCCACCGCGGCGCCCGATTCGCTGAGCCAGCCCTCGTCGAGCAGTTCGCGCACCAGCAGGCTCACGGTCGACTTGGTGAGGCCGCTCTCGCTCGCGAGCCGCGCGCGCGACAGCCCCGGCTGCGCGCGCAGGAGCCGCAGCAGCACGCTGCGGTTCATGCGCTTGAGCAACTGCTGGTCGCCGATGGTCTTCATGCGCGGGGCCGGATGGGAAGGCCTCAGGCCGCGGCCACCGCCGTCGCCGCGTGCGGCGCCTGCTCGCGGCCCTCGGGCCGCTTGCCCGCGATGATCATGCCGAGCACCTCGTCCTCGGTGACATCGGCGGTGCGGTAGGTGCCGACCAGCTTGCCGTTCTTCATCACCGCGAGCCGGTCGCTCAGCGAGAACACATCGGGCATGTCGTGGGTGATCAGGAAGATGCCCACGCCGTCGTCCTTGAGCTGCTTCACGAGCCGGCCGACCATCGCGGTTTCTTCGGGGCCGAGCGCGGCGCAGGGCTCGTCCATGATCAGGATGCGCGCGTTGAAGTAGAGCGCGCGCGAGATCGCCACCACCTGGCGCTGGCCGCCCGAGAGGCGGCGCACCGGGATGCGGATGTTGGTGAAGTTCTTGTTCAGGCGCTGGAACACCTTGCGCGCCTGCACTTCCATGAAGTGGTCGTCGAGCGTGTTCCAGGCCGTCATCTTCTCGCGGCCCAGGAACAGGTTGGCCACCGAGTCGAGGTTGTCGGCCAGCGCCAGCGTCTGGTAGATGGTCTCGATGCCCTGCGCCTGCGCCTCGGCCGGGGTGCGGATGTTGACCCTGTCGCCCGCGATGCGCACCTCGCCCGAATCGATCGGGTAGGCGCCCGCGAGCATCTTCATCAGCGTGGACTTGCCGGCGCCGTTGTGGCCCAGCAGCGCCACCACCTCGCCCGGATAGAGGTTGACGCTCACGCCGTCGACCGCCTTCACGCCGCCGAAGGCCTTGCGGATCTCCTGCAGCTCGACCAGCGGCCGGGTCTTGTCGATCTCGGCCATCTTCAGTTCTCCCCGAATTTGCGGCGATAGAGCACGTCGAACACCACGGCCACGATCAGCACCTGGCCGATGATCACCATGCGCTTGCCGATCGGCACGTCGAGCAGCAGCATGCCGCTGTCGAGCGACTGCATGATCAGCGCGCCCAGCACCGAGCCGAAGATCGAGCCGCTGCCGCCGGCCAGCGCGGTGCCGCCGATGACGGCCGCGGCGATCACGTAGAGCTCCATGCCGGTGCCCAGCGAGTTGGTGCCGGCGTTCAGCCGCGCGATCGAGACGATGGCCGCGATGGTCACCAGCACCGCGAGCAGCGCGAACAGCATCAGCGTGACGCGCTTGACCGGAATGCCCACCAGCGCCGCCGCATCGGGGTTGCCGCCCATCGCGAAGACGTAGCGGCCGAAGCGCGTGCGGTGCACGATGAACGACAGCACGATCGCCACCACGGCCCAGATCAGCACCGGGATCGGGATGCCCTGCGGCGCATCCTTCGAGTCGATCTTGTAGTGGTTCATCACGGCCGCGAACAGCAGCACCACGGCCGCCGGCACCGCGGTCAGCAGCAGCTCGATCCACAGCGGCTCGTTGGGCATCTCGTGGCGCGTGCGCGCGCGCCGCTTCTGCACCATGCGCGCGAACAGCACCACGGCCACCAGCCCCGCGATCACCCAGCTGGCCGTGACGCCGATGCCGCCGTCGTAGCCGCCGCCCAGGCGCTGGAAGAACTCGTCGTTGACCGGCTGGGTCTTGCCGTCGGCCACCAGGAAGGCCGCGCCGCGGAACGACATCAGGCCGCCGAGCGTGACCACGAACGAGGGCACGCCGAGCACCGCCGTGAGCCAGCCCTGGTAGATGGCCACCAGCAGCGCCACCGCGAGCCCCGCGAGGCAGGCCGTGGGCCAGGACCAGCCCGAGGTGTACTGCAGGTAGGCGATCAACACGCCCACGAAGCCCATCACCGAACCGACCGACAGGTCGATGTGGCGCGCCACGATGATCAGCACCATCACGGTCGAGACGATGCCGACCACGGCCGTCTGCTGGGCCACGTTGTAGAGGTTCTCGGGCGTGAGGAACACGCCGCCCGACATGAGGTTGAAGGCGATCGCCAGCACCGCCAGCAGCACGCACATCAGCACGAGCCGCAGGTCGATGCCGGTGCGGCGCCACCAGCCTGGGGTTGGATTGCTCATTGGAGGACTCCCTCGGAGAAAACGGGATGGGCGGCGGCGGTCACGGCCGGCCCGTCGGGGACGGGGCCCGCGCCCTGCCGCGGATCGCGCGCGGCGCGGCGGGACGCACCGCGCGGTGCGCCCCCTGCCCTGTTCTTACTTGCAGGCCGCCGGCGCGTTCGCGCCCGAGACGCCCTTGCAGAGTTCGTCCTTCTTGATCCAGCCGGCCTTGACGACCACGTCGAGGTTGTCGCGCGTGACCGGCACCGGCGTCAGCAGGCGCGAGGACAGCGAGACCTTCTTCGGGCCCGAGTTCCAGGTGCCGGCCTTCTCGACCGGCTTGCCCTGCGACAGCGCCAGCGCGGCGCTGGCGGCCTCGCGGCCGAGTTCGCGCGAGTCCTTGAAGATGGTGGCGGTCTGCGTGCCCAGCGCGATGCGGTTGAGCGCCGCGAAGTCGGCGTCCTGGCCCGACACCGGGATGCCGCGCAGGCCCTTGGCCGTGAGCGCGGCCACCGCGCCGCCGGCCGTGCCGTCGTTGGCGGCCACCACGGCGTCGACCTTGTTGCCGTTCTTGGTGAGGATCTGCTCCATGTTCTTCTGCGCCACCTCGGGTTTCCAGCCCTCGGTGTATTCGTCGCCGACGATCTTGATGTCGCCCTTCTTGATGGCATCGGCCAGCACTTCCTGCTGGCCCGCGCGCAGGAAGTCGGCGTTCGGGTCGCTCGGCGAGCCCTTGATGATCACGTAGTTGCCCTTGGGCTTGACCTTGAGCACCTCGCGCGCCTCCATGCGGCCGACCTCGACGTTGTCGAAGGTGATGTAGAACACGCCGGGCGCCTCGATCAGGCGGTCGTAGGCCACCACGGGCACCTTCTGGCGCGTGGCCTTGGTCACCGCGGGCAGGATCGCGTCCTTGTCCATCGCCAGCACGATCAGCGCCTTCGCGCCCTTGGCCATCAGGCCCTCGATGTCGCCGAGCTGCTTCTCGGGCGAGCCGCCCGCATCGGCACTGATGTACTTGGCGCCGAGCTTCTCGAGCTGCGCCTTGATCGCGGCCTCGTCGGTCTTCCAGCGTTCTTCCTGGAAGTTGGACCAGCTCACGCCGACCACGGTCTGGGCCATGGCGCCCACGGCCGTCAGACCGAAAGCCATGGCGGCCAGGGTGTGTTTCAGTTGCATCGATGTCTCTCCAGTGTTGAGTCGCCCGGTGCAGGCGGCCTGTGCTTCGGGACCGGCGCGAGAAGGCCGGAACCCGCCCCATGCCACGCCTGTGGTTCGCCGCGGACCCGATTGAGAACCTTGGCGCTACTTAGTTTGGCTGGCGAACTAACTATCCCATCGCAGGCGCGGCGGGGGCATCGGGGAATTCCCCGAGCGGGTCGGACGGACGGGGGAAAAGGAGGCGCCCCGGCTCAGGGCGCGGGTGCGTTCGCCGGCGCGGGGGCCGGCCAGGCGACCTCGCTGGCCACGCGCGGCTTGCCCATCGGCGCGCCGGCCTTGCCGATGCGCACGGCCGCCATGTCGGCCTCGCTCGGGTACTGGTCCGAGAGCCAGTAGTCGAACACGCGGCGCGCGATCGGCGCGGCGGCGCCGGCGCCCCAGCCGGCGTTCTCGACGATCACGGCGAGCGCGATCTTGGGATCGTTGACCGGCGCGAAGGCCATGAACAGCGCGTGGTCGCGCTGGTGTTCCTCGAGCGCGCGCGCGTTGTACTTGGTGTTCTGCGCCTGCGTCACGGCCTGCGCCGTGCCGGTCTTGCCGGCCGCCTGGTAGCCCGCGCCCGCGAACACGCTGCGCGCGGTGCCGCTGGTGACCACGCTGGTCAGGCCCTCGCGGATGACGGCGATGTTGGCCGCCGTGAGGCCCAGGTTCACGCCCGGCGGCTGCGGCAGCGGCACCACCTGGCCGCTGACGGTGTCGCGCGTGGCGAGCGCGAGGTGCGGCTTGTGCTTGATGCCGCCGTTGGCCACGATCGCGGTGGCCTGCGCGAGCTGCAGCATGGTGAAGGTGTTGTAGCCCTGGCCGATGCCCAGCGAGATGGTCTCGCCCGCGTACCACTTCTTCTGCTCGGGCCGCTTGTAGGTGTTGCGCTTCCACTCGGTGCTCGGCAGCACGCCGCGCACCTCGCCGCCGAGGTCGATGCCGGTGATCTGGCCGAAGCCCAGCGGCTTCATGAAGTCGTGGATCAGGTCCACGCCCATCTCGTTGGCCAGCGAGTAGTAGTAGATGTTGCTCGACAGCTGGATCGAGCGGCGCATGTCGACGCCGCCGAGGTTGCCTTCGGGGCTGCCGAAGCGGTGGCCGCCGAAGTTGAAGTAGCCGGGGTCGTTGACTACCACGCTGGCGCCGCGCTTGCCGGTCTGCAGCGCGGCCAGCGCCATGAAGGGCTTGTAGGTGGAGCCGGGCGGGTAGGTGCCGCGCAGCGCGCGGTTGAGCAGCGGCTTGTCGATCGATTCGGTCAGCGCCTGCCAGCTCTCGGTGTCGATGCCCTCGACGAACAGGTTGGGGTCGAAGGTGGGCTTGCTCACGAAGGCCAGCACCTCGCCGGTCTTGGGATCGATCGCCACCAGCGCGCCGCGCCGGTCGCCGTACATCTCCTCGACCAGCTTCTGCAGCTTGATGTCGATCGACAGCATGACGGTGTTGCCCGGCGTGGCCGGGTGGCTCGCGAGCCGGCGCACCGCGCGGCCGCCGGCCGAGGTCTCCATCTGCTCGACGCCGGTCTGGCCGTGCAGCGTCTTCTCGTAGCTCTGCTCGATGCCGAGCTTGCCGATGTAGTCGGTGCCCTTGTAGTTGGCCTGCTCTTCCTCGTCCCAGTCCTCCATCGCGATCTTCTCGCGCTGGTTGATGCGGCCGATGTAGCCGAGCACGTGCGAGCCCAGCTCGCCCTGCGGATAGTTGCGGAACAGCCGCGCCTTGATCTCCACCCCCGGAAAGCGGTAGCGCTGGGCCGCGAAGCGCGCGACCTCCTCGTCGCTCAGGCGGGTGCGGATCGGGATCGAGTCGAAGCTGCGCGAGTCCTCGCGCAGGCGCTTGAAGCGGCGCCGGTCGCGCGGCGAGACCTCGACCACCTGCGTCAGGTCGTCGATGGTCTGCTCGACGTCGCCCACCTTCGAGGGCGTGATCTCGAGCGTGTAGGCCGAGTAGTTGGAGGCCAGGATGATGCCGTTGCGGTCGAGGATCAGCCCGCGATTGGGCACCACCGGCACCACGGCCGTGCGGTTGCTCTCGGCCTGCTCGGCCAGGTCCTCGTGGCGCGTGACCTGCAGGTAGATCAGCCGCGACGACAGCAGCCCGAAGGCGAACAGCACCGTGAGGCCGATCACGATCACGCGGCGCTTGAAGCGCGCGAGGTCGGCGGCGACGTTGCGGATTTCGGTCATGGGCGGCGAACGGTCAATGGATGAGCTTAGGCTTCATGCGGTGGCGAGGCAACCGGCCCGGTATCGCCGGTGCCGGCGGGCACGAAGTCCACCGTGGCGCCAAGCGCGCGCAGGCTGCGCAGGTCGGCCTCCAGATGAGTTTGGAAACCGCTGCACAGTTCCAGCGGCAGCGCCTTGAGCAGCGCGAGCGCGCGTGCCGGCGCGACATCGAGCAGCCGCACCAGGCATTGCGCGACCTCGACGCGGCGCGGTCCCGCATCGCGCAGCACCAGCGCGCCGCGCGTCCAGTGCGCGGGGTCGACCGGCGCGGACGGCTCTTCCTCTTCGTCCTCTTCGGGCGCGTCCATGGCCTCGGCGAGGTTGGCGCGGATCTCGCGCCAGGGCGCGCCCTCGGTGCCGGGCTCGCGCTCGATGCGCGCAAGCATCGCGCCCGGGTCGTCGCCCAGCGCCGCCAGCGCCTGCAGCAGCGCGCCGAAGCGCTCGATCGACGCGGCCACGGGCGACGGCGTCCAGCGGCCGGCCGAGGCCGGTGCCCACCAGACCGGATAGCCCGCGTCGGCCTCGCGCAGGTCGATGAAGTAGGGATCGCGAAAGTAGTTGGCCGCCACCGCGAGCCAGGCGGGATGCCACTGGCCCGGCGCCTCGCTGCTCAGGTCCTCGCCGGTGTGGCCGTGCGAGCGGTAGCCGACCTGGAAGGCATCGATGCCGCCGGGCTCGGGATACCACTGCGGCAGCCCGAGGTCGCCGACCACGAGGGCGGCATCCACGAAGGCCTGCACGGACGGCGGCAGGGAAGGTCCGGCGGCGGACATGGTCACAAGGGACGGTTTTCGTCGGGCTCGGGCGTGCGGCGCTGCGGCGCCAGCAGCACGAAGGTGGCCAGCGGCCACAGCGCGGCCTCGACGGCCGGCGAGATCAACACCGACCAGCCCGGGAACACCCCGCCGCCGAGGATGCGCGTGACGATCTCGATCAGCTGCGACAGCGCGAACAGCGGCAGCACCTGCAGCGCCTGCGACAGCACCGGGTACCAGAGCAGGCGCCGGTGGATGGTGATCGCGAAGAAGCCCAGCGTGGTGTAGGACAGCGCATGCTGGCCGAGCATCGAGGCCTGGTGCACGTCCATCAGCAGGCCGAAGACGAAGGCGGCGCCGATGCCCACGCGCATCGGCTGGTGCACGCCCCAGAACACGATCGCCAGCGCGAGCAGGTCGGGCATCCAGGCGGCGCGGCCGATCGGGACCATGTTGATCAGCAGGGCCACCACCAGGCTGCCCCACATGAACACGGGGCTGACGGGCAGCAACAGCTGCTGCTGGCCGGGTCGCTTGATCATCGCGCGGCCTCCGCGGGTTTCTTCGCGGCGGCGGCGGCGCCGTTCTTCTCGGACGCCTTCTCCGCGCCCTTGACGGCCGCGCCGGCCTTGCCTTCTGCCTTCTTCGGGCGCGGTGCCGGCGCGGCCGCGGCCGCCGGCGGCGGTGCCGAGGGCGCGCCCGTGGGCTTCAGCACCAGCACGTAGCGCGCGGCCATCACGTGCGCGAGCGGCACGCAGTAGATGCGCGCGAAGGCCGAGTCGGCGCGGCGCTCGATGCGCTCGATCTTCGCCACCGGCAGTCCGGCGGGATAGATGCCGTCGACGCCGCTGGTCGACAGCAGGTCGCCCTCCTGCAGGTCGGCGTTGGCGGCCATGAAGCGCAGCTCGAGCCCGCCGCCATGCGCCGAGGCATCGCCGAAGGCCACGCTGCGCACGCCGGTGCGGGTGTTCTGCACGGGAATGGAGAGGTCGCGGTCGATCACCAGCGTGACCTCGCTCGTGAAGGGCTGCACCGCCGTCACCTGGCCGAGCACGCCCTGCGCGTCGATCACCGGCGAGCCCGGCGCCACGCCCTGGGCCAGGCCCTGGTCGATGACGATCTTGCGCGTGTAGGGGTCGGCCGCGTCGTACAGCACCTCGGCCGCGCGGCCCGGCGTCTGCTGCAGCTGGCGCAGCTCGAGCAGCGCGCGCAGCCGCGCGTTGTCCTGCGCCAGCGTGTCGGCCTGGCTCGCGCGCTCGGCCTGCAGCATCAGCGCCTTGCGCGCGTCGGCCTCGTTCTTCTGCGCGGTCTGCAGGTCCTCGAGGTAGCCGCCGGCGCCCACCACGAATTGCACGGGCTTGAGCGCCACCCATTGCACCGGGTAAAGCACGGCCGCGATGGCCTGGCGCACCGGCTGCACGATGTGGAAGCGGGCGTCCGCCACCATCAGGAAAAGCGCGAGCGTGCTGAAGAAGATCAGCTTGCTCAGCGCCGATGGCCCCTGGTTGAACAGGGGTGGCGCGGTGCGGTCGAGCGTGCCCAGGGGCATGGGATCAGGTCGGGTGCTGCGGCATCAGATGACAAAAGGCCGGCCCGCGCAAGCGGGGGCCGGCCGATGGAGGCGGCGCTGCATTCACTCGCTCGTGAAGATGCTTCCCAGCCGGTCCATGCGCTCGAGGGCGATGCCGCAGCCGCGCACCACGCAGGTCAGCGGGTCCTCGGCGACCAGCACCGGCAGGCCGGTTTCCTCGGCCAGCAGGCGGTCGAGGTCGCGCAGCAGCGCGCCGCCGCCGGTGAGCATCATGCCGCGCTCGGCGATGTCGGCGCCGAGTTCGGGCGGGGTCTGCTCGAGCGCGTTCTTGACGGCCGAGACGATGTTGTTGAGCGGGTCGGTCAGGGCTTCCAGCACTTCGTTGCTGCTGATCGTGAAGCTGCGCGGCACGCCCTCGGAGAGGTTGCGGCCCTTGACTTCCATTTCCTTGACCTCGGAGCCCGGGAAGGCCGAGCCGATGCTCTTCTTGATGACCTCGGCCGTGGGCTCGCCGATCAGCATGCCGTAGTTGCGGCGGATGTAGTTGATGATGGCCTCGTCGAAGCGGTCGCCGCCGACGCGCACCGAGCCCTTGTAGACCATGCCGCCGAGGCTGATGACGCCCACCTCGGTGGTGCCGCCGCCGATGTCGACCACCATCGAGCCCGAGGCTTCGCTGACGGGCAGGCCGGCGCCGATGGCCGCGGCCATGGGTTCCTCGATCAGGTAGACCGAGGTCGCGCCCGCGGCCTCGGCCGCGTCCTTGATGGCGCGGCGCTCGACCTGGGTGGAACCGCAGGGCACGCAGATGATGATGCGCGGGCTCGGCGTGAGCAGCGTGCGCGGGTGCACCATCTTGATGAACTGCTTGATCATCTGCTCGGTGATCACGAAGTCGGCGATCACGCCGTCCTTCATCGGGCGGATGGCCTCGATGTTGCCCGGCACCTTGCCGAGCATGGCCTTGGCCTCGCGGCCGACGGCCTGGATCACCTTCTTGCCATGCGGACCGCCTTCGTGGCGGATGGCGACGACCGAGGGTTCGTCCAGCACGATGCCCTTGTTGCGGGCGAAGATGAGCGTGTTGGCGGTGCCGAGGTCGATCGCGAGGTCGGTGGAGAAGTACCGACGGAAAGCTCCAAACATGTGCGGAATCCTCTGGAGCACGGGCTGCGCATCGGCAGAACGTCGCTCACTCTATGGGTGTTTTGGGGGTGCTGGAAGGGTGAATTTGATCGTTTTTGCAGCAAAAGCCGGCGCGTTCGCGGGGGTTGCGGCAAAGGCGGGATAATACCCGAATCCCCTCTGAATCCCGTGTTGGCGGCCCTTGCGGCGCGCTATTTACCTCCGGTTTTTCGGCCGGTTCCACCATGTCCCTTTCCGCTTCCGATATCGCCCGCATCGCCTCCCTGGCGCGGCTGCAGCTCGCCCCCGACGAAAGCGAGCGCATGCTCAGCCAGCTCAACGGCTTTTTCGACGTGGTCGAGCGCATGCGCTCGGTCGACACCACCGGCGTCGAGCCCCTGGCCCATCCCGTGGCCGCCATCGAGGACATCGTCCTGCGCCTGCGCGAGGACGTCGTGAGCGAGCCGGACAACCGCGAAGCCAACCAGCGCAGCGCCCCCGCCGTCGAAGCCGGCCTGTTCCTCGTGCCCAAGGTGATCGAATGAGCGGCGCCAAGGACCTGCACCACCTCGGGGTGGCCGCGCTGGCGAAGGCGCTGGCCGGGCGCGAAGTCTCGGCCGTCGAGGCCGCGCAGCACTTCCTGGGCCGCATGAAGGCCCACCAGGCGCTCGGCAGCTTCGTCGAAGTGAACGAGGACGCGACGCTGGCCCAGGCCCGCGCGGCCGACGCGTCGATCGCGGCCGGCAACGCCCCGGCGCTGGCCGGCGTGCCGATCGCGCACAAGGACATCTTCGTCACCACCGACTTCGCCACCACCGCGGGCTCGAAGATGCTCGCGGGCTACCGCTCGCCCTTCGACGCCACCGTGGTGCGCCGCCTCGCCGAGGCCGGCACCGTCACGCTGGGCAAGCTCAGCTGCGACGAGTTCGCGATGGGCTCGGCCAACGAGAACGTGGCCGTGCCCGCCGTCGGCCACGACCAGGCCGTGCCGGTGCGCAACCCCTGGAACCTCGAGCGCATTCCGGGCGGCTCCTCGGGCGCCAGCGCCGCCGCCGTGGCCGCGCGCCTCGCGCCGGCCGCCACCGGCACCGACACCGGCGGCTCGATCCGCCAGCCGGCCTCGTTCTGCGGCGTGACCGGCATCAAGCCCACCTACGGCCGCGCCTCGCGCTACGGCATGGTGGCCTTCGCCTCCAGCCTCGACCAGGCCGGCCCGATGGCCCGCTCGGCCGAGGACTGCGCGCTGCTGCTGTCGGCCTTCTGCGGCCCCGACCTCGACCGCGACTCGACCTCGCTCGACCGCCCGGCCGAGAACTTCGGCCGCACCTTGCACGACTCGCTCGAGGGCCTGCGCATCGGCGTGCCGAAGGAGTTCTTCGGCGAGGGCGTGGCGCCCGGCGTGCGCGCCGCCATCGATGCAGCGCTGTTGCAGTACGAGAAGCTCGGCGCGAAGCGCGTCGAGGTCTCGCTGCCGCGCACCGAGCTGTCGATCCCCGTCTACTACATCATTGCCGCGGCCGAGGCCTCGAGCAACCTGAGCCGCTTCGACGGCGTGAAGTTCGGCCACCGCGCCAAGGACTTCTTCGACCCCGCGAGCAAGAAGACCGCGCTCACGCAGATGTACGAGCGCACGCGCGCCGAAGGCTTCGGCGACGAGGTCAAGCGCCGCATCATGATCGGCACCTACGTGCTCTCGCACGGCTACTACGACGCCTACTACCTGCAGGCGCAGAAGGTGCGCCGCATGATCGCCGACGACTTCCAGCAGGCCTTCGCGCAGTGCGACGTGATCGCCGGCCCGGCCGCGCCGACCACCGCCTGGAAGATCGGCGAGCACGGCGACGACCCCGTGGCCGACTACCTGGCCGACATCTTCACCTTGCCGGCCTCGCTGGCCGGCCTGCCCGGCATGAGCCTGCCGGTGGGCTTCGACGGCGGCATGCCCGTGGGCCTGCAGCTGATCGGCAACTACTTCGGCGAAGCGAAGCTGCTCAACGCGGCGCACCGCTTCCAGCAGGCCACCGACTGGCACGCGCGCACGCCGGAGGGCTTCTGACATGAGCGAGACAGTGAACACCTTCGAAGCACAGCAACAGGGCCGCCCGACCGGCCCGCTGGTGCGCGGCTATGAAGTCATCATCGGCTTCGAGACCCACGCCCAGCTCTCGACCGCGAGCAAGATCTTCAGCCGCGCCTCCACGGCCTTCGGCGCCGAGCCCAACACGCAGGCCTGCGCGGTCGACCTCGCGCTGCCCGGCACGCTGCCCGTGATGAACAAGGGCGCGGTCGAACGCGCAATCCGGCTCGGCCTCGCGCTCGGTTCGCACATCGCGCCGCGCAGCGTGTTCGCGCGCAAGAACTACTTCTATCCCGACCTGCCCAAGGGCTACCAGATCAGCCAGTTCGAGATCCCCGTGGTGCAGGGCGGCTCGGTGAGCTTCTTCGTCGGCGAGGAACAGAAGACCGTGCGCCTGGTGCGCGCCCACCTCGAGGAGGACGCGGGCAAGTCGCTGCACGAGGACTTCGTGGGCCAGAGCGGCATCGACCTGAACCGCGCCGGCACGCCGCTGCTCGAGATCGTGACCGAGCCCGACATGCGCTCCACCGCCGAGGCCGTGGCCTATGCGAAGGAGCTGCACAAGATCGTGACCTGGATCGGCATCTGCGACGGCAACATGCAGGAAGGCAGCTTCCGCTGCGACGCCAACGTCTCGGTGCGCCGCCCCGGCGAGAAGCTCGGCACGCGCCGCGAGATCAAGAACCTGAACAGCTTCAAGTTCATGCAGCAGGCGATCGACTACGAGATCAGCTGGCAGATCGACACGCTCGAGGACGGCGGCAAGATCGAGCAGGCCACCGTGCTGTTCAACCCCGACACCGGCGAGACGCGCGCGATGCGCGCCAAGGAAGACTCGTCCGACTACCGCTACTTCCCCGACCCCGACCTGCCGCCGCTGGTGATCGCCGCCGACTGGATCGAGCGCGTGAAGGCCGAGATGCCCGAGCTGCCGCGCGTGATGGCCGAGCGCTACGTGCGCGACCATGGACTGTCGGCCTACGACGCCGCGCAGCTCACGCAGGGCCCGGCGCTCGCGCGCTACTTCGACGAGGCGGTGAAGGCTGGCGCCACGCCCAAGCTCGCGAGCAACTGGATCACCGGCGAGATCGCACGCCGCCTCAATGCCCAGGAGATCGGCATCGAGGCCGCGCCGGTCAGCGCGGCGCAGCTCGGCCAGCTCGTGAAGCGCATCGCCGACGGCACCTTGCCGAACAACGCCGCGCGCCAGGTGTTCGAGGCGCTGTGGACCGGCGAAGGCAGCGACGTCGACGCGATCATCGAGGCCAAGGACCTGAAGCCGATGAACGACGCCGGCGCGCTCGACGCGATCCTCGACGAGGTGATCGCGAAGAACGCGAAGAACGTCGAGGAGTACCGCGGCGGCAAGGAGAAGGCGCTCAACGGCCTCGTGGGCCAGGTCATGAAGGCCAGCGGCGGCAAGGCCAACCCGGCGCAGGTCACGGAACTGCTGAAGGCCAAGCTGGCCTGAGCCCGGGCTTCGTCCCGGCACGACGGTGAAGCGGGCCCCGCGCGGGCCGCTTCACCGTTTTTTCTTTGGGGAATGCCGCTCAGCGCGAGGTGGTCGCGGTCTCGCCCGACCACAGCTGCTTGAGCCGCACGCGCTCCTCGTCGAAGCGCGCGTTGACACGCTTCTTCTCGTCTTCCTGCTCGCCGATGAAGCGGTTCTGCACCGCCACGCTCTTGGCGTTGTCGTCGAGCCGGCGCCGCAGCACGCCCGGCGCCTTGCTCGCGTCGCCCTTGTAGAACTCGAGCTCCTCGTCGATCTTCTTGCGGTCGTCGGCCAGTTCGGACAGCCGCTTGCGCGCCGCCTGGATCACGGCATCGACCTGCACCAGCGCCTCGCCGCGCTCGCGCTCGTGGGCGGCGGCGTTCGGGTAACGGATCAGCAGCGCGCGCTCGCGCCGGCGCTCGTCGGCGATGCGCGCGGCCTGCGCCGCGGCCTCGCGCGCGCGGTCCTCGCGCTCGGCCTGCTCGCGCGCCGTATAGGTGGGCTCGAGCCGGCGCCGCGTCATGCCGCTCGGGCTCAGCTCGCGCTGCTCGCGGTCGCTGCACTCGGCGATCGGCCGGTCGGCGGTCAGGGTGCGGCCCTTGGCATCGACGCACGAATAGATGCCCGCGGCGCTGGGCACCGGCGCGCCCTTCTGCGCCTGGGCCAGCGCCAGCGTGCAGCCGGCGGCGAGCACCGCGGCCAGCGCGGCACGGGCGTTTCCGATGGCGCGGAATCGGCTGTGGCGGACGCGGCGCGGCAGGCGGTGCATCGGGCGTGTCCTTCAGAGGGCGCCGTAGCGCGTGCGGTAGGCGAGCACGCGCTCGCGGTGGGTGCCGAGGTCGGCGGCCGCGCCGCCCGAGAGGTAGCTCAGCAGGTCGTCGAGGGTGGCGATCGCCACCACCTGCAGGCCGAGCTGGTTGCGCACGTACTGCACGGCGCTGTGGTCCACGTCGACGCCGTTCTCGGTCGCCTTCTCCTGCCGGTCGAGCGCGATCGCCACCGCGTGCGGCACCGCGCCCGCGGCCTGGATCGCGGCGATCGACTCGCGCACCGCGGTGCCCGCGGACATCACGTCGTCGACGATCAGCACCCGGCCCTGGAGCGGCGCGCCGACCAGGTTGCCGCCCTCGCCGTGCGCCTTGGCTTCCTTGCGGTTGTAGGCGAAGGGCACGTTGCGGCCGCGCCGCGCGAGCTCGGCCGCCACCGTGGCGCCCAGCGGGATGCCCTTGTAGGCCGGGCCGAAGATCATGTCGAACTCGAGCCCGCTCTCGATCAGGCGGTCTGCATAGAATCCCGCGAGCCGCGCGATCTTGGCGCCGTCGTCGAAGAGGCCCGAATTGAAGAAATAAGGACTCATGCGGCCGGCCTTGGTCTTGAACTCGCCGAAGCGCAACACGCCCGCGTCGAGCGCGAACTGGACGAAGTCCTGCGCCACCGCACTGCTTTTCTCACCATCTACAGCCATCGGAATTCCTTGTGTTCAAACTGACCAGTCTCAATCTCAATGGCCTGCGCTCGGCCGCCACCAAGGGCGTTGCCGACTGGGTGGCCGAATTGGCGCCGGATTGTATTTGCATGCAGGAGATCCGGGTCCAGGCCAGCGACATCGAAGGCCGCTTCGAGGAAATGGCCGGCCTCAAGGGCCACTTCCATTTTGCCGAGAAGAAGGGCTATGCGGGCACCGCGATCTACACGAAGCACGTGCCCAGCGAGGTGGTGGTGGGCTGGGGCGACGCCGAATTCGACGCCGAGGGCCGCTACCTCGAGCTGCGCTTCGACACGCCGAAGCGCAAGTTCTCGGTCATCAGCTGCTATTTCCCGAGCGGCAGCTCGGGCGAGGAGCGCCAGCAGGCCAAGTTCCGCTTCCTCAAGGGCTTCTTCCCGCACCTGGTGGCGCTGAAGAAGCAGCGCGAGTTCGTGCTGTGCGGCGACATCAACATCGCCCACAAGGAGATCGACCTCAAGAACTGGCGCGGCAACCAGAAGAACAGCGGCTTCCTGCCCGAGGAGCGCGCCTGGATGACGAAGCTGCTCGACGCCGGCGCCGAGGGCGCGGGACTGGTCGACGTCTACCGCATGCTCAAGCCCGACACCACCGGCGAGGCCTACACCTGGTGGAGCAACCGCGGCCAGGCCTATGCCAACAACGTGGGATGGCGGCTCGACTACCACCTCGCCACGCCAAAGACCGCCGCGCTCGCACGCACCGAGCAGATCTTCAAGACCATCAAGTTCAGCGACCACGCGCCGATCACGCTGGAGTACGACTTCACGCTCTGAGCGCCGCCTGGGCGCTGGCAGTCATACCCACAGGCGCGCACCCGAGGGCCGGACCCGACGCGCAATGACCAACCGCTATCAAACCACCGGCCCCGAAGGCGAGTTCGAGCCGGGCTCGAACGGACAGGTGCTGCGCAACCTGGTCGGCATCGCGTCCGCCGACGACATGAACGACCTCGAACTGCAGCTGCTGAGCGCGCTGTACGACGAGGTGCTCTTGCGGAATCTGCCCGACCGCCCGTTGACGGTGGCCGACCTTCGGCGCTGGCACCGCGTGTGGCTGGGCAATGTGTATCCATGGGCGGGGCAGGAACGCTCGGTCAACCTGGGCAAGGGCGGCTTCCAGTTCGCCACCGCCGCGCTGCTGCCGGGCTTGCTGAGCGACTTCGAACGGGAGTGCCTGACGAGATGGACGCCCTGCGGCGAGCTGGCGCCCGACGAACTGGTACATGCCATTGCCGTGACGCATGTGGAGCTGATCGTGATTCACCCGTTTCGCGAGGGCAATGGACGCTTGTCACGCCTGCTGGCCGATGTGATGGCCGTGCAGGCCGGCCATGAGCCGCTCGACTACAGCAGTTGGGAGCAGAACAAGCCGGCCTATATCGGCGCGATTCACTCTGGTTTTTCAGGGGACTACGGCCCCATGGGTCAGCTCGTGGCCCGGGCCATCGCCGATGGCGATGCCAGCCTCAGCGAGCCAGCTTGATGTGAGGAAAGCGCACGGCGGGTTGCTGCAACCGGCGCTCGAGCTGCGCGACGTCCTGACCTGTTTCCACCGCCGTGGAACTGGCCACCGACCGCAGCACGGCCTTGCGGCTCGGTGCTTTGCGTTGAGGTACGGCGGGTTTGGTCATGCTGTGATTTCGACAGGCGAAGGCTTGAATTTTATCGGAAATCACATGCGTTGCGCCTCCCCTTGAGCACGGCCTTCAGCCGCAACAGCGCCCGATCCGCCCCTCGCGGTACAGCGGCCCCAGGTCCTCCGCCAGCGCCCCCAGCGTGCGGCGCCATTGCGCATGCGAGGGATCGGCCGCCAGCGCCGCGCGCATGCGCGCCAGCAGCTCGGCGCGCAGCGCGGGCTCGTCGATGCCCAGCACGCGCCCGGCATCGACCGCCAGCCGGCCGCCGACCAGCACCTGCGCCACATGGCGCCCACTGGCGCGCGCCAGCACCAGCTCGAGCGGATCGATGTCGTCGAACAGCGCGTCGTCGTCGAGCGTCTCGAGGTCCAGCAGCACCAGGTCGGCCGGGGCGCCGGTCGCGATGCGGCCGCCCGACACCAGCGCGCCGCCCACGCTGCGCGGGCCGTGGCCGGCGGCGAAGGACCAGAGCTGGGCCGGGGTCATGGTGCGCTCGTAGCCCCAGCCGCGGTGCAGCGCATAGGCCAGGCGCATCTCGCGCAGCGCATCGTCGTCCTCGTCGAAAGCCATGCCGTCCAGCCCCATGGCCACGCGGCAGCCCTGGCGCAGCATCTCGGCCAGCGGTGCGATGCCCGACTGGAGGCCGAGGTTCGAGCTGGTGTTGACGGCGATGGTGGCGCCGCGCTCGGCGATCAGCGCGAGCTCGTCGGGCCGCGCCCAGGTGCAGTGGGCGAGCGTGAGGCGCGGGCTCAGCAGGCCGATCGCATCGAGGAAGCGCACGATGCCGCCCGGATGGTGGGCATCGGCCCAGTCGCGCTGGTAGCGGGTCTCGAGCAGGTGCATGTGGACCGGCCGGCCGGTATCGGCCGAGGCGCGCGCGATGGCCTCGAGCAGCGGCGTGCCGCACCACTGGACCGCGGTCGGGCCGTACTGCACGGTGACGTGCGCGCCCAGGCCCTCCTCCTCGACCATGCGCGCCACCGCGTCGACCTGCGCGAGCTGCCGCGCGGGCTCGACCGGCTGCACCGCGAGGCGCCGCGCGACCGCGTCGCGGATGCCGGGGCGCAGCAGGGCCAGCACGGCGGCATCGTCGTCGTAGGCGATGCCGTGGCGGTCGCGCATGGCGACCGCGAAGCCGATGCGCACGCCGACGTCACGCGCGGCCCGCGCCACCGCGCGCGCCTCGTCGACGTAGTCCATGCCGCCCTGAACGCGCGTGTAGTGGACCATCAGGTTCGTCACGCCATGGCGCAGCGAGCGCGCGAACGAGGTGGCGGCGCAGAGGTAGGGGTCCATGCCCGGCACCGTGCCCAGGAAGGGCAGCCAGCTCTCGAGCGGCTGGCCGAAGGCGCCGAGCGTGGCGCTGCGGAAGGTGCGCGCATGGTCGTGCGCATTGGCCAGCGCCGGCAGCGCGAGCAGGCGCGGCGCGGGGCCGGCGGCATCGCGCGGCGCGATCGCGCCGAAGCGTTCGCCGTCGAATTCGATGCGCATGCCGGCCTGCGCGGGCCGCAGGCCCGGCTCGGCCAGCAGCCAAGCGCAGTCGATGGCGTCGGAATGCGGGGCAAGGCTCATGCGCGATGCCTCAGCTCGCCACCACCCGGCGCGCGGCCGCGGGCGGCAGGAAGCGCCGGTCGAACACCTCGCCGGGCGCGGGCGCGCGCGGCAGCTCGAAGGCGGTGCGCAGTTGCGCGATGGCGCGGCCCATGCGCGCGTCGTCGACATCGCCGATGCCGGCCTGCGCGACCGCGGGTGTCAGCATCACGGTGCGCAGCGTGTAGAGCAGGCGCCGCTTCTCGAGCGCGGCATCGAGCAGCGGCTCGCGCTTGGCGAGCGCGGCGATGGCCGCGTCGGGATCGGCGATGGTGTCGAGCACCGCGCGGTGGATCGCGCGCACCAGTCCGGCCACGGCCTCGGGCCTGTCGCGCAGCAGCGCGCGCGACACCATCACGCCGTTGCCGTAGAGGTCCACGCCATGGTCGGCATAGTGGAACCAGCGGATGTCGCGGTCGGGGTCGACGCCCTGCGCCACCAGGTTCATGTAGCTGGTGACCGAGAACACGGCCGAGCCGTCGACATGGTCCTTGAGCAGCATCTGCTCCTGCAGGTTGGGCGCCATGCCGGTCCACTGGACCTTGGCCGGGTCGATGCCCGCGCGCGCCGCGATCACCGGGAACATGCGCGCCGCGGCGCCGCCGGCCGGGCTGCCGAGCGTGCGGCCCTCGAGGTCCTTCAGCGTCTTGATCGGTCCCGACGCCTTCACGATCAGCGCGAAGGGCGCGCGGTCGTAGAGCATGTAGACCATCACGGGCGCGTCGGCCGGCCGCGTGGCGGCGTTCTGCACGATGGCGTTCATGTCGCCGAAGGCCGCCTGGTAGGCACCGTTCATCACCTTGGTGACGGCGGCCGCCGAGCCGTCGCCCTGGTCGATGCTCACGGCCAGCTTCTCGGCCGCGAAATAGCCGCGGTCCTGCGCGAGGTAGTACCAGGCATGGATGCCCTGCAGCTTCCAGTCGAGCACGAACTTGATCGGCGTGGGTGCCTGCGCGAAGGCACGCGGCGCGCCGAGCGCGGCCGCCAGCGCGGGCAGGGCCGCGAGCGCGCCGCGGCGCGAGAGGGTTTGCAGCATGGGAGCTCCTTGGTCTTGCGTGAAGTTCAGGCGGCCTCGAAGCGCACGTCCTGCGCGCCCTCCCACAGCACCCGCCGGCCGAGTTCACGCAACTGCTCGCGCCCCTCGACGATCCTCAGGAAGTGGTTGCCCGCGAGCTGGCCCATGCGGCTCGAGAAGCTGCAGGCGCCGTAGGCCAGGATGATCTCGGTCTCGCTGTAGCCGCCGGGATAGAACAGGATGTCGCCCACCGAGGGATGGCTGGTGTGGTTCTCGAAGCCCACGCCGAGCTGGAAGTCGCCCAGCGGCACCCAGCAGCCCTCGCCGCTCCAGCGCACGTGGATCAGCTTCTGCCGGTAGGGCAAGAGCTTCGAGAACGCGGCCACGGTGAGCGGCGCGTCGGGATGGGTTTCGGCCACGAAGCGCAGGTCGCCCGCGGTGATGAGGATGCGTGTGGAAGTCATGTCGGTCTCGTCGTGGGGGAGTCAGGCCATGGCCATGTCGGTCTTGCGCTGGGCCCAGCCCGTCATGCGCCGTTCGACGAGAGCCGACACCGCATACAGCAGCACGCCCATCGCCGCGAGCAGGAACAGGCCCGCGAACACCATCGGCACGTCGAAGTTGCCGCTGGCGATCATCATCACGGTGCCGATGCCCTTGTTGGCCGCCACGGTCTCGCTGAGCACCGTGCCCACGAAGGCCAGCGTGATCGCGATCTTGAGCGAGGCGAACAGGTAGGGCAGCGTGCGCGGCAGGCCCACGTTCCAGAGGATGTCGCGCTTGCGCGCGCCGAGCACGCGCAGCACGTCCTCGAGCTCGGGCTCGGTGCTCGCGAGGCCGGTGGCCACGTTGACCACCACCGGGAAGATGCTGATCACCATCGAGGTCAGGATCGCCGGCACCGTGCCGGCCCCGAACCACACCACGAACAACGGCACCACCGCCACCTTCGGGATGCTCGAGAAGCCCACCAGCAGCGGATAGGTCACGTCGTAGGCCAGCTTCGAGGAACCGATGGCCACGCCGATCAGCACGCCCGCGGCCACGCCCAGCACGAAGCCCGCGAGCGTGGTGTAGAGCGTCTGCACGGTGTGCGGCCACAGCAGCGGCATCTTCTCGAGCAGCACGTGGGCGATCTGGCTCGGCCGCGGCAGCACCAGGTCGGAGATGCCGCCGGCCAGGCAGGCCAGCTCCCACAGCACGAAGAAGCCGAGCAGCGCTCCGGTCGACAGCAGGCGCTGGCGCAGCACGGGGGAGATCGCGTTCATGCCGCCACCTCCGCGACCAGCGGCTCGGCCGCTGCACCTTCGGGCACCGCGTCGCCGCCGCGGCGCGCCTGCGCGATGCGCATGCGCAGCTGCTGCACCAGCGCTGCGAACTCGGGCGCATAGCTGCTCTCGAGCGTGCGCGGCCGCGCGAAGCCGACCTCGCGCGTCTCGAGGATGCGGCCCGGCCGCGCGCTCATCACGCAGATGCGGTTGGCCAGGTAGGCCGACTCGCGCAGGTCGTGCGTCACCAGCAGCACCGTGGGCCGGCGCGCGATCCACAGCGACTGCATGATGTCCCACAGCTCCTCGCGCGTGAACTGGTCGAGCGCGCCGAAGGGCTCGTCGAGCAGCAGCAGCTCGGGCTCGTGCACCAGCGCGCGGCACAGCGAGGCCCGCTGCAGCATGCCGCCCGAGAGCTGCCAGGGCCGCTTGTCGCCAAAACCCTTCAAGCCGACCTGGGCCAGCAGCGCATCGGCGCGCTCGGCGTATTCGCCGCGCTTCTTGCGCCGGTAGTCCTGGCGAAACGGCTCGACGATCTTCAGCGGGATCATCACGTTCTCGCGGATCGTGAGCCAGGGCAGCATGGTCGGGTTCTGGAACGCGAGGCCGATGCGCAGCCGCGGCGCGGCCGAGGCATGGCTGCCCGCGGGCGTGCGCACGCCCACGGCGCCCACCTCGCGCCCGCCCGCGATCACCGCGCCGGCGCTGGGCCGCAGCAGCCCGGCCACCAGCTTGAGGATGGTCGACTTGCCGCAGCCGCTGGGGCCGACCAGCGCGACGAAGTCGCCCTTGTCGATGCCCAGCGTGGTGTGGTCCAGCGCGATGGTGCCGCCGCCGTAGCGCAGCATCACGTCCGACAGTTGGATGAAGGCTCGTTCCATGGTCGCTTTCAGGAAGAAGGAGAGGACGCGTGCGCGTCCTCGACGCGCACGATCGCGGCCACCGGTCCGCCGCCCGCGGGTCCCTGGTGCTCCGCGCCGCCCGAGACATAGAGCGCGGTGTGGCCGGCCAGCGAGGCCAGCACGCCGCCGACCACCGCGCGCGCATGGCGCGTGGCATGGATGTCGGAGTCGTTGAGCATGGTGTGGCGCTCGCCGCGCACGCGGCCGTCGGGGCTGGCCTCGGCCTTGGCGAGCAGGTTCACGAGCCGGCGCGAGACGGCCTGCGCGTCGCGCTCGGCATCGAGGCCGAAGGCATCGCGCAGCAGCGCGCGCACGCTGTGGCCGTCGATCGCGTCGCGCATCACGCCGTGGGCGATGCGCAGCGCCGAGGCGCTGGCGCGCGCCTCGCCGAGCACGATGACCACGTTGCCCTCGAGCTCGATGCCGGCCGAGGCCGAGGCGCGCGCCGAGTAGGCGCTCCAGTCGGCCATCACGCTGGCGTCGCCGATATCGGCGCGCGCCACCTCGCCGAGCGCCACCGCCACGCCGAGCGCCGAGGCGCCGCGCGAATAGCCCATCGACTCGTAGCTGTCGTGCGTGACCGGCGCGGCACCGCGCGCGAGCGCGGCCGCCACCTTGGCCGATGTCAGCAGCGGGCACTTGACCTGCACGAAGTGCACGTCGTGCGTGCCGTCGATGCCCGCGTCGCGCATCGCCGCGGCCACGGCCTCGGCGGTGGCATCGATCTGCGCGGCACGGCCCATCTCCTCGGGCAGGAAGTCGCGCGTGTGCGCCACGCCGACCACCAGCCGCTTCTCGCCATGCGCGGGCACGGCCTCGTCGCGCCAGCGCCGCGCGAACACGGTGAAGTGCGGCGAGAGCACGCCCTCGGTGCCGCCCGACATCACGAGCGCCACCTGGCGGTGCACGGCTTCGGGCGTGCAGCCGAGCCCGCCCGCGAGCAGCTGGCACCAGGCCGCGGAAGCGTACTCGCGCGTGAAGTCGTTGACGCAGCCGTTGCCCTCGGTCTTGCCCATCACCGCGACGATCTCGGACGGCACGAGCTCGCCCGCGTCGATCAGTGCCCGCGCGCCGCGCAGGTCGCCGGGCCCGCTGCACGGAATGCGCCAGACGCGCACCTCCTGGATACGGCCGCCGCTCATGCCGCGTTCCAGTCGATCTCGCCCACCGGCACCGCATTCACGGGCACGCCCGGCGGCGTCTCGAGGATCGCGCTGCTGTAGTGCTCGGTGTTGCGCGGCCTGGCCAGCGGCATGCGCTGCACGCCCTTCACCGAGCGGCCCCAACCCGCGGCCTCGGCCACCAGCCGGCCGTCGCGCATCACGAAGCGCCCGCGCAGCAGGGTGTGCAGCGGATAGCCGCGCACCGCGCGCCCGTTCCACGGCGAGATCTTGCTGATGCTCTGCAGCTTGTTCTGCGACAGCACGCCCGCGCGGTTCATGTCGACGAAGGCGATGTCGGCATGCGCGCCCGGCGCGATCACGCCCTTGGTGCCGTACAGGCCCCAGGCCTTGGCCGGGTTGACCGAGCTCCAGCGCACGTAGTCCATCAGCGAGGCGCGGCCGCGATTGACCTCGGTCAGCATCAGCGGCATCTGCGTCTCCACGCCCGGAAAGCCGCAGTCGCAGTCCCAGATGCTCTCGCGCGTCTTCTCCTCGGGCGCGTGCGGCGCATGGTCGGTGGCGATCATGTCGAGCGTGCCGTCCATCAGCGCGTCCCACAGCGGCTGGTTGTGGCGCGGTTCGCGGATCGGCGGATTCAACCGCATCACGCCGCCGAGCGTGCGCATGTGGTCGGTGTTGAGCAGCAGGTACTGCGGGCAGGTCTCGGCCGTCACGTCGACGCCGCGCGCGCGCGCCGCGCGCAGCAGGTAGAGCGAATCGGCCGCGCTGTGGTGCGCGATGTGCACGCGCGCGCCGGTCCATTCGGCCAGGGTGAGCACGCGGCCGATGGCCTCGATCTCGGCCACCGCGGGCCGCGCCGCCAGGTGCGCCATCGCGTCGATGCGCCCGGCCGCCTGCATCTTCTTCTGGCGCCGGAACAGGATCGAGGAGTTCTCGGCATGCACGACGGTGCGGATGCCCAGCGGCGCGAGCTTCTCGAAGCCCTCGAGCAGCGCGCCGTCGGTGGGCGCGGGCAGGTTGCCGAAGGTGTTGCCGACGAAGGCCTTGAAGCTGGTCACGCCGGCCTCGAGCAGTTCCTCGAGCCGCTCGACGGTGTCGTCGCCGAGCAGGCCGTGGATGCCGAAGTCCACGTACGAGGACTCGGCCGCCTTCTGCTTCAAGCGCAGCGCCTCGACGGTGCCGGTCGGCGGGTTGGTGTTGGGCATCTCGAACACGGTGGTCACGCCGCCGAGCGCCGCGGCCGCCGAGCCGGTCTTCCAGGTCTCCTTGTTCGGATAGCCGGGATCGCGGAAATGCACGTGGCTGTCGATGGCGCCCGGCAACAGGTGCAGGCCGTCGGCGCGCATCTCCTCGCGCGCGCTCGGCATAGTGTCGTCGTGGCCCACGGCCACGATGCGCTCGCCGGCGATCGCGACGGCGGCTTCGAAGATGCGGTCCGGCGACACCACCTGGGCGCCGCGGATGACGAGGTCGACTTCCTTCATGGTTCGTTCCTCGCGTTCAGAGCATGGCCCAGCCGCCATCGACCGGCAGGTCGACGCCGGTGATCTGGCGCGAGACCTCGCTGGCCATGAACAGGCAGGCGTTGGCCACGTCGGCGTCGGTGGAGACGCGGCGCAGCGCGTAGTCGGCCGCGTGGCGCGTCATCGCCTCCTCGAGCGTGATGCCCAGCTTCTCGGCCATGTTGGCGCACACCTTCTCGCGAAAGCGCGGCCCGTCGACCATGCCCGGCGCGACGCAGTTGACGTTGATGCCGTGCGGGCCGGCCTCGAGCGCGAAGCTCTTGGTGATGCCGCGCAGCCCCCACTTCGAGGCCGAGTAGGCGAGCCGGCCGGCGCGCCCGCGCATGCCGAAGGTGCCGCCGACGTTGACCACCTTGCCGCTCTTGCGCTCGATCATCGAGGGCAGCACCGCGTGCATGGTGTTGAAGCAGCCCGTCATGTTGAGCTGCACGATCTCGTCGAACTCCTCGCTCGTGGTCTCCCAGCCGGTCTTGCCGATCGGGCCCGAGCCGCCGGCCACGTTGACCAGGATGTCGATGCGGCCGAAGGCCTCGAGCGCATGCGCGGCCAGCGCCTCGGTCTGCGCGCTCTGCGTGAGGTCGCAGGGCACCACGATGGCGGCCACGCCGAGCGCGCGCGCTTCGGCGGCCACGGGCTCGATGGCGGCGGTGTCGCGGCCGGCCAGCACCAGCTTCGCGCCTTCGCGCGCGAAGGCCAGCGTCACGGCGCGTCCCATGCCCTTGGCGGGGCCGGTGATGAGCGCCACCTTGTCCTTGAGTTGCAGGTCCATGTTCGTGTCTTTCTCTGTTCGTTCGTCGTTGTGGCGGGGTTCAGGGCTGGCGGTCCAGGCTCGAGGGCCGCTCGGCGCGCGCGGGCAGGAAGCCGCGGTCGAAGACCTCGGCCACCGTGGGCTTGCGCGGCAGCTTGTTGGCATCGGCCACGATCTCGATCGCGCGCTGCATGCGCGCCTCGTCGATGTCGCCCAGGCCGATGCGCGCGATCTCGGGATGGCTCATGTCGTTGCGCAGGGTGGCGAGCAGCTTCTCCTTCTCGACCTCGCGCTTGAGCAGCGGCTCGCGCTTCATCACCGCGGCCACGCCGGCATCGGGATCGGCGATCACGTCCTTGATCGCGCGGTTGAGCGCCTTCACGAAGCCCTGCACCGCCTTCGGGTTGTCCTTCACGAAGGCGCGCGAGAAGAAGACGGCGTTCGAATAGAGGTCCATGCCGTGGTCGCCGTAGCGGATGAAGCGCAGGTCCTTCGCGGGATCGAGGCCCATGGCCTTGGCGCTGAAGCTCACGGTGGTCACGTAGCCGAAGGCGGCGTCGATCTGGCCTCGGCTCAACATCTGCTCGCGCAGGTTGGGCGCCATGTTGGTGATGTTGACTTTGGCGGGGTCGACGTTGGCGATCTTCGCGAAGGCCGGGAACAGCTTGAGCGCGCCGTCGTTGGCCGGGCCGCCGATGGTCTTGCCCTCGAGGTCCTTGGGCGTGCGGATCGGGCTGTCCTGCTTCACCACCAGCGTGAAGGGCGGCGTGTTGTAGAGCATGTAGACCGCCACCGGCGCATCGGCCGGGCGCTTGGAGGCCAGGTCGATCAGCGCGTTCACGTCGCCGAAGCCGGCCTGGTAGGCGCCCGCGGCCACCTTCGGGATCGAGGCGGCCGAGCCCTCGCCCTGGTCGATCTCGACATCGAGGCCCTCGGCCTTGAAGTAGCCCTTGTCCTGCGCGGTGAAGAACCAGGCCTGCGCGCCTTCGTACTTCCAGTTGAGGACCATCTTGACCGAGGTCTGGGCGGCGGCGCCGGTGGCGGCCAGCGCGAGCGCGCAGGCCGAGAGCAGCGCGGGCATGGGAAGGCGGAAGAGGGACATGTCAGAACTCCTGGTGGGGCGGGGTGGATGCGGTGCGGCGCGAACGCTTCGGCAGCGAGGCCATGAGCGCTTCGGCCGTGGCGACGAAGCCGTGCAGCTGCTGCACGATGAAATGGATGCCGCGCGTGACGTAGGCCGGCGACGGCGTGTTGCAGGCGTCCTTCAGCAGCACGCAGTCGTAGCCGAGGAAGGCCGCGTCCTGCAGCGTGGAGAACACGCAGCGGTCGGTGTTGATGCCGGCGAACAGCAAGGTGGTGATGCCCTGCTGGCGCAGCAGGCTGTCGAACTCGTTGTCCCAGAAGCCGCTCAGGCGGTGCTTGTGCACGGTGATGTCGGTGGCGGCGACCTCGAGCTCGTCGATCACGCGCGCCCCCCATTCGCCGCGCACCAGCGAGGGGCCGTGGTCGATCGGCGAACGCTCGGCATAGCCCACGCCGTCGGCGCTGCGCTTGCCCTTGAAGTGGATGGTCGGGCTGAGGTTGAGCGCATCGGCGCGGATGCCCCAGTTGAGCCACACCACCGCGCCGCCGGCCGCGCGCCAGGCGGGCAACAGGCGCGCGATGACGGGAATGGGCTTGCGCGCGGCCTTCGTGCCCAGGCCCTTCTGCGCGAACCAGCCCTCGGGGTGGCAGAAGTCGTTCTGCATGTCGACCACCACGAGCGCGCTGCGCGCGAGGTCGAACTGCACCGGCTGCGGCTGTGCATCGATGCGCACCGGAACGGGTCGCCTTGGTGCGCGCACCAGGCTCACGCCCTGCGCGTCGAGCGTCCAGGCGTTGTGCGCGGCGGGGCCGAAGCGTGCCGGCTGTTCGTCTTTGGTGCGCGGGATATCGGATCGGCGTTTCAT
This sequence comes from Variovorax sp. PDC80, assembly GCF_900115375.1. Classification (NCBI taxonomy): domain Bacteria; kingdom Pseudomonadati; phylum Pseudomonadota; class Betaproteobacteria; order Burkholderiales; family Comamonadaceae; genus Variovorax; species Variovorax sp. PDC80. The sequence goes on along the minus strand of NZ_FOWG01000004.1, from coordinate 461,029 downwards.
GCCCGACCTCCACGCAGTCACCGTGCCAGAAGGTGCTCCGAATCCATACCGTTTCGCGGACCCTGCGTTGCCGCAACGGCAACGCACGTCCGGAGCCGCCATTGGCCCGGATCGTGCAATCGCCCGCGGCCACACCCTCCACACGACGATCCGCCATGAACCACCTGCGCTTCCTGCGCTATGCCGACGAGGTCGCCCGCGCGGGCTCGATCCGCCAGGCCGCCGAACGGCTGCATGTCGCGCCCTCGGCCGTGAACCGCCGCATCCAGGACATCGAGGAGGAGCTCGGCACGCCGATCTTCGAGCGGCTGCCGCGCGGCATGCGGCTGACCACCGCGGGCGAGCTGTTCATGCGCTATGTGCGCGGCCGCGCGGCCGACCTCGAGCGCGTGCGCTCGGAGATCGAGGAGCTCAAGGGGCTGCGCCGCGGCACGGTGCGGGTGGTGGCGAGCCAGGCGCTGGCGCCGCGCTTCCTGCCCGCGGCGATCCACGACTTCCGCCGGAGCCATCCGCTGGTGGCCTTCGAGGTGCGCATCGGCGACCACGTGCAGGCCGCCGAGGCGCTGCGCAGCTTCGGCACCGACCTCGCGCTGGTGTTCAACCTCGCGCCCGAGAGCGACATCGAGCGCCTGACCTCGGTCGAGCAGCGGCTCATGGCGCTGATGCATGCGCGCCATCCGCTCGCGATCGCCACGGGGTCGGCCACCGGCGTGCGGCTGCGCGACTGCGCCGAGTACCCGGTGGTGCTGCCCAACCGCGACACCGGCGGGCGCCAGCTGATCGAACGCTTCCTCGCGCGCAGCTCGACACGCATCGACGCGATGGTGGAGAGCAACAGCTTCGAGTTCCTGCGCGGCTGCGTCTACGACCGCCGCTCGATCTCGTTCCAGATGGCGATCGGCGCCCTGCCCGACGACCGCGAGGTGGTGGTGCGCGAGATCGAGGACCGCGGCTTCCCGCGCGGCGAGCTGGTGCTCGCGAACCTGCGCGGGCGGCAGCTGCCGGTGATCGCCTATGCGTTCGCGGAGTTCCTGGGCAAGCGGCTGGCGGCGCTCGACTGAGTCAGCGCGACAGCGCTGGCAGCGCCTTCATCAGCGTCTCGCTGAAGGCCCGCAGCGCCTCGGTCTCGTGCGCGCCGCGCTTGGTCACGCGGAAGAAGTCCATGCCCACGCGCGGCTTCACGAGCACGTCGGTCCGCACGCGGTGACGGCGGCAGGCCGCGAGCGCGAAGGTGGGCATCACGGCGGTGCCGAAGCCGGCCTCGACCATCGAGATCAGCGTGCCGAAGAAGTTGAAGGCGGGCCGCTGGGCGTCGGCCAGCCCCATCTCGCCGAGCTGGCGGTCGATCACCTTCTGGATCGGGTTGCCGGGCGGCAGGCCGATCAGCGCGGCACCGCGCAGCGCCGACCAGGGCGCGCTGCCGACCGGCTCGCCGTCGGCCGCGGCCTGCGTCACGCGCATCAGCTCGAAGCGGCCCACGGGCGTGCGGTCGAGGCTGGGCGCGGCCCTGAAGAAGAAGCCCAGGCCGAGGTCGGCATCGCCCGCCTCCACCATCGCCTCGACGTCACGCAGGTCGGCATCGAACAGCCGCAGCGCGACCTGCGGATGGGCCTCGCGAAAGCTCGCGAAGACCCAGGGCAGCAGGTGCGACGACACCAGCGGCGTGGCCGCGATGCGCAGGGTCTGGCGCGCCGCGTCGCCCTCGGCACCGAGCTCGGCCGCCACGTCGTCGAGGTCGGTCAGCAGCCGCTCGACCACCGGCAGCAGCCGCCGGCCGGCCGGCGTGAGGCTCACCATGCGCGTGGTGCGGTCGAACAGGCGGCAGCCGAGCTGCTTCTCCATCTCGCGGATCAGGATGCTCAGGCCGGCCTGGGTGATGTGCGCCTGCTCGGCCGCGCGCGTGAAGTTGCCGATGCGCGCCACCTGCAGGAAGGCGCGCATCTGGCGCGTGCTCAGATTCATAAGGATTCATGATAAATCCATATCACATCTAAATTTCCCCTATGGCTCGTTTCAGGTCCCAATACGGCCCCCATGAGCACCGCATCCAACGAAGTCATCATCCTGGGCGCCGGCATCGGCGGCCTGACCCTCGCGCTGAGCCTGCACCAGGCCGGCATCGCCTGCCGCGTCTACGAGGCCGTGCCCGAGCTGCGCCCGCTGGGCGTGGGCATCAACCTGCTGCCGCACGCGGTGCGCGAGCTGTCCGAGCTGGGCCTGCTCGAATCGCTCGACCGGGTCGGCGTGCGCACGCAGGAGGCCGTGTTCTTCACCGAGCACGGCCAGCTGGTGTTCCGCGAACCCGCGGGCCGGCATGCGGGCTACGACTGGCCGCAGTACTCGATCCACCGCGGCGACCTGCAGACCGTGCTGCTCGAGGAGACGCTGAAGCGCCTCGGCCCCGACAGCGTGCGCTGCGGCCACCGCTGCACCGGCGTCGAGCAGGACGACGCGGGCGTGACGGTGCATTTCGCCGACGGCCGCGCGCCGGTGCGCGGCGCGGTGGCGATCGGCTGCGACGGCATCCACTCGGCGCTGCGCAAGCAGCTCTATCCGGACGAGGGCGCGCCGCGCTACTCGGGCATCAACATGTGGCGCGGCACGGCCGCGTGGCAGCCGTTCCTCACGGGCGGCAGCATGGTGCGCGCGGGCTGGCTCACGGTCGGCAAGATGGTGATCTACCCGATCCGCAACGACATCGACGCGCAGGGCCGCCAGCTCGTGAACTGGGTGGCCGAGATCCACGCGCCGCAGCCCGCGATGCGCGACTGGAGCCGCGCCGGCCGGCTCGAGGACTTCCTGCCCGCCTTCGCCGACTGGCACTTCGACTGGCTCGACGTGCCGGCGCTGATCCAGGCCTCCGACACCATCCTCGAGTACCCGATGGTCGACCAGGACCCGCTGCCGCGCTGGACCCACGGCCGCCTCACGCTGCTGGGCGACGCCGCGCACCCGATGGTGCCGCGCGGCTCCAACGGCGCGGGCCAGGCGATCATCGACGCACGTTTTCTCGCGGGCGCGATGAAGCGCGAGGGTGTCGGCCAGGCCGCGCTCGAGAGCTACGACCGGGTGCGCGTGAAGGCCACCACCGAGGTGGTGCTGACCAACCGCAGCAACCCGCCCGACACCATCCTGCGCGAGGTGTTCGAGCGCTCGGGCGGCAAGCGCTTCGACAAGCTCGACGAGATCGTGACGCAGCAGGAGCTGCAGGCGATCTCGGACCACTACAAGCGCGTGGCCGGCTACGACCCGGCCGCGCTCAAGCAGCGCGCCTCGTACCTTTGACCCCTTCCCACAAGAACATGCCCACGGAGACACCATGCGCCTTCTGACCAAGACCCTCGCCACCCTGCTTACCGCCGCCAGCGCCATGGCCGCCCATGCCTGGCCCGACCAGGCCGTGACGCTGGTCGTGCCCTACACGCCCGGCACCGGCATCGACCTGATCGCGCGCCAGCTCTCGGCGCGGCTGCCCGCGGTGCTGGGCCAGCCGGTGGTGGTGGAGAACGTGGCCGGCGCCAGCGGCAACATCGGCAGCGAGAAGGTGGCGCGCGCCAAGCCCGACGGCTACACGCTGATGGTGCAGGTCAACACGCTGGTGATGAACAAGAGCCTCTACAAGACGCTGGCCTATGACCCGGTGGCGGACTTCACGCCGGTGTCGCTGACCTCCTGGGGCACGCTGCTCTTGGTGACCAACCCGAACACGCAGAAGGCCACCACGCTCGCGCAGCTCGTGGCCGCGGCCAAGTCGCATCCGGGCCAGCTGACCTACGCCACGCCCGGTGTCGGCACGCCGCACCACCTGTCGATGGCGCTCTTGATGCAGGGCACCGGCACCGAGCTGCTGCACGTGCCCTACAAGGGCACCGCGGGCGCCGTCACCGACCTGCTCGGCGGGCGCATCGACGCGATGTTCCTGCCGGTGCACGTGGCGCTGCAGCACATTCAGGCCGGCAAGCTCAAGGCGCTGGCCACCGGCAGCAGCCACCGCCTGCCGCAGCTGCCCGACGTGCCCACCCTGGCCGAGGCCGGCGTGACCGCCGACAACGTCGACATGTGGTACGGCGTGCTCGCGCCCAAGGGCACGCCGGCCGACGTGGTGGCGCGGCTCAACAAGGAGATCGCCGCGGTGCTGAAGTCGCCCGAGGTCGCCAAGTCCTTCGAGTCGCAGGGCATGGTGCCCGCGAGCTCGACGCCGGCGGAGTTCGGCACGCTGATCCAGAAGGATGCGCAGCGCTGGGCGGCGGTGGTGAAGAAGGGGAACATCACGGCGGATTGAGCACGGCGGTCGAGCTCGCCCCGCCCCGCCCCACCCCCTCCAAAAGGAGGATGGCACAACACTTTCGGCACGAAGCGCCCCGGCATTCGCCCCTCGGATTCGCTCTAGCGTACCTCGACCCACGACAGCTCTCGCCCGCACCGGGCGGCTCGCGCACGCCCCGCCCCTTCGCCCGACACCTCGACGGCGATCGCTCGCAAAGCTGAGATACTTTGCGGAATAAGTATTAACCGCCGTGCATGCGTCATGCATCGCTGCGCGGCTTCGAGCGACAGAGGAAAAGAGGGGCGAGGGAATGAAGCTGAAATTCACGGCCATTGTTGGCTTTTGTCTGGCATTGGCCGCCTGCGGGGGCGGTGGAGGCGGCGGCGGAGGGGGAGGATTCCCCGGCTTCGTGGGTGGTGTTCCCGGCGCCACGGGTCAACCGGAAACGCCTGCGTCCAACCCCGTCATCACCTTCTCGCCATCCACGCTCACCGGTAACCAACAGACCGGCACCAGCGCCAGCTATGTGGTGAAAGTCAACGTCACCAACCCCGACGTGTTCACTGGCCCTGTCTATGCAGTGGTCCTGGATCGCGAGCAGATCCTGAGACAGGCCGATGGCCTGCGTCTCGTCGCCATTGACAAAGTCACCTTCGCCGCAACCCTGAATACCTCGGGCAGCCTGACGCCAGGCCGCCACAGAGGCACGTTCTCCGTGTCCCTGTGCAAGGACACCGCGTGCATCGGCCAGTACGCAGGCTCTCCGGTTTCGCTTCCCTACGACCTCACGGTCACGCCAAAGCCGCTGTCGGCTCTCGCGCCGACCGGTACGCGTGCAACCGTTCATGTGGGCGCCGCCAACCCGCCCGAGGTCGACGTCCACGTCGGCGGCCCCGACGGCACCTGGAAGGCCACCACGAGCAGCAGTTGGCTGAAGGTCGCGCAGGCGGAAGGCCAGCTGCCGGCCACGCTCAAGGCCCGCTTCGTCACGCAGGGCATGACTGCCGGCATCTACCAGGATGAGCTGGTGGTGCGTTCCGCCGACGGTCAGGAAGCCAAGGTCGGATTCACGCTCGAAATGCTGGCCACGCAGTTCCAGGTCAGCACCGACTCCTTCACCTTCACCGGGGTGAATGGCGCGACCATCCCGCCACAAACACTGAATTTCGAGCTAGACAACGGCACGCCCGCGAGCTGGACGGCCAGCGCCGCCTCGCCATGGCTGCTGCTCCAGCCGGGCACGGGCACCACCCCGGGCTCGCTGACTGCCCGCGTCGATGCCAGCAAGTCCAACCTGGCCTCTGGCGACTACACCAGCAGCATCGTGCTGGCTTCGGCGGGTTACCCGAGCAAGACCGTGGGCACCGCGCTCACGCTCACGAAGCCCACGCTGTCCGCTCCATCCATGGCAGTCATCCTGGGCGGCGCCAAGGGACGGGACGAGGTCGCGCAATCGCTCTCCATGAGCCTGAACACGGGCACCAACAAATGGCCCTGGACGCTCTCGACGCCGCTGCCCAACTGGGTCAACGCCGCCGCCACGTCCGGCAGCGTCGATGCGAACGGCACGCCGCTGAGCTTCTCGCCGATCTTCAATGGCATCACGCCAGGCACCCATTCCGGCCTCGCGACCGTGACGGCGAAAGTCAACGGCGACACGGTCACGCTGCCTGTGAGCCTGGTCCTGAATCGGGACCAGCGGCAACTGCTTCCCTCCGAGTGGGGCATCGGTTTCGCCAGCGTACCTGACGGATCCGTGCTCACGAGAACGGTGCGGGTCACCGACAACTTCGGCGGCGCACTGCCCTGGACCGCCACCTCCAGCGCCCCCTGGCTCTCCGTGACGGGCAATGGCACGACAGGAACCAGTCCGGGCCTGGTGCTCACTGCGGATCCGAAGCTGGCGCCCACGGGCCAGACAAGCTATGCGACCGTCACGCTGAAGACATCCAATCCGGACGTGGCTGCCGCGGTCATCAACGTCGGGTTGTGGAAGGCCACCAGTGGATTGACCGCCTTGACCACGCTGCCGGCCGAGTACACAAACATCGTCGCCGACAAGATCCGCCCTTACGTCTACGCGCATAGTGGTGGCACGTCGATCGATATCTACAACGCGCATCTGGGCACCAAGGTCGGCAGCATCGCCAACGTCGGAGGCTCGCTGGCGGAGATGACCGTTGCACCCGATGGAAGCAAGCTCTATGCGGTGGATACGGGTGGCCAGGCCATCGCCGTCGTGGACCTCGCGACCGCATCGAAGATCGAAGCTTGGCCGCTGATATCGAGCGCCGATCCGTACCTGAGCTTGCTGGCGATCCGCACCAACGGCAAAAACATCGTCATCGCGGGTGACGGCAATGCGTACGTGGACGGCCTGAGCATCAACACACTGTCGCCCGGCGGCATTCGCCTGGTCCTTGCCGCCTCGTCCGACGGCCGGAGGGTTTTCGCGCAGGACACGGGCTTCAGTCCCGCCGGCTTCATCGCGTTCGATGTCGACTATTCCGCCATGGGTGGCGGCACCCTGCTGGTGACGAACACTGCATCGGGGGCCGTCAACGGTGCCGCGAATGGGCAGGATATCGCCGTGAATGCGGACGGCACCGCCCTCTACACCGCGTCGGGCGCGCCCTACCGCTGTTCTTCCGTGAATCCCATCAGTCTGGCGTTCATTGCCAGCCTGCCGGGCGGAGAGGCCTATCCCAACAATGTCAAGGTCACCAGGGACGGCCGTGTGATATGCGGCGTGGATGGCGGACTTGCGAATGCGGACGTCTGGGTCCATTCCGCCAACGGAACGCTGTTGAAGTTCTTCAAGTTCGGCGGTCTTCTCCGGCGCCAGTTGGCGGTGACACCGGATGGAATGACGGCCGTGGGCCTGACAAGCCTTCCCCAGATGGTGTTCGCCCCCCTCGGCGCGCCGTAATCGCACGGCACCTGAAGCAGGTGCATCAACTCAGCGCGGCGCGCGCCCCGCGTGCCGCGCCAGGTGCACCTGGTGCAGCGTGATCTTGCGCACCTCGGCCTGGCTGGTCTCGATGTGGGCGCGCAGCAGCATCGCGGCCTGGTCGCCGCGGTTGGCGCGCACGGCCTTGAGGATCTTGGCGTGCTCGTCGTAGGTGGCGTCGATGCGCGGCTGCTGCGTGAAGTCGAGGCGGCGGATGATGCGAATGCGGTCGGTGACGTCGCGATGCACGCGCGCCATCTCGGCATTGCCCGCGGCCGCGACCAGTGAGCAGTGGAAGGCCTCGTCCCAGGCCGCGACCTGCGCCATGTCGGTGCTGCGCTGCGCGGCGGGCACCAGCCAGATGGCCGCGAGCTCGTCGAGCAGGCTGCGGTCGACGCGGCGGTCGGCCTCGCACAGGCGGTGCACGGCCGATGTCTCCAGGATCATGCGCAGGTCGTAGAGCTGCTCGAACTGCTCGAAGTCGAAGGGCAGCACGCGCCAGCCGCTGCGGAACAGCACCTCGACGAAGCCCTCCTGCTGCAGCCGGAACAGCGCCTGGCGCACCGGCGTGCGCGAGACGCCGAGGCGGTCGCTGATCTCGTTCTCGGTGAAGCGGTCGCCCGGCACGAGGATGAACTCGGCCACGTCGCGCTTGAGCTGCGCATAGACCTCGTCGGCGCGCGTGCGGAACACGACCGCGTCGGCGGCCACCGGCGTGGACGCGGGGGCGCTGGGTTCGGCGGCTTCGGTGCCGTGGCGGGGACGGGCGATGGTCGACACGGGGCGAATGGTAGTCGCTGCGGCGCGCTTCATGCGCCGCCGAGCGCTTCGATGAGCTGGCCGCCGGTGGCGGTCCAGCCGACGATGCCGCCCTGGGCGCGCACCATCTCGACGGTGGCGGCCTTGAAGGCCGGGAAATAGCTCTCGGTGCAGTCCTCGAGCAGCAGGCCGTCGTAGCCGCGGTCGTTGGCCTCGCGCATGCTGGTCTGCACGCAGACCTCGGTGGTGACGCCGCCGAACAGCAGGTGGGTGATGCCGCGTGCACGCAGCAACTCGTGCAGCTCGGTGGCATAGAAAGCCCCCTTGCCGGGCTTGTCGATCACGATCTCGCCGGCCACGGGCGCGAGCGCCTCGATGATCTGGTTGCCGGGCTCGCCGGCCACGAGGATGCGGCCCATCGGTCCCTCGTCGCCGATGCGCAGCGTGGGATTGCCGCGGTTGCGCTTGGCCGGCGGGCAGTCCGAGAGATCGGGCCGGTGCGCCTCGCGCGTGTGGACGACGAGGCCGCCGGCTGCGCGCCAGGCGGCAAGCACGCGCTGCGTGGCCGGCACGATGGCCTCGAGCAGCGAGACGTCGTTGCCCAGGGTCTCGCCGAAGCCGCCGGGCTCGATGAAGTCGCGCTGCATGTCGATCAGCACGAGCGCGGTGGTCTTTGGGTCGAAGTCGTAGGGGAAAGGAAGTGCCTGCGCGATCTGCATGTTGGATGTCCTTCTAGTGCCCGCCGCCCATGTGCGCGCCGATCACGTGCCTCTCTGCACCCGCGGCGGCGGTCTCGTGGACCACGCGGCCCTCGCTCATGACGACGATGCGGTCCGACAGCTCGAGCAGCTCGTCGAGGTCCTCGCTGACCAGCAGCACGGCTCCGCCCTTCTCGCGCACCTGCACGATGCGCGCGTGGATCTCGGCCACGGCCGCGAAGTCGAGGCCGAACACGGGGTTGGCCGCGATCAGCACGTTGATGTCGCCCGCGAGCTCGCGCGCTAGCACGGCGCGCTGCACGTTGCCGCCCGAGAGGCTGCGGATGGGGGCGCCTTCGCCCTGCGTCTTGACGCCGTACTCGGCGATCCATTCGCGCGCCCGCGCACGCCAGCGCGAGAAGCGCAGCAGGCCGCCGGCCGCGAGCGGCGCTCGGTCGAAGTCGCGCAGCGCCATGTTTTCGGCCACGCTGAGGTCGCCCACGCAGGCATTGCGCAGCGGCTCCTCGGGCAGGCTGCGCACCTTGAGTTCGCGGTTCTCGGCGCGGCTTGCGCGGTAGGGCGTGCCCATCACGCGCACCCGGCCCGCGAGCCGCGGGCGCTGGCCGACCAATGCCTCGACCAGTTCGCGCTGGCCATTGCCCGAGACACCCGCCACGCCGAGGATCTCGCCTGCGCGCACCGACAGGCTCAGGTCGTGCAGCGCGAGCGTGCCGCGATCGCCGAGCGCGCGCAGGCCCTCGACCTCGAGCGCGACGGGCGCATCGGCGGCCGGCGCGCGGCGCGTGGAGGCAGCGGCCTGCGCCGGAGCCGCGGCGGTCTCCTGCGCGCCCATCATGGTCGCGGCGAGCAGCGCCGGGCTGGTGTCGGCCACGCGGCCGTGGTGCACGGCCTTGCCGCGCCGCAGCACCGTCACGCCGTCGGCATAGGCCATGACCTCGCGGAACTTGTGCGTAATGATCAGCACCGTGCACAGCCCGCTGCGCGCGAACTCGCGCACATGGCCCAGCACCTCGTCGGCCTCCTGCGGCGTGAGCACCGAGGTCGGCTCGTCGAGGATCAGCAGGCGCGGCTTCAGGTAGAGCTGCTTGAGCAGCTCGAGCTTCTGCTTCTCGCCCGCGGCCAGTTCGGACGGCCGCGCATCGAGGTCGAGGCGGAACGGCGTGGTGGCCAGGAAGGCCTCGAGCTCGGCGCGCTTGGCCTTCCAGTCGATCACCGCGGGCGTGCGGCCGCCGGCCAGCAGCAGGTTCTCGGCCACGGTCATGCCCGGCGCCAGCGTGAAGTGCTGGTAGACCATGCCGATGCCGAGCGCGCGCGCGACGATCGGGTTGGCGATGTCCTGCTCGCGGCCGTCGATCAGGATGCTGCCCTCCTCCGCGCGCTGGAAGCCGGCCACGCACTTGACCAGCGTGCTCTTGCCCGCGCCGTTCTCGCCGAGCAGCGCATGCACGCTGCCGGGTTCCACGCGCAGGGTCACGCTGTCCATCGCGGTGAAGGCGCCGAAGCGCTTGGTGAGGCGGTAGGTGTCGAGCGCGAGGGCGCCGGTGCCTGGGGGGAGGCCGCCGATGGCGTGGGTGCTCATGTCCGAGCTCCAGCTTCGTTGGCACCCGAGAGGTTTCGTTCGGGGCGCATGCACAGGCCGCCGGGTACTCCCCTGTGCGAATGTCCCCCGCCTTCGGCTCCTCCTTGATTTCGCTGCGGGGAGTACCCGACGCCCTGTGCACGAGAAGCGCAGCGGTGGTGCGGCCGGCACAGGCGCTGCGCCCCTCGATCACGTCGCTGGGGTGCCTTGCGCAGCGAAATCAAGGAGGAGGCCGAAGGCCGGGGGACATTCGCGGAGCAAGGCACCCCAGTGGCGTGATCGCGCCCCAGCCGTCGAAAGCCCGTCCCCATGACACGAACCGAATGACCCGTCCTCATAACGCCGCCAGCAAAGCCTGCGACGAAGCATGCGCCCCGAACACCCCGCCCTGCATCGTGATCATCTTGAGCGCCGCGAGATGGTTGCCATGGTCGGTCGCCGCCGTGCAGTCCGACAGCAGCAGGCATTCGAAACCGCGGTCGTTGGCATCGCGCATGGTGGTGTGCACGCAGACGTCGGTGGTGATGCCCGCGAGGATCAGGTTCTCGATGCCGCGCGTGCGCAGGATCAGCTCGAGGTCGGTGGCATAGAACGAGCCCTTGCCGGGCTTGTCGATCACGGTCTCGCCGGGCAGCGGCGCGAGCTCGGGGATGATTTCCCAGCCCGGTTCGCCACGCACCAGGATGCGCCCGCAGGGACCGTCGTCGCCGATGCCCACGCCGTTGGCGCCGATCTGGCGCGAGCGCCAGCGCTTGTTGGCCGGCAGGTCGGCGAGATCGGGTCGGTGGCCCTCGCGCGTGTGGATCACGTGATAGCCCAGCGGCCGCAGTGCCGCGAGCGTGCGCGCGATCGGCTGGATCGGCGCCTGCACCAGCGACAGGTCGTAGCCCATCACGTCGACATAGCCGCCCTTGCCGCAGAAGTCGGTCTGCATGTCGATCACGATCAGCGCCGTGTTGTCGGGCCGAAGCTGGCCGTTGTAGGGCCAGGCGTAGGGCTCGGCCGCGACGTGGCGCTGCACGGCGGCGGTGTCGGTGGTGCTCATTGCTCGGGTCCTGCGTAGCTGCGTTCGGGCGGCGCGAAGCCGCAAGGCGTGCCGTCGGTCACCTTGACCTCGGCGCTCCAGGGCAGGCGATAGGTGCCCGCGGCCATGTCATGCATGTAGGTGTAGGGACAGTCCTGCGCCCCGCCCTTCACCGCCACGTAGCCGCGGTGGTAGAGCTGGTAGATGTTGTTCTCCACGCCCCAGCCGGTGCGCGCCTCGCGCACCAGGTCGGGCCGCAGCTCGGCCGTGACGATCTCGTCGACGCGGCCGCCGCCCTCGACCAGCACGGTGCCGTCGAAGCTGCAGAACATGCCCTCGCCCATCGAGTCGAAGCTGCCGTCGCTGCCGCTCAGGCACACGCTGGCCGTGTAGGCGAGGTTGCAGAAGGCGTTGGCCTGGTTGGTGATCTTCCAGGCATGGCGGATCGGCGCGGTGTAGCCGGCCGTGCGCAGGATGATCTCGGCGCCCTTGTACGCGGCCTCGCGCGCCATCTCGGGGAACATGCCGTCGTGGCAGATGATCAGCGCGAGCTTGCTGCCGTTGGGGCCGTCGCACACCGGCACGCCGAGGTTGCCGGGCTCCCAGGGCTCGACCGGCACCCACGGATGCAGCTTGCGGTAGTAGAGCCGGATCTCGCCCTGGTCATCGACGATCAGGCCGCTGTTGTAGGGGTTGCCGCGCGGGTTGGCTTCCATGATCGAGAAGCAGCCCCAGATGCGGTGCTCGATGCAGGCCCGCTGGAAGGCCGCGACCTCGGGGCCGTCGAGCGTGCACATGATCTCGGGGTTGGTGTCCATCGAGAGGCCGTGCAGCGCGTACTCGGGAAACACCACCAGGTCCATGGTCGACTGGTTGCGGCGCGCCTTGCCCACCAGCGCGCAGATGCGCGCGGTCTGGGCCGCGAGCTCGGCACGCGTCTTCACGTTCGGCAGCTGCAGCTGCACCAGGCCGACGACGACGCCGTTGGCCGATTTGTTGAGTCCGCCGAGGCCGCTCATGGGCGATGTCCTTGTGTGATGGGTTCTGTGGTCATGTCGAAGCTCAGTTCCTGGTGGCCGACAGCTCGCCAGGGCTGCCCGCGGCCGCGCTGCCGGGACGGCAGGTCAGCACCAGGATCGCCAGCGTGAGCACGTAGGGCACGGTGTTGAAGAGGTGGTAGCCCCAGCCGATGCCGATCGACTGCAGCGCCGGGCCGATGGCGCCCGCGCCACCGAAGAGGAAGGCCGCGCCCACGCAGCGCAGCGGGCTCCAGCGCGCGAAGATCACCAGCGCCACCGCGATCAGGCCCTGGCCGCTGGAGATGCCCTCGTTCCAGCTGCCCGGATAGAACAGCGTGAGCGAAGCGCCGCCGAGCCCCGCGATGAAGCCGCCCGCGGTGGTGGCCGCGATGCGCAGGCCCGACACCGAATAGCCGAGCGCGCGCGTGGCCTGCGCCGAATCGCCGGCCATGCGCACCAAGAGGCCGATGCGCGTGCGCGCGAAGCCCCACCACAGCAGCAGCGCGAGCGCCAGGCCCACCGGCACCAGCGCATTGAGCTGCAGCGCCGAGCGCACCACCGGGTTGTCGCTCCAGAAGCCCAGCGGGATCGCGGGAATCTGCGGCGCCTGCGGCTGGATCAGCGGCTTGCCGAGGTAGAACGCCAAGCCGGTACCCAGCAGCATCAGCGCGATGCCGGTGGCCACGTCGTTGACGCGGTCGAGCGAACACAACAGGCCGTGCAGCAGCGCGAGCGCCGCGCCCGCCGTGGCACCGATCAGCACGCCGAGCCAGGCCGAGTCTGTGAGGTAGGCACCGCCGAAGGCCGCCATGGCCGACAGCACCAGCACGCCCTCGAGGCCGAGGTTGATGCGGCCCGATTTCTCGGTGAGGCATTCGCCCAGGCTCACGAACAGGAAGGGCGCGCCCACGCGCAGCGCGCCGCCGACGATGCCGGCCACGAGCGCGATCCATTGGTCAGCGGTCATGCAACGGAACTCCTGTCGTAGCTCTTGGCCTCGGGCAGCATGCGGTCGCCGAACTTCTTCCAGTTGACCGTGCGCAGTCCCTCGCTCGCGAGGATCAGCACGAAGGCGATGCCCTGCAGCACCAGCACCGAGGCATCGGGCAGGCCGACGCGCCGCTGCAGCAGGCTGCCCGCGGCGCCGAAGCCGCCGAACAGGATCGCCACCGGCACGATGGCCGCGGGGTTGTGGCGCGCGATGAAGGAAACGAGGATGCCCGCGTAGCCGTAGCCCGCGATCAGCGAGGCGTTGGCGTTGGTGTGCACCGCCGCCACCTCGATCGCGCCGGCCACGCCCGCGCAGGCGCCGCCGAGGCCGCAGGCGCCGAGGATCAGCCGCGTGGCCGGCAGCCCGACGAGCTGCGCGGTGCGCGGGTTGCCGCCCACCACGCGCACCGAGAAGCCCGAGGGCGTGGCGCGCAGCCAGGCCGCGAGGCCCAGGCAGGCGACGATGCCGACCACCAGGCCCCAGTGCACGTCGGAGCCGCCGATGCCGCCGATCAGCAGGCCGTCGGGCAAGGTGTGGGTCGAGGGCTTGTTGAGGCTCGCGGGATCGCGCAGCGGCCCTTCGACCAGGTGCTTGAAGATGCCGATCGCGATGTAGGCCAGCAGCAGGCTGCTGATGGTCTCGTTGATGCCGCGGTACTGGCGTAGCCAGCCCGCGAGCATGATCCACAGCGCGCCGACCGCCGCGCCCGCGATGCACAGGAGCGTGATGCCGGCCACGCCCGAGGGCAGAGGCAGTGCATGCGCGAGCGCCGCGCAGGCCAGGCCGCCGAACACCAGCGCGCCCTCGCCGCCGATCACGATCAGCCCGGCGCGCGCGGGCAGCGCCACGCACAGGGCCGTGAGCATCAGCGGCGCCGCGCGCTGCAGCGTGTTCTGCCACGAGAACCAGTCGCCGAAGGCGCCCTTGAACAGCGTGGTCCAGACCTCCACCGGATCGACGCCCGCGAAGGCGACGACCAGGCCGAAGACCAGCAGCGCCGCCGCGATGGCGAAGACCGGGAGGGCGAATTCCTTGAGCGCGTTGCGCATGGCGATGCGATGGACGGCGCTGCGCTCAAACTGAGCCGAGCACGCCTTCGACCAGGTAGTTCATCTTCTCGAGCTCGAGGTCGGTCTGCTTGAGCACCTTGCCCGCGGGCACCACCACCGCGCCCTTGTTGTCCTTGATGCCGTCCTTGAAGATGTCGAAGGTGCCCGCGATCATTTTCGCCTTGATGTCGTCGGCCTGCTTCTTCGCGGCGTCCGGCACCATCGGGCCATAGGCCGACATCTTCACGTAGCCTTCCTTCAGGCCGCCGCGCAGGAAGTTGGGATGCGGCTTGCCGGTCTGCGCGGCCTCGATCGCGGTCTTGTAGGCGGTGAGCCAGTTCCACTCGGCGCCCGTGAGGTAGGCGTTCGGCGCGAGCTTGGCCTGGCTCGCGTGGTAGCCGCAGACCATCTTGCCGCGCTTGGCGGCCGTCTCGACCACCACCTTGGGGCCGTCCACGTGCATGGTGAACACGTCGCAGCCCTGGTCGGCCAGGCTGTTGGTGGCTTCGGCCTCCTTCACGGCCATCGACCAGTCGCCCGTGAAGATCACGCTGCAGGTGATGTTCGGCTTGACCGAGCGCGCGCCGAGCGTGAAGGCGTTGATGTTGCGCAGCACCTGCGGGATCGGCTTGGCCGCGACGAAGGCGATCTTGTTGCTCTTCGTCATGTGGGCGGCGATCACGCCGTTGAGGAACTGGCACTCGTCGATGTAGCCGAAGAAGCTGCCGACGTTCTTCGGGTGCTTGCCCTCGGTCCAGAGGCCGCCGCAGTGCGAGAAGCGCACGTCGGGGTTCTTGGGCGCGACGGCCAGGATGTGCGGATCGAAGTAGCCGAAGGAGGTCGGGAACAGCAGCTTGGCGCCGTCCTGCGCGATCATGCCCGACATGGTCTTCTGCACGGCCGCGGTCTCGGGCACGTTCTCCTCTTCCACCAGCTTGATGCCGGGCAGCTTCTTGATCTCGGCCGCGGCCTGCGCGTGCGCCTGGTTGTAGCCGTAGTCGTCGCGCGCGCCGACGTAGATCACGCCGACGGTGAGCGGCTTGGCCTGCGCGCGAGCGAAGGGGCTCAGCGCACCGAGGGTGCCGGCCGCGCCGAGGGCGGCCAGGGTCTTGAGGGAATCGCGGCGATTGGGTTGGCTCGTCATGCTGTGCTTTCGGGAGGGTGGAGGTGGGGGTGCAAGAAATGGGCCCTGCGTCGGAACGTGTACTCAGGCGCCGAGCAGGCTCACGTGCGCGGCGACCACGCGCCAGCCCTCGGCCGTGCGCATCCAGGTCTGGCTCTGGCGGCCGGTGCGTTCGCTGCCTTCGCGGCGGAACTCGCAATTGGCGGTCGCGAAGTCGCGGCCGTAGGTTGTGACGACGACGCGCAGCAGTTCGCGCGCGAGCCCCTGGGCGGGGCGCGAAGCGCGGAAGGCCTGGATCGCTTGGTAGCCGTAGAGGTTCTCGGTCGCGCCGTAGCGCAGCGTGGTCGGGCTGGCCCAGAACAGTTCGTCGAGCACCTCGACCTCGTTGTTCACCAGCGCGTGCTCGTAGCGCGCGAACACGGCCTCGACTTCGGCGAGCACGTCGGGCAGGTTGATCTCGGGAGTGGTCATGAAGCTGGGTTGTCCGTCGGTCGTCAAAGGGTGGCCACGGGCGCGCGCGCCACGCCCGCGTCCTCGAGCGCCGCGGCCACGCGCAGCGCGAGGTCTTCGCGCCAGGGCGCGGCGATCAGCTGCACGCCGATCGGCAGCCGCGCATGCGCGCCCCACACCGGCATGCTGCACACCGGCAGGCCGATGCACGAGATCGGCTGCGTCAGCAGCCCCATGTTGGGCCGCACCGGCAGGCTCTGGCCGTTGATCTCGAAGCGCTCGGCGCCCACCGGCGTGGCGGCGCTCGGCGTGGCGGGCGCGAGCAGCACGTCGAAGCGGCCGAACACCCGCGCCACCGCCTCGGCATAGGCGCGGCGCACGCGCTGGGCGCGCGCGATCCAGGCGGCCGGCAGCAGCGCGCCCGCGAGGAAGCGGTCGCGCGACAGCGGCTCGAAGTCGTGCGCGCGGCGGCGCAGGTCGTCGAGGTGCAGCGCCGCGCCTTCGGCGTTGGTGATCAGGAAGGCGGCCGCGCGGCCGGCCTCGACCAGCGGCAGCTCGACGCTGGCGTGCGCGGCCAGCGCATCGGCCACGCGGTCGACCGCGGCGTTGGCCTCGGCGCCGGCGTTGGCGCGGAAGTAGCCGCCGAGCACGCCGATGCGCAAACCCTGCGTGCCGCGCACCAGCAGCGGCGCCACCGGTTCGACCGCGCGCTGCGTGCAGCCGGGGTCGCGCCGCCCGGCGGGATCCTCCGGCCCCTGCATCGCGTCGTAGGCCAGCGCGAGGTCGCGCGCCGAGCGCGCGAAGGGCCCGAGGTGGTCGAGGCTGGAAACGAAGGGATAGCTGCCGCTGCGCGGCAGCCGACCGAAGGTGGGCTTGAGGCCGAACACGCCGCACAGCGAGGCCGGCACGCGGATCGAGCCGTTGGTGTCCGAGCCCAGCGTGAGCGCGACCTGCCCCGCGGCCACGGACGCGCCCGAGCCGCCCGAGGAACCGCCCGCGATGCACGAGAGGTCGTGCGGATTGCGCGTCGGGCCCTCGTGGCTGTTCTCGGTGGTGAAGCCGTAGGCGTACTCGTCCATGTTGAGCGCGCCGACCAGCACCGCGCCCGCGCGCTCGAGCCGGCGCACCAGCAGCGCGTCGGCATTCGCGGGCGCGGCCTCGCGCTCGATCTTCGAGCCGGCCAGCGTGGCGATGCCCGCGATGTCGAACAGGTTCTTGACCGCGAAGGGCACGCCGAGCAGCGGCAGTTCGCGCGTGCGCTCGGCCGTGGCCGAAGCCAGCGAGGCATCGACCTGCGCGGCGCGGCGCAGCGCGCGTTCGCGCAGCACGGCGGTGAAGGCGTTGACGCGGCCGTCCGTGGCCTCGATGCGCGCGAGGCTGGCTTCGACCAGCGCGCCGGCGCTGACCTCGCCGCGGCGCACCGCCTCGGCCATGGCGCTCGCGTCGCTGGCGATCAGGCTGGCGGTGTTCATCGGCCGGCCTCCGAAGCCGAAGCCGGTGCCACGGGAACGAACTGCACCGCCGCCTCGTCGTGCACCGACAGCGGCACCGCCTCGACGGTGGCCGCGAAGCCGGCCGCGAGCGCGAAGTAGCGCAGCACGCCCTCGCGGTGCGCGGGCGAGAGCGGGAGGCCGAGCGCGGCCGCGGCCGCGTCGACATGGCGTTCGATCTGTTCGGGCGTCATCGCGTCGTCCCCTTTCAACGGCGCACTTCGCGCTGGAAGATGTCGAGGCTGAGCTTCTTCATCGCGACGAAGCTCTCGGTGCTCAGGGTCTCGACTGTGCGCGGGCGCGCATCGCCATAGCGCAGGATCTCGGCCACCTTGGTCGGGCGCTTGGTCAGCAGCAGCACCTCGTCGGCCAGGTACACGGCCTCCTCGAGGTCGTGCGAGACCAGCAGCATGGTGGTGCCGGTCTGCATGAACACCTCCTGCAGCTTCTCGCGGATGAACAAGGTCATCTCGAAATCGAGCGCCGAGAAGGGCTCGTCGAGGAACAGCACCTCGGGGTTCGGCGCGAGCGCGCGCATGATCGACGCGGTCTGCTGCTGGCCGCCCGAGAGCTCGTAGGGAAAGCGATTGAGGTCGAACTTGACGTCGAAGGAAGCGACCAGCTCCTCCATGCGGCGATCGACCTCGGCCTTGCTGCGGCCCTCGAGCTTCAGCGGATAGGCGATGTTGTCGATGGTGCGCATCCACGGGAACATCGCCTCGCGGTAGTTCTGGAACACGTAGCCGATCTTGGTGTCCTTGCGTTGCTTGCCGTCGAACAGGATCTCGCCGCTGTCGATGGGGATCAGCCCCGCGATCATGTTGATCAGCGTGGACTTGCCGCAGCCGTTGGGACCGAACACCGAGACGATGCGGTGCTTGGGGATGTCGAGGTCGAAGTTCTCGTACAGCGGCCAGCCCGCGAAGTACTTGGTGAGGCCGCGGATGGTGATGTGGGTGCCGGCCGGGCCGGGCTTGAACACCGGCTTGGGCACGTCGGCATACACCGGGCCGTTGACGACGATGTCGGGCGTGGCTTTCATCGGCCGCTCCAGTGAACGATGCGGCGCTCGGCCACGAGGAAGAGGATGTTGAGCACGTAGCCCAGCGCGCCGGCCGCGAGGATGGCTGCATACATGCTCTTGACGTTGAGCACCTGCTGCGCATCGATGATGCGGTGGCCCAGGCCGTTGTCGGAGCCGATGAACATCTCGGCCACGATCACGATCACCAGCGCCATCGAGACCGCCGAGCGCAGGCCCACGAAGCTGGGCTGCAGGCTCTCCCACACCAGCACGTCCTTGAAGATCTGCCAGCGCGAGGCGCCCATCACGCGCGCCGCCATCACGCGCTGCTTGCGCGCGTTGATCACGCCGTAGGCGCTGTTGAACACCACGATCAGCAGCGCGCCGAAGGCCGCGATCGCCACCTTGTTGATGTCGGACACGCCGAAGATCAGCAGGAACAGCGGGATCAGTGCCGACGAGGGCGTGGAGCGGAAGAAGTCGATCAGGAACTCGACGCTGCGGTAGGCGCGTTCGTTGCTGCCCAGCAGCACGCCCAGCGGCATGCCGACGACGGCGGCGATCGCGAAGGCCTGCACGGTGCGCCACACGGTGACGGCGAAGTCGAGCAGCAGCGGCCCGCCGGCCAGGCCGGTGATGAGCGCGGCCACGGTGTCGGCCGGCGAGGGCAGCAGGATCGGCTTGATGAAGCCGAGCCGCACCACCAGGTCCCAGACGATGAACAGGACGACCGGCCCGATGGCCGGCAGCCAGCGCTCCCAGGCGGGCGCCTTCGGTGCCGCGGAGGCGGCGGCGTTGCCCGCGGGCGGCGCCCACGGGGAGGCGGTAGTGCTGCTGTCGGCCATGGCGTCAGGCCTTGTAGAGCAGGCCGTCCACCAGGACCTTCTTCTCGAAGATCCCCTTCTCGGTGAACAGGTCGTAGAACTTCTGGAAGTAGGCGACGTCGCTGGGCTTGAACTCGTTGTAGAGCATGTACGAGGCCAGCGGCACCTCGGCCGTGAGCTTGCCCTCGATGGCGGTGTAGCCCTTCATGTACTGGCGCGCCTCGTCGGGCTGGCTGCGCACCAGCTCGACGCCGCGCGCATAGGCGGCGATGTACTTCTTCGCGGCGTCGGGGTTCTTCTTGAGGAATTCGGTCGTGAGGCTGGCGGCGCCGCCGTGCCACGGCGCCATCGGGTCGCCGAGGATGTAGCGCGCGACCACGCCGGCCTCGAGCACGCGCGTGGTGCCGTTCATGCGGCCCACGGTGCCGGTGGGCTCGAGCGTGTAGCAGGCGTCGACCTGCCCCGCCACCAGCGCGGCCACGTGCTGGCCGATCGGCAGCTCGCTGACCGACACGCCCTTGGCGCCCGCGCGCTCGAGCATGGTCTTGCACAGCGTGACGTTCTGGATGCCCGGGCCCGAGGCCACCTTCTTGCCCGCGAGCTCGGCCATGGCCTTGATCGGGCTGTCCTTGGCGACGATGAACTCGTCGAGCACGAACTTCGCGTTGCTCGGGTTGGTGCAGAAGATCTTGAACAGGCCCGGCTGCGCGATCTCGCCGATCGCGAGGTTGGCCGAGCCGGTGCCGTTGGCGCTGCCGTCGCAGCGGCCCGCGAGCATGGCTTCCATCACCTGCTGCGCGCCCGCGAACTTCTGCGGTTCCACGTCGAGCCCCGCCTCCTTGAAGAAGCCGCGCTCGACCGCCGCGAAGAAGGGCAGGCCCGCGGCCACCGGCCAGAAGCCGACGCGGATCTTCGGTGCCGCCTGGGCGCGCACGATCGCCGGCGCGGCGAGCACCGCGAGGCCGGCGGCGCCGGCCTGCAGCAACTGTCGGCGCGAGGCGGTGGAAGGGAAGTCGGAGATGGACATGGAAGACTCCTCGGTCGGGGTTCGAAGACAACAGGGATTCAGGCGGCGCGGCTCGCGAGGTAGGCGCGCCAGCCGCCATGGCGCGTGACCTCTTCGGCGCCGGCCAGCGCATGGCCCTCGCAGATGAAGCCGTGCACCCAGCGGCCGTCGGCCAGCTCGACGCTGCCCAGGCCCAGCGGCGCGGGGATCAGCGCGAGGAAGCCGCCGACCTCGGCCAGCGGCAGGTCCCACACCTCGAGCGCGATCGCGGCGCCGCCCTCGGCGCTGCGCTGCAGGCCGGGCTTGGGCGGCACGGTGCCGGGCAGTGCGTACAGGCGGTAGCGCGGCGCGGTCTGGATGGCTTCGCGCAGCACTGCACCGCGCTCGGTGAGCTGGCCGTTGAGCGGCATGCCGCTGAGGTGCGCGCCGACCACCGCGATCGGCAGCGTGGCGGCCTGCGCCGGCGCGAGGCCACGGATCGGCCGCGGCGCGGGCAGCGGCTCGCCGGTCGCGCCCTGCGCGAGGCCGGTGGCATGGTGGTAGCGCTGGCCCAGCTCGGCCAGCGCGAGGTCGCTGCCGCAGCGGCCGATCAGCGTGATGCCGAAGGGCAGGCCGTCGGGCCGCAGGCTGCTGGGCACCGAGAGCGCGGCGTAGTCGAGCAGGTTGACGAAGTTGGTGTAGGCGCCGAGGTTGCGGTTGAGCGCCACCGGGTCGGCGCGCATCGCGTCGCGCGTGTAGTGCGTGGGCGCGGTGGGCACCAGCAGCACGTCGATGTCGCGCCACATCGGCTCGGCCTGCTGCGCGAGCGCGCGCAGCCGGGTCTGGGCCTCGAACACGTCGGCCGCGTTGTAGCCGCGGCCCTGCGCGAGGATGCCGCGCACGGGCTCGACGACCTCGGCCTCGTGGCGGTCGAAGAAGGCGCGCACCGCCGCATAGCGCTCGGCCACCAGCGCGCTGTCGTAGAGCAGCGCGGCGGCCTCGGCCAGCGGCGCGAAGGGCACGGTGACGGCCGTGCCGCCCAGCGCCTCGAGGCGGCGGCGCGCGTCGGCGAAGGCGGCCTCGGCGAGCGTGTCGCCGAAGAAGGCGAGGCGGTCGGGCACGCCGAAGCGGAAGGCGGCGGGCAAGGGTTCGGCATCGAGCGCGATGTCGCGTGAATAGGGATCGCGCGCATCGAAGCCGAGCGCGGCCTGCAGCACCTCGACCGCGAGCGCGACGGTGCGCGCGAAGATCGAGACGCAGTCGACGCTCTGCGCGGCCGGCACCACGCCGGCGGTGCTCAGCAGCCCGCGCGAGGGCTTGAGGCCGACGATGTTGTTGAGCCCCGCGGGCACGCGGCCCGAGCCGGCCGTGTCGGTGCCGAGCGCGAAGTCGGCCTCGCCGGTGGCGACCACGCGGGCCGAGCCCGAGCTCGAGCCGCCCGAGACATAGCGTGCATCGAAGGCATTGCCGACCTCGCCATAGGGCGAGCGCGTGCCGTTGAGGCCGCAGGCGAACTGGTCGAGGTTGGTCTTGCCGAGCAGCGACGCACCGGCATCGAGCAGCCGCTGCACCACAGCCGCATGGGCCGCCGGCAGGCGGTCGAAGGCCGGGCAGGCGGCGGTGGTGGGCACGCCGGCGACGTCGATGTTGTCCTTGACGGCGAAGCGCAGGCCCGCGAGCGGGGCGGGGGCGGCGGTGGAAGCGGGCGTGGCTTCCCGCGTGTCGTCGTTCTCGCGCGTCAGCGGCTGCGCGAAACGCAGGATCCACGCCGCGGCGGCCGGGTCTTTCTCGTCATGCACCATGATCAGGCATCCAAACTTGTGTACAAGTCGAGATGCAAGCGGCGTGCCAGCGCGCGCGGGCCGCTGCCGACGCGCCTATGGCATCAGCCGCTCAAGTATTTATGTATGGCTCCCTCCCCCGCTGGGGGAGGGTTGGGGTGGGGGCGCCGAGCCTTGCAACAGCGCTGACCGTGTCCACCGCCCGGAGCCCCCATCCCGGCCTTCCCCCAGAGGGGGAAGGAGGAAGACAGGGCGCTCAGCTCTTCTTGGCGTCCCGGTACAGGTTCTCCACCTTCGGCAGATTCGCCTGCAGCTTCGCGATCCGGTCCGGCCCGCTCGGATGGGTGGAGAGGAAGCTCAGCCCGCCCTGGTTCTTCGAGGCCGCGGCCATCTTGTTCCACAGCGACACCGAGGCCTTCGGGTCGTAGCCGGCGCGCGCCGCGAGTTCCAGGCCGACGAGGTCGGCCTCGGTCTCGTCGCCGCGGCTGAACTTGAGCGTGAGCAGCTGGGTGCCCGCGCGCGCCGCGAGGTCGCCGACCTGCCCCAGGCCGAGCAGCTGCGCACCGATCGAGAGCGCGGCGCCGGTGCCCGCGCTCTTGGCCATGCGGGCGCGCGCATGCTCGCGCAGCGCATGGGCCATCTCGTGGCCCATCACCATCGCGACCTCGTCGTCGGTGAGCTTGAGCTGGTCGAGGATGCCGGTGAAGAAGGCGATCTTGCCGCCCGGCAGGCAGAAGGCGTTGATCTGCTTGCTGCCGATCAGGTTGACCTCCCACTTCCATTGCCGCGCGCGGCTGTTCCAGGGCGTGGCGAAGGGGATCAGCCGGTTGGCGATGGCGCGCAGCCGCTGCAGCTGCGGATTGCCGTCTCCCGCGAGCGCGTTCTTGGCGCGCGCCTGCTGCAGCAGCTCGCCGTACTGCTGGCCGCCCGCGGCCTCGATGCGGTCGGCCGGCACCAGGTTGCGCGCCACCGAGGCATTGCCGACGTCGACCTGCGCCAGCGCCGGCCCGCTCAATGCCGCGCCGGCCGCGGCCAGCAGGAAGGCGCGCCGCGGCTGCCAGGCCGAGGCATGGGAGGGGACCGGGGCGGAGCGATCGCAGCGTGTGCACATATGGGGCCGGATGATAGGAACAAATGAAGACGCCTTGGTGGATGACCCGGCCGCCGGCAGGCGCGGCGCTCATGGACAATCGCCCCCACATGTCTTCCGTCCCGCCCGCCGAATCCACCGCCGCCGGTTCGCCGCCCTGGCGCGACGCCCTGAAGGTCTACCTAGAACCCGCCACCCTGCGCATGCTGGCGCTGGGCTTCTCGGCCGGGCTGCCGCTGCTGCTGGTGCTGGGCACGCTGAGCTTCCGGCTGCGCGAGGCCGGCATCGACCGCGCCACCATCGGCTACCTGAGCTGGGTCGGCCTGGCCTACGGCTTCAAATGGGTTTGGGCGCCGCTGGTCGACCGGCTGCCGCTGCCGCCGCTGACCACGCTGCTCGGGCGCCGGCGCGGCTGGCTGCTGCTGGCGCAGGGGATGGTGATCGCGGGGCTGGTCGGCATGGCGGTCAACGATCCGCGCCAGGGGCTCATGCCGATGATCTGGTGCGCGCTGCTGGTGGCCTTCGGCTCGGCCACGCAGGACATCGCGCTCGACGCCTTCCGCATCGAGTCGGCCGAAACCCGCAAGCAGGCGGCGCTGGCCGCGGCCTACCAGACCGGCTACCGGCTCGCGATGATCTGGGCCGGGGCGGGGGTGCTGTGGGTGGCGGCCTGGGCCGAGGTCGCGCCGGCCGCGGCAGCGGTGGGCGCGGCTGCCGGCGCGGCCTACCAGAACGGCGCCTGGAAGACGGCCTATCTCGTGATGGCCGGCTCCATGTTCGTGGGCGTGCTCACGGTGCTGCTGTCGCCCGAGCCCGCAAAGCGCTCGCTGTCGGCGCCGCGCAATGCCGCCGAGTGGCTGCGCGACGTGCTGGTCGAGCCCTTCGCCGACTTCATCCGCCGCTACAAGTGGCAGGCGGTGCTGATCCTGTCGCTGATCGCGATCTACCGCATCAGCGACGTGGTGATGGGCATCATGGCCAACCCCTTCTACGTCGACATGGGCTTCACCAAGGACGAGGTGGCCACGGTCAGCAAGATCTACGGCGTGGTCATGACGCTGGTGGGCGCCTTCGTCGGCGGCGTGCTGTCGATGCGCCTGGGCGTGATGCGGGTGCTGATGCTGGGCGCGGTGCTCAGCGCGGCGAGCAACCTGCTGTTCGCCTGGCTGGCCTCGCGCGGCCACGACCTGACGGCGCTGATCGCCGTGGTCTCGGCCGACAACCTCGCGGGCGGCATCGCCTCGGCGGCCTTCATCGCCTACCTCTCGAGCCTCACGAACATCAGCTACTCGGCCACGCAGTACGCGCTGTTCAGCTCGCTGATGCTGCTGCTGCCGAAGTTCATCGCCGGCTACTCGGGCGTGTTCGTCGACGCCTACGGCTACAGCACCTTCTTCTATGCGACCGCCCTGCTCGGCGTGCCGGTGCTGGTGCTGGTGGCGCTGGCCTCGCGCACGCTGGCGGCGAGTCCGGACAGCGGGAAATCCTGACCCGGCCCCATAGGAAACCGCCGACACGGCCCCACCCCCGCAACTGGTAGGCTTTGCGCTGCTTTCCCCAGACCCGACCACAAGAACTACTCCTCCAACCGCGTCACCGCCCAGCCACGCCCACACCGTGCCCGCCCGCATTCCCCCCCTCCAGATCAGCGCCTACACGGCCACCTCGGCCGTCGGCGTCGGCAAGGAGCCGCTTGCCGAAGCGCTCGAACATTCGCGCAGCGGCCTGCGCGCCAACGACTTCGGCCCCGCGCCGCTGCCGACCTGGATCGGCCGCGTCGACGGCCTCGAAGAGATCCGCCTGCCCGAGGCCTTCGCGCGCTGGGACTGCCGCAACAACCGGCTGGCCTGGCTCGGCCTGCAGGCCGACGGCTTCCTCGAGGCGGTGGCCGCGGCGCGCGGGCGCCATGGCGCGGCGCGCATCGCGCTGATCCTCGGCACCTCGACCTCGAGCATCGGCGAGACCGAGCTGGCCTACACCCAGCTCGACGCCGACGGCCATTTCCCGCCCGCGCAGCGCCGTCCGGCGGTGCACACGCCGCATTCGCTCGCGATGTTCGTGCAGGAAGTGCTGGGCCTCGAGGGGCCGAGCGAGACCATCTCCACCGCCTGCTCATCGAGCGCCAAGGTGTTCGCCTCGGCCGAGCGGCTGATCCGCCTGGGCCTGGTCGACGCGGCCGTGGTCGGCGGCGTCGACACGCTGTGC
This sequence comes from Variovorax sp. PDC80, assembly GCF_900115375.1. NCBI lineage: Bacteria > Pseudomonadati > Pseudomonadota > Betaproteobacteria > Burkholderiales > Comamonadaceae > Variovorax > Variovorax sp. PDC80. The sequence continues at coordinate 435,700 of NZ_FOWG01000004.1, read as the reverse complement.
GGCAGCGTGCTGTTCGGCTTCAACTCGCTCGAGCTGGTGTCGGGCGGGCCCTGCCGGCCCTTCGATCCGGACCGCGACGGCATCAGCCTGGGCGAGGCCGCGGGCTTCGCGCTGCTCGAGCGCGCCGATGCGTCTTCCGGCTCGGGGCTGCAGTTGCTGGGCTACGGCGAGGCCAGCGACGCGCACCACATGTCGACGCCGCATCCCGAGGGCCTGGGCGCCGAGCGCGCGCTCGACGAGGCACTGGCGCGCGCCGGCCTCGCGCCCGAGGCGATCGACTACATCAACATGCACGGCACCGCGAGCCAGAAGAACGACGAGGTCGAGGGCGCGCTGGTGGCGCGCCGCTTCCCGGCGCGCACGCATGCGAGTTCGACCAAGGGCTTCACGGGCCACACGCTGGGCGCCGCGGGCATCGTCGAGGCGGTGATCAGCCTGCTGGCGATCGAGCGCGGCCTGATGCCGGGCACGGTCAACTCGGCCGCGCTCGACCCGGGCTTCGGCCCGCAGATCCGGCTCGCGCCGGCGCACGGCGAGGTGCGCTACGCGCTCTCCAATTCCTTCGGCTTCGGTGGCAACAACTGCGCGCTGGTGTTCGGCAGGGCGGCGCAGGCATGAGCACCACACCGACGATCTACATCGAGGGACCCGCCTTCTGGGCCCCCACCCTGCCCGGCTGGGAGGCTGCGCGCGCGGCCTTCCGCGGCGAGGGCGCGCTCACCGATCCGCCGGCCAAGCGCCCGGCGCCGCAGGTGCTGGCCCCGGCCGAGCGCCGCCGCGCGCCCGACACCGTGGCGCTGGCGCTCGAGGTGGCGGCCGCCGCCATCGCCGGCTCGGGCCGACAGGCCGCCGACCTGCCCTGCGTGTTCGTCTCGGCGCACGGCGACCTGTCGATCAACGACTACATGTGCAGCACGCTCGCCACCGATCCCTCGGTGCTGTCGCCCACGCGCTTCCACAACTCGGTGCACAACGCCGCCGTCGGCTACTGGACCATCGGCACCGGCTGCATGGCCGCGAGCAATTCGATCTCGGCCTACGACAGCAGCTTCGGCGCGGCCCTGCTCGAGGCCGCGGCGCAGTGCGCGGCCGACCGCGAGGCGGTGCTGCTGGTGGGCTACGACGCGCCCGCCTCCGGCCCGCTGGCGGCCGTGACGGGCAGCCAGGGCCAGCTCGCGCTGGCGCTGGTGCTGGCGCCCGAGCCCACCGAACGCACGGTGGCGGCGCTCGACTGGTCGCTGGCCAGCGACGGCGCGGCCGGCACGGCGCCCACGTCCGAGGCGGCGAAAACGCTCGCGCAGGTCAACCCGATGGCGCAGGCGCTCGGCCTGTTCGAGGCGCTGGCGCGGCTCGACGGCCGCACCGATGCGCCGGTGACGCTGCCCCTGTCCTCCACCCTCTCGCTGAGACTGCTGCTGCGGCCCGGCGGGCATTGACGGAAAACCCCGAATGAAGCCGACCGCCCCTCGTTACGACGCAGTGATCATGGGTGGCGGTCTGGCAGGGCTCACGCTCGCGCTGCAGCTGCGCCAGCGCTTCGACGACCTCTCGGTGCTGGTGCTCGAGCGCCGCGCGCACCCGGTGCCGCATGCGGCGCACAAGGTGGGCGAATCGTCGGTCGAGATCGGCGCCCACTACTTCGACACGGTGCTGGGCCTGAAACCGCACTTCGAGAGCGCGCAGCTGCGCAAGTTCGGCTTCCGCTTCTTCTTCAGCGAGGGCCGGCGCGACATCGACGGCGTGACCGAGATCGGCGCCAGCCGCTACCTGTCGGTGCCCAGCTACCAGATCGACCGCGGCATCCTCGAGAACTACCTCGCGCAGGAGGCCGCGCGCCACGGCGTGCACTTCGCCGACGACGCCTTCGTGCGCCGCATCGAGCTGGCCGAGGACGGCGCCACCCACCACCGGCTGCAGTGGACCCAGGGCGGCGAAACCCGCGACACCGAGGCGCGCTGGCTGATCGACGCCTGCGGGCGCGCCGGCCTGCTCAAGCGCAAGCTGGGGCTGGCGCAGCCCAACGACCACGACGTGAACGCCGTGTGGTTCCGCATCGGCGAGCGCATCACCATCGACCACTGGAGCGACGACGAGGCCTGGCGCGCGCGCTGCGATCCGCAGGCGCGCTGGCTGTCGACCAACCACCTGGTGGGCGCGGGCTACTGGGTGTGGCTGATCCCGCTGGCCTCGGGCTCGCACTCGGTGGGCATCGTGGCCGACCAGAAGCTGCATCCGCTGGCCACCATCGACAGCTTCGACAAGGCCATGGCCTGGTTCGCGACCTACCAGCCGCGGCTTTACGAGGCGCTCGACGGCAAGCGCCACCTGCTGCAGGACTTCGCGTTCCTGCGCCACTTCTCGTACGGCTGCAAGCAGGTGTTCTCGGACCGACGCTGGGCGCTGACCGGCGAGGCCGGCCTGTTCCTCGACCCCTTCTATTCGCCGGGCAGCGACTTCATCGCGATCGGCAACACCTACATCACCGACCTGATCGCGCACGACCGGCGCGGCCGCTCGATCGAGGCGCGCGCGCAGCTCTACGACCAGATCTACCACTCGTTCTACGAGAGCACGCTGGCGCTCTACCAGGACCAGTACCCGCTGTTCGGCGATCCCGAGGTACTGCCGGTGAAGGTGATCTGGGACTATGCCTACTACTGGGGCGTGCTGTCGCAGATCTTCTTCCAGGGCCGGCTCACCGACCTGGCGCTGCTGGGCAGCGTGCGCGACGAGCTGCAGCACTGCCAGCGCCTCAACCTCGCGGTGCAGGCGCTGCTGCGCGCCTGGTCGGGCGCGAGCGAGAAGCGCAACCGCGCGGCGATGCTCGACCAGGCCGCGATGCCGTGGTTCGCCGAGCTCAACCGCAGCCTCAACGACCGGCTCGACGACGCGGCCTTCAAGGCGCGCATCCGGGCCTCGACCGCGCAGCTGCGCCGGCTGGCCGGCGAGATCCTCGCGCGGGCGCGCGACTGCGACCCGGCGCTCGAGGCCGTCGCGCTCGAGGCCCTGCTCGCGCAGCCCGAATACCGCGGCGCGGAGCGGCTTTCGGCGGCCTCGCAGGACGACGGCGCTATGCTTTTCGCAGTGCCGGCCGGTTGACACCGCGGCACCAGGTTTACCCAACTTTACGGAGCGTTCAAGCCAGCTTGCTCCCGGTGGAACACCATGAAGCGCATGAGCACCCCCCAACTCCTGATGATCGAAGACGACCAGCGCCTGGCGCAGATGGTCGGCGAATACCTCACCCAGTCGGGCTTCGGCTTCAACCATGCCGGCGACGGCGCCAGCGGCCTCGAGCAGCTGCAGCAGCACGCGCCCGACCTCGTCATCCTCGACCTGATGCTGCCCGACACCGACGGCCTCGAGGTCTGCCGCCGCATCCGCGCGCTGCCGGGCGCGATCTCCAAGGTGTCGGTGCTGATGCTGACCGCCAAGGGCGACCCGATGGACCGCATCATCGGCCTGGAGATCGGCGCCGACGACTACCTGCCCAAGCCCTTCGAGCCGCGCGAGCTGCTGGCGCGCATCCGCGCCGTGCTGCGCCGCCGCGGCGAGAGCAGCACCGAGGCCGAGGCGGCGTCGATGATGCGTTTCGGCACGCTCGAGATCGACCGCAACGCGCGCACCGTCTCGGTGGCCGGCCAGGTGGCCGACCTCACCTCCTACCAGTTCGACCTGCTGGTCGCGATGGCCGAGCGCGCGGGCCGGGTGCTCACGCGCGACCAGATCATGGAAGCCGTGCGCGGCCGCGAGCTCGAGGCCTTCGACCGCTCGATCGACGTGCACATGGGCCGCATCCGCGCGGCGATCGAGGTCGACGCGAAGAATCCCAAGCGCATCCTCACGGTCCGCGGCGTGGGCTACGTGTTCGCCAAGCAGCAGGACTGAACGGCCGACGGGTGATTTCCGTCCCGCTCGTGGCACCTCTCCAGAAAAAGCGGCCGGCCCCGGCCGCCGCACTCCCCACCTCCCCATGATCAATCTGTACTCCCGCCACCTCTACGTGCGCATCTGGCTCGCGGTGGTCGGCGGCGTGGTGATCCTCACGCTGATGGCCAACTGGATCGTGCGCGTGGCGGCCGAGGCCGAGCGCGAACGGCTGGCGCCGGTGCCGCGCGAGGTGGTGGTGCTCGACGCGCAGGACAAGCAGATCGGCGCCGGCAAGGCATTGCGCGTGCCGGGCCAGGGGCTGGAATTCGACGTGACGCTCAGCGACGGCAAGGAGATCACGCTGCGCGTGGCGCCGCGCGAGCGCGCCACCGGCACCAGCGGCTTCGCGCCCTGGCGCACGCCCTTCGGCCTGGGCTGGATGATCGCGCTGGTCGGCGTGGCGGTGGCGCTCGGCGTCTATCCGATCGTGCGCCGGCTCACCAAGCGGCTCGAGACGCTGCAGCGCGGCGTGCAGCGTTGGGGCGAGGGCGATCTGTCGGTGCGCGTCACCGAGGAAGGGCAGGACGAAGTGGCCGATCTCTCCAAGCGCTTCAATGCATCGGCGGTGCGCATCGAGCAGCTGGTGCGCTCGCACAAGTCGCTGCTGGCGAATGCCTCGCACGAGCTGCGCTCGCCGCTGACCCGCATCCGCATGAGCCTGGAACTCATGGGCGACCAGCCGAGCCCCGCGGCGCGCGCCGAGATCTCGCGCAACATCGCCGAGCTCGACCAGCTGATCGACGAGATCCTGCTGGCCAGCCGGCTCGACGCCAGCGAGGCCGACATGGGCACCATCGAGGCGGTCGACCTGACCGGCCTGGCCGCCGAGGAATGCGCGCGCGTCGACGCCGAGCTCGACCTGGTGGCAGGCACCGACAACGCAGCGCTGACCGTGCCGGGCGTCTCGCGGCTGCTGCGCCGCGTGATCCGCAATCTGCTCGAGAACGCGCGCCGCTACGGCGCCGGCGAGATCTCGGTGGAACTCGGCAGCACCGACGGCCAGGCCACGGTGCGCGTGAACGACCGCGGCCCGGGCGTGCCGGCCGCGCTGCGCGAGCGCATCTTCGAGCCCTTCTATCGGCTGCCGGGCGCGAGCGAGCGCAACGGCGGCGTCGGCCTCGGGCTGGCGCTGGTCAAGTCGATCACCGAGCGCCACGGCGGCACGGTGCGCTGCGAGGACCGGCCCGGCGGCGGCGCGAGCTTCGTGATCCGGCTGCCGCGCGGCTGAAGCACGGCGCGGCCAAGCCCCGCGCGCCCCGGGGTGAAGTCAGGTTGCGCCGGAATCCGGCCCCCTAGAATTCGCGCCCTATGCAGAGATCGCACATCGTCCGGCCCGCGGCCATGTTCTGGGGGCTCGCGGTGTACATGCCGGTCGGCGTCACCTACCTCTCGGCCCTGCTGCTGCTGGTCGCCCTGCTGGTCGCGGGCAGCGGCCGCGAACGCATCGCGCGGCTGCGCGCCAATCCGCTGTGGTGGCCGGTCGTGGCCTATGTGGCCTGGACCCTGATCGTGCTGGCCATCCGGCCGCACTACCCCGAGACCCCCTCGAACCTGGTGCACGGGCTGCGCATCGCGGCCACGCTGCTGATGGCGATGGCGCTCGCGCGCGACGAGGCGATGTGGGCGCTGCGCGGCTTCCTGCTGATCTCGGCGCTCAACCTGCTGCTGGTGGTGGTGTTCTACGCGGTCGGCGGCTTCCACATCTGGGCGCCGCTGCGCGGCGTGGTGATGGAGGTCGGCAACAAGTCGATCAGCAATGCGCTGCTGTTCAGCGTGGTGGCATCCACGGCGGCGGTCTGGGGCCTGTCGCAGATCGCGGCGCATCGGCCGCTGCGCGCGCTGCCGGCCTTCGGGCTGGTGCTGCTGCTGATGGCGGTGGTGGCGCTGCCGCTGACCTCGCGCACCTCGGTACTGGCGCTGCTGCTGGTGCTGCCGCTGGTGTGCATCCACCAGTGGCGCAGCCACCTGAAGGCGCTGTCGGCGGCGCTGATCGTGGGCGCCGTGGTGCTGGGTGCGGGCCTCTATCAGCTGCCGCAGCTGCAGCAGAAGGTCGAGGTCGGCATCCAGGAGATCGAGAAGGCGCAGGCCGGCGAGATCTTCCACGGCAGCATGGTCATCCGCTACTTCATGTACCGCGACACCGGCCGCATGATCGCCGACCGGCCGCTCACCGGCTGGGGCATCGGCGGCTGGACCGAGCAGTGGCACCAGCGCGGCCCCGCGCTGTTCGCCGACTCGAACATGCCGCACAACGACTTCCTCTGGATGGGCGCGCAGGGCGGCCTGCCGGGCCTCTTGAGCCTGCTCGCGATCATGGTCGCGGCCGTCTGGCAGGCCTGGAAGCGGCCCGACATCGCGGGCCGCTATGCGCTGGCCGCGACCCTGATCGCGCTGATCGCTTCCTGCGTGAACTCGGCGCTGCGCGACGCGCAGATCGGGCTGGCGCTGCTGTGGATCGCGATGGTCTACCTGCGGCTGGCGCAGGAGCGGCAGGACCCCGAGCCCTGGCGCGACCTCTGGCCGGGCCGGCGGATCGGCAGCGAATCCGAGGCCTCGAAGCGCGCGGCGGCACCGGGCTGACTACGAAATTCCGGCACTAGACGACTGGTCTAATCGGCGCTAGAGTCCGGCGCCATGACTGCCGTCGCCACGCCTCCCGACGTTCGCCGCCACATCCTCGACGTGGCGCATCCGCTGTTGCTGCGCAAGGGCTTCACGGCCGTCGGGCTGGCCGAGGTGCTGAGCCTGGCCAAGGTGCCGAAGGGCTCGTTCTATCACTACTTCGGCTCGAAGGAGTCCTTCGGCGAGGCCGTGCTCGAGGCCTATTTCAGCGACTACCTCGCGCGCACCGACGCCCTGCTGGCCGAGTCGGGCACGGGCGCGCAGCAGCTGGTCGCCTACTTCCAGGATTGGCTCGACTCGCAGACCGGCGACGACGCCCAGAGCCGCTGCCTCGTGGTGAAGCTGGGCGCCGAGGTCTGCGACCTGTCCGAGACCATGCGCGCGGCGCTGGACCGCGGCATCCGCCAGATCACCGACCGGCTCGCGCGCTGCATCGAGACCGGCCGGGGCGACGGCTCGCTGCCGGCCGCCGAAACTGTCGATCCCGCGCAGAGCCAGGCCGTTTCGCTCTACCAGAGCTGGCTCGGCGCCAGCCTGCTCGCGAAGATCGCGCGCGACCGCGCACCGCTCGACCGCACCATGGCCGGCACCCGGCAGGCGCTGGGTCTGGCGCCCGTTCCCACCCCGGTCGGCTGAGAGGCGGGACGACCGATGTCGCTCCCGCCTTTTTTGCGGCCCTTTTCTAGACGACCGGTCTAATTACCTGCCAGGTCATCGCCTTTCCACCACCCAGGAGCCCCTGCCCATGCCCCAAAGCGACACCGTCAACCGCCGCCTCGTCCTCGCCGCTCGCCCGCGCGGACTGCCGACGCCCGCGCACTTCCGCCTCGAGGAGAGCGCCGTGCCCGCGCCCGCCGAGGGCCAGGTGCTGCTGCGCACGCTGTACCTCTCGCTCGACCCCTACATGCGCCAGCTGATGGACGAGGTCGCGCCGATCTACGCGGCCTCGGTGCCGCTGGGCCAGCCGATGGTGGGCGGCACGGTCAACCGCGTCGTGGCCTCGAGGCATCCGCGATTCAGCGCCGGCGAGCTCGTGCTCGGCAATGCCGGCTGGCAGGACTACGCGCTGTCCGACGGCCAGGACCTGATGCCGCTGGGCGACATGGCGCGGCCCTCGCTCGCGCTCGGCGCGCTCGGCATGCCGGCCTTCACCGCCCATGTCGGCCTGCTCGACATCGGCCAGCCCAGGCCCGGCGAGACCGTGGTCGTGGCCGCGGCCACCGGCGCGGTCGGCGCGATGGTCGGGCAGATCGCCCGGCTGAAGGGCGCGCGCGTGGTCGGCATCGCGGGCGGGGCGGACAAATGCCGCCACGCGGTCGAGGTGCTGGGCTTCGACGCCTGCCTCGATCGCCACGATCCCGCGCTGGCCGAGCGCCTCGTCGCGGCCTGCCCCAAAGGCATCGACGTCTATTTCGAGAACGTCGGCGGACCGGTGTTCGACGCGGTGCTGCCGCTGCTCAACATCGGCGCGCGCGTGCCGGTCTGCGGCCATATCGCCGACTACAACGCCGACGGCGAAACCCAGGGGACGAACCGCCTGCCGCTGCTGATGGCCTCGCTGCTGCAGAAGCGCATCCGCATGCAGGGCTTCGTCATCCTCGACCACTACGGCGACCGCTTCGAGGCCTTCCGCCGCGAGATGGGCGACTGGATCGAACGCGGCGAGGTCCGGCCGATGGAAGACATCGTCGAGGGCCTGGAGCACGCGCCGGCCGGCTTCATCGGCCTGCTGCAGGGGCGCAACTTCGGCAAGCGCGTGGTGCGCGTGGCCGACGAGACCTAGTTCGAGAACAGCGCCCTGATGCGCGCGTCGTGCGCCTCGATGTTCGGCGCGTGCGCCGGATCGAGCGTGCGCAGGAAGGCCGCGTTGGCCTGCGCCTGCGCATCCAGCTGCGCATCGTGCGTCTCGGCCGCCCGCTCGATCGCGGCGGCGGCCTCGAAGACCTCGAACTCGGGGTAGTAGTAGCCCACCTCGCGGAGGAACGGCGAGTTGTGCACCAGCGCGTAGTTGCCGTAGAGCGCCTCGTACAGCAGGTAGTTGAGCCCGTTCTCCCACTGATGCGACACCACGATGTCGGTGTGGTGCGCGGCCCATTCGACGAAGGGCGCGCGCGGGTCGGCCGTGGCCTTGCCGTCCTGCACCATGCGCAGGCCCAGCGCGATGTGCTTGAAGGCCGTGTTCTCCTTCTTGTCGAAGGTGTTCGTCATGTACACGTGCTGCACGAGCTCGGGCCGCCGCACATGGCATTCGTTGGCCGCCAGCATCGGGATCAGCGAGCTCTTGACCACGTTGAGGTTCGGCTCGAAGAAGGCGATGCGCTTGGCCCGGCCCTGGTTGCGGTAGCCGAAGCGTGCCTTGAGCTCGGCGTTGGCCGCGAGGCTCCGGTCGAGGAAGTACGGCGACCACACGTGCGGCAGCACGTGCGCCGGCGCGCGGTACACGGCCTCGAAGTAGCTCTTGCAGGTGTGGGCGTGCTGCGGGTTGGTCCAGAGCTCGTCGAACTGCACGCGGTGCGGGTTCGGCAGCCAGGGATTGGCCTGGAAGTTGATGGTCTCGACCGCCACCACGTAGTCGTTGCCGAAGCGGTACGACACGCAGTGCCCGCCGCGCTGGCGCACCGCCTCGACGTGCGTCGGGTGCACCAGCGCATTCATCTCGATCAGCAGGTCGGTCTGGTGGACCACCGCCGAGAGCGGCCGCAGCGCGCCGGCCAGTTCGCCGAGCATCATGCCCTCTGCATAGGCGGCGACGCCGTCGCCGTGCACCAGCCAGACCTCGCCCACCAGCGGCGAGCGCTTCAGCAGCATGTAGAGGTACACGCAGTGCTGGTTGGCGCCGTTGAACCAGATCGATTGCCGTGCATCGGCCCGGATCTCCATCGTGATCGCGACGTTGATCTTCATGGATGTTCCGGGCCTCCCCCGGTCTCTTTTTCTAAGGTTGCGTCAGTGCCGCGCCGACACCACCTCGCCGGCCTTGAGCCGGTAGGTGGTGCCGCAGTACGGGCACCTGGCCTCGCCGGTGCGCGCCACGTCCAGGTAGACCTTGGGGTGGCTGTTCCAGAGCTTCATGTCGGCCTTGGGGCTGGGGCAGAACACGCCGCCCTGGTGGTTGAGCTCCTTCGCGAGGAGTTCGACGACTGCAGTGGTGGACATGTTCTTCAGACCTTCGTGAGCCAGTGGGCGTACTTGGGATTCTTGCCGTTCACGATGTCGAAGAAGGCCGCCTGGATCTTCTCGGTCACCGGGCCGCGCGCGCCGCCGTCGCCGCGGTTGCCGATCTCGACGCGGTCGAGTTCGCGGATCGGCGTGACTTCGGCCGCGGTGCCGGTGAAGAAGGCTTCGTCGGCGATGTAGACCTCGTCGCGCGTGATGCGCTTTTGCACCAGCTCGATGCCGAGGTCCTTGCACACGTGCAGGATGGTGTTGCGCGTGATGCCGTTGAGGGCACCGGCCGACAGGTCGGGCGTGTAGACCACGCCGTTCTTGACCACGAACACGTTCTCGCCCGCGCCTTCCGACACGAAGCCGCTCGCGTCGAGCAGCAGCGCCTCGTCGTAGCCGTCGTCCAGCGCTTCCATGTTGGCGAGGATCGAGTTGGTGTAGTTGCTGACCGTCTTGGCCTGCGTCATCGTGATGTTGACGTGGTGGCGCGTGTAGCTCGAGGTCTTCACGCGGATGCCGCGGCGCATGCCTTCCTCGCCGAGGTAGGCGCCCCAGGACCAGGCCGCGACCATGGCGTGGATCTTGTTGCCCTTGGGGCTCACGCCGAGCTTCTCGGAGCCGATCCAGATCAGCGGGCGCAGGTAGCAGCTCTCGAGCTTGTTCTCGCGCACGACCTGCTTCTGGGCCTCGTTGAGCTGTTCCTGCGTGAACGGGATCTTCATGCGCAGGATCTTGGCGCTGTTGAACAGGCGCTCGGTGTGCTCGGCCAGGCGGAAGATCGCCGTGCCGCCGTCGGCCGTCTTGTAGGCGCGCACGCCCTCGAAGGCGCCGCAGCCGTAGTGCAGCGTGTGGCTCAGCACGTGGATCTTGGCGTCGCGCCAGTCCACGAGTTCGCCATCCATCCAGATCTTGCCGTCACGGTCGTCGAGCGAGGGGGGGATCGAGCTCATTTCCTGATTCCTTTGGGAGCTTTTGCAGAAAGCCTTCAGCGGGGGGAGGCTGTGGGGTGCGGCCTGAAGGCCGCCAAAGCCGCCGATTTTACGGCGCCGTGCCACGCTTGCCTGACCGGCGCCCCGGGCCATGCAGCGCCGGTGGCGCGAACCGGCCCGACGCCGCGACAATGGCCGGTTCCGCCAAACAAGCGATTGAAGGGAAAGATTCTCCGTGTCCGTATTCAAGAACGTCATCGTCTACCGCATCGAGCCCGGCTGGTCGCAAACGCTGGCCGAGGCCGAGGAAGGCCTGGGCAAGCAGCGCTTCGAGCCCTGCGGCGCCTCGCAGGAGAAGTCGGCCGGCTGGGTCGAGCCGCGCGGCGAGGCCCACGGCCCGCTGGTGGAATCCATCGACGGCCAGTGGCTGCTCGAGTACATGATCGAGAGCAAGTCGGTGCCGGGCTCGGTGGTGCGCCGCAAGCTCGACGAGCGCTGCGCGCAGATCGAGGCCGCCACCGGCCGCAAGCCCGGCAAGAAGGAAAAGAAGGACCTCAAGGAGGACATCACGCACGAGCTGCTGCCGATGGCCTTCACGCGCACCGCGCGCGTCACGGTCTGGGTCGACCAGGCCGAGCGCCGGCTGGTGGTCAACAGCTCCAACGCGGCGCGCGCCGACGAGGTGGTCAGCAGCCTGGTGCAGAACTTCACCGGCTTCGGCACCATGCAGCTCAACACCCAGATCGAGCCGGCCGCCGCCATGTCCGAATGGCTGGCCTCGCAGGAGCCGCCCGCGGGCTTCACCATCGACCGCGAGTGCGAGCTCAAGGCCACCGACGAATCGAAGGCCGTGGTGCGCTATGCCAAGCACCCGCTCGACATCGACGAGGTCAAGCAGCACATCGCCGACGGCAAGCGCCCCACCCGCCTCGCGCTGACCTGGGACGACCGCGTGTCCTTCGAGCTCACGCACGGCCTGCAGATCCGCAAGATCGTGTTCCTCGAGGGCACCGACGAAGGCGCCGGCGGCGGCAAGAAGGAAGACAACTTCGATGCCGACGTGGCGATCGCCACCGGCGAGCTGGGCCAGCTGGTGCCGGCGCTGCTCGACGCGCTCGGCGGCGAGGCGGCGTTCACCGCGGCGCCGGCCGAGGACGCGCCGAAGGCCGCTGCCAGCGCGACGGCCGTGACCACGGCCGAAGAGGAAGACGCGCCGTTCTGAGCCGGCGCGGCCGGCGTCAGGCCACCAGGTAGGTCTGCGCCAGCCGCACCCAGCAGGCCGCGCCCAGCGGCAGCACCTCGTCGTTGAAGTCGTAGCCGGGGTTGTGCACCATGCAGCCGCCGAACTCGCCTTCGCCGTTGCCCAGCAGCACGTAGCAGCCGGGCAGCTCGGCCAGCATCCAGGCGAAGTCCTCGCTGCCCGCGAAGCCGCGCGGCACCGTGGCCGCCACCTTGTCCGCGCCCACGAGCGCGGCGCACACCTCGGTCATCAGCCGGCTCTCGGCCTCGGTGTTGACCACCGGCGGCACCAGCGGCCGGTAGTCGATGGAGGCCTCCACGCCATGCGCCTGCGCGGTCAGCGCGACGATCTCGCGGATGCGCGACTCGACCAGCGCGCGCGTCTCGGGCCGGGCCGCGCGCACGTTGAGCCCGAGCGCGACCGACTGCGGGATCACGTTGTGGGTGGCGCCGCCGCGGATGAAGCCGACCGACAGCACCGCCGTGTCGTCGGGCGCGACGTTGCGCGCCACCACGCTCTGCAGCGCGGTCACGGTGGCGGCGGCCGCCACCACCGGGTCCTGCGCGCGGTGCGGCATCGCACCATGGCCACCCTTGCCCTGGATCGTCACGTCGGCCACGTCGGACGAGAGCGTGACCGGCCCCGCCTGCACGATGAAGCTGCCGGCCGGCACGCCGGGCGCGTTGTGCAGCGCATAGACCGCGTCGCAGGGAAAGCGCTCGAACAGGCCGTCGGCGATCATCGCGCGCGCGCCGCAGAGGTTCTCCTCGTCGGGCTGGAAGATCAGGTTCAGCGTGCCATCGAAGTCGCGGCTCTTGGCGAGCGCCTTCGCGGCCGCGAGCAGGATCGCCGTGTGGCCGTCGTGGCCGCAGGCATGCATGCGGCCGTGCTGCCGGCTCGCGTAGGGCAGGCCCGTGGCCTCGACGATCGGCAACGCGTCCATGTCGGCGCGGATGCCCAGGCGCCGCGTGCCGCTGCCGAGCCTGAGCTGCCCCACCACGCCAGTCTTGCCGATGCCCGTGTGCACCTCGTAGCCCCATTCGCGCAGCAGCCGCGCGACCAGTTCGCTGGTCGCGCTCACCTCGAAGCCCAGTTCGGGCTCGGCATGGATCCGGCGCCGGATGTCGACGAAGGCCTCGGTGTCGATCTCGATCGGCGGCAGCAGGCGGGACAGGAGCTTGGTGGTCTGGAGGCTGAGTTCGCGGGTCATGGGAAGGAATCGTTTCGCGGAAAAGGTGGGGAGGAAGGCGGCGCTCAACCGACGCGCCGTTCGCGCAGGCTCAGCAGCGCGCCGATGCTCAGCACGCCGCAGGCCATCATGTAGAAGGCCGGCGAGAGCGGGTTGCCCGTCTGCGCCAGCAGCCAGGTCACGATGAACTGCGAGGAGCCGCCGAAGATCGTGACGCCCACGCTGTAGATCACCGAGATGCCGCTGGCGCGCACGCCGATTGGCAGCATCTCGAGCAGCATCAGGAACATCGGCGTGGTGCCGATGTTCACGCTCGCGGTCAGCAGCGCCGACAGGCACAGCACCAGCGGCACGCTCGGATGGTGGCTGATGAGCCAGAACACCGGGCCCACCGCGACCAGGCTGAACAGCAGCGAGCCGATCGCCAGCGGCTTGCGGCGCTCGAGCCGGTCGGCCAGCCGGCCCGCCACCAGCGACACCACGAACAGCGTGATGCCGGTGACGCAGCCCGACAGCAGCGACAGCGAGGGCGGCATGTGGAGCACGCGGATCATGTAGGTGGGCATGAAGAACACCACCAGGTACATGGTGGCCGTGCCCGCGGTGGTCGCGAGGATGCCCTTGAAGACGGTGCCGCCGTGCGCGCGCAGCAGCCGGCCGATCGGGCTGGCTTCGTGGCTCTCGGCCTGGTGCGTTTCCTCGAGGTGCGCGCGGATGTACAGGCCCACCGGCGCGATCAGCAGGCCCAGCAGGAAGGGCAGGCGCCAGCCCCAGCTCTCGAGCGAGGCCTGCGGCAGCAGCGCATACAGCAGCGCACCGGTGAGCGCGCCGGCCAGCGCCGACAGGCCCTGGCTCGCGAGCTGCCAGCTGACGCGGAAGCCGCGGCCCTTGACGCCGCCGGCCTCCATCAGCATCGAGGTCGCGGCGCCGACCTCGCCGCCGAGCGAGAAGCCCTGCAGCAGCCGGCCCGCGACGATCATCAGCGAGCCGAACACGCCGGCCGAGGCATAGGTGGGCGCGAGCGCGATGCACAGCGTGCCGGCCACCATCAGCGCGATGGTCAGCGTCATCGCGGCCTTGCGGCCCTTGCGGTCGGCGTAGTTGCCGATGATCACGCCGCCCAGCGGCCGCATCACGAAGCCGATGCCGAAGGTCGCGACCGCGAGCAGCAGCGAACCGAAGGCGCTCTCGGAGGGAAAGAACAGCTTGCCGATCAGCAGCGCGAAGAAGCTGTAGACGGTGAAGTCGTACATCTCGAGCGCGTTGCCGATCGAGCAGGCGGCGATCAGCCGGAACTGGCTCTGGCCGCCCTTGGTGGCGGCGGCGGGTGGGGAAGAAGCCAGCACGGGGCTGGCAGGCAGGGCGGCGGCTTCGCTCATTCGATCTCCACGGGGCGTTGTTGCGGACGACGGATTCGCGAAGCGCGAACTTCATGCGGCGCATGGCACCCCGAACCCGTGGCGGCGGAGTATTCAGGCAAAGCGCGGTGGCGAGGAATCACAAATTTTCATGCCGATAACCAAAAGGCATCCCCCGCAGAAGCGGGGCCGCGAAGCCATCGGTGGAACTACCGAGATGGCGCATCGCGCGCCATTCGCGGGCATGGCGCCTTCACAATGGCGCGTCGGCGCCCTGCCGCTTCCCAGCCCTCGAGAAAAAGGACAACACCATGAAGCTCATCCGCCACTGCCTCTGCCTGCTGGCCCTCGCGCCCTGCTGCATGATGGCCGCCTCGGCCCAGGGCAGCCGGCCCGTCGTGCAGTTCATCGCCACCGGCGGCACCATCGCGATGAAGGTCGACCCCGTCACCAAGGGCGTGGTGCCCGCGATCTCGGGCGACGACCTGATGCAGACCGTGCCCGATGCCGGCAAGTACGCCACCATCGAGGTCAACAACTTCTCGGCCATGTCGGCCAACTACGTCGAGCCCAAGTGGTGGACGCGCCTGACCAAGGCGGTGGACGACGCGCTCGCGCGCCCCGAGGTGGCGGGCGTGGTGATCGCGCACGGCACCGACACCATGGAGGAGACGGCCTACTGGCTCGATCTCACGGTCAAGTCGAACAAGCCCGTGGTCCTGATCGGCGCGCAGCGCAATGCGTCCTCGAGCGACTTCGACGGCCCGCGCAACCTGCTCAACGCGATCCGCATCGCCACCACGCCCGAGGCCGTGGGCCAGGGCGTGATGCTCGCGATGAACAACCAGATCAATGCCGCGCGCACCGTGACCAAGACCCACACCGGCAACGTCGAGACCTTCAAGTCGGGCGACTTCGGCTTCATCGGCGAGGTCTGGGACGACAAGGTGGTGTTCTCGCGCACCGCGCTGCGCCGCCAGCACATCGACATCGGCAGCGCCGAGATGCCGCGCGTCGAGATCCTCGCGATGTTCGGCGGCGCCGACGGCTCGCTGCTGCGCTACGCGGTGGACCAGGGCGCCAAGGGCATCGTGGTGCAGGCCGTGGGCATGGGCAACATGAACGTCTCGATGTACGAGGCCGTGAAGTACGCGCTCGGGCGCGGCGTTCCAGTGGTGATCGCCACGCGTGTGCCGAACGGCCGCACCATGCCGCTGTACGGCTTCGTCGGCGGCGGCAAGACCACCTTCGACGCCGGCGCCGTGATGGCCGGCGACCTGAGCCCGCAGAAGGCGCGCCTGCTGCTGATGCTCAAGCTGCACCAGGGCGTGAGCGACAAGGCCGGCCTGCAGGCGGCCTTCGACCGTTGAGGCCCGGGCGCGCGCGATGAAGCTGCAGCAGTTGCGCGTGCTGCTCGCGGTGGCGCAGCACGGCAGCATCCACGAGGCGGCGCGCGGCCTGCACACCACGCAGCCGGCGCTGTCGAAGGCAATCGCCGAGCTCGAGCGCGAACTCGGCGTCACGCTGATGTCGCGCTCCACGCGCGGCGTGAGCCTCACGCCCTACGGCGCGGCGCTGGTCAAGCGCGCCAGCGTGGTCGAGCAGGAGCTGCGCCATGCGCTCGAGGACATCGAGGCGATCCGCGGCCACGACGAGGCGCGGCTGGACATCGGCTTCACCGCGGTGGCCTCGAACGGCCCGCTGCCCGAGGCCATGGCCGCGTTCCGCCAGCGCTTTCCGAACGTGGCGCTGCGCGCCTTCGAGATGCGGCCGCAGCAGATGCTCGAGGGCCTGCGCGAGGGCCGGCTCGACCTTGGCCTGATCTCGACCTGCAGCGGGCCGGGCTCGAACGTGTTCCAGTGGGAGCCGCTGTTCTCGGTGGCGATGCACATCTCGGTGCGCGCCGGCCATCCGCTGCGCCGCGTGCGCAAGCTGCGGCCGCTGCTCGATGCCGACTGGCTGGTGCTCGATCCGGTCGACGATCCGTTCAGCCCGCTGGTCAGCACCATGCGCCTGCACGGCCTCGAGATGCCGCGGCGCATGGTGCAGAGCGCCTCGAACCTGCTGGGCCTGCAGCTCGCCACGCAAACCGACCTGGTCAGCATGTGGTCGGACGCGGTGTTCCACGGCGCCGGGCCGCTGCGGCTGAGCGGCGACGCGCTCGAGCGGCTGCCGATCACCGACGAGCTGCCCGACTTCGAGGTCTACCTGGTCTACCGCTCCGCCGACCTCATGACGCACGTGTGCACCGAGTTCGTGAAGGAGGCGCGCCACCATGCGCGCACCAATCCGCCGTGGCGCGCGCCGCGCGGCGCGCGCAAGGCCGCCGATTAGGCCGAAGGAGACGCCGGCGCCTCGGGCTCGTCGTCCTGGACCTCGGGCCGCGTCAGCGTCCAGCTCTGCAGCCGGCCGCCGTTGAACACCGTGTCGACGTAAGAGCCGCCGGCATCGGTCCAGCGGTAGTGCTCGGGCTGCTCGTCCTGCGGCGAGCGCAGCTGGCCGAGCGCGCGCGTCATCGCGACCACGTGCATCAGCGTCACGCCCGGCTTGAGCTTGGCGTTGAGCATCACCGAGCTGGCCACCGTGCCCACGGGCCGGTCGGCCGCGCGCTTGAGCACCTGCATCGCGCGGTTGAAATGCATCAGCAGGAACATCACGATCGCGCCGGCCGCCAGGGCCACGCCGCCCCAGCCATAGCTGCGCCAGGCCACGCCGAGCACGACGAGCGCCCCGACGGGCACGAGAAACTTCTGGAAATTCATGGCCCGCATTGTCGCCGCGCCGGCGCGGCGGGGTAGCGAGCCCGGCTACCGCCAGGCGCATCTCGCGCTACCGGGCCACAAAGCCGCCCGCGCCGCGGGCCGTCGCGGGCACATTTCGCCGCACGGGCATCGGCCCGGGCCCCGCGAACACAGCAGATGAACATTCCACGCTCCGTCACCTTCGTCCGGCTCAGCCTCGCCGCCCTGCGCGGCACCGGCGAACCCCGGCGCGAACCAGGCGGCCGCGGCGGCCCACGTTGTCAGGGAGAGGCCGTCGCCGACGGCCGGAACGCGATGAACCCGGCCCCGTCGCCCGGCGGCCAATGCCGGCGCGACGGCGGACCGGCGTTCACGCAGCGCATCGACGCACGAATCAGGGGGTAGGAGGGCAGGGAGCCCGCCCGGCGCGCCGCCACCGATGCGCCGGGCGTCTTTTCAACGGGCCATGACGGCCCGTTTTTTTTGGGCGCTCACTCGAGCTCGCGCACCACGTCCATCGCCTCCTCGATGCGGTCCACCGCATGGATCGTCAGGCCCTCGATGTCCTTCGTGCCCTTGCGCGGCGCATTGGCCCTGGGCACCACCGCGATGCTGTAGCCCAGCTTGGCGGCCTCGCGCAGCCGCTCCTGGCCGCGCGGCGCGGGCCGCACCTCTCCCGCCAGGCCCACTTCGCCAAAGGCGATGAAGCCCTTGGGCAAGGGCTTGCCGCGCAGGCTCGAGGTGATGGCCAGCATCACCGCGAGGTCGGCTGCCGGTTCGCTGATGCGCACCCCGCCGACCGCGTTGACGAACACGTCCTGGTCCATGCAGGCCACGCCCGCATGGCGGTGCAGCACCGCCAGCAGCATCGCGAGCCGGTCGCGGTCCAGGCCCACCGACAGCCGGCGCGGGCTCGGCCCGCCGTCGTCGACCAGCGCCTGGATCTCGACCAGCATCGGCCGCGTGCCCTCGAGCGTGACCAGCACCACGCTGCCGGGCACCGGCTCGGTGTGCTGGCTCAGGAAGATCGCGCTCGGGTTGGCCACGCCCTTGAGGCCGCGCTCGGTCATCGCGAACACGCCGATCTCGTTGACCGCGCCGAAGCGGTTCTTGATCGCGCGCACCAGGCGGAAGCTCGAGTGCGTGTCGCCCTCGAAATACAGCACCGTGTCGACCATGTGCTCGAGCACGCGCGGCCCCGCGAGCGCGCCCTCCTTCGTGACGTGGCCCACCAGCACCACGGCCGTGCCGCTGGTCTTGGCGAAGCGCGTGAGGTGCGCCGCGCATTCGCGCACCTGCGCCACCGAGCCCGGCGCCGAGGTGAGCTGGTCGGAGTAGACGGTCTGGATCGAGTCGATCACCGCGATGGCCGGGCGCGTGGCGTCGAGCGTGGCGATGATCTTCTCGAGCTGGATCTCGGCCAGCACCTGCACCTGGGAGTGGTCCAGGCCCAGCCGCTTGGAGCGCAGCGCCACCTGCGCGCCGCTCTCCTCGCCCGTGACGTAGAGCGCGTTCTGCCCCGCGCGCTGCAGCGCGTCGACCGCCTGCAGCAGCAGGGTCGACTTGCCGATGCCCGGGTCGCCGCCGATCAGCGTGACGCCGCCGGCCACCACGCCGCCGCCGAGCACGCGGTCGAGCTCGTCGAGGCCGGTGGGCGTGCGCGCGACGTCGCTGGCCTCGATCTCCGAGAGCACCGCGAGTTCGGAAGCCCCGGCGAGCGACGCGAACTGCGTGCCGAAGCGGTTGTTGGCCGGGGCGTTCGCGCCGCCGGCCGCTTGTTCGATCAGTGTGTTCCAGGCGCCGCAGCTCGGGCACTTGCCGAGCCACTTGGCGCTGGTGCCGCCGCATTCGCTGCAGACGTAGATGGATTTGTCCTTGGCCATGGCCAGGAGTTTAGGGCGTGCCCCCGCGCCATCCCGGCGCGGGGCCGCCCGCTCAGCACACGCGGTTGACCAGCGCGCCGACGTCGCCCACGGCCAGGGCCGCCGCGTTGTCCAGCAGCATCGGCAGCACCTGCCGCGCATAGACGTCGCTGAGGCCGCCGATGTGCGGCGTGGCGATCACGTTCGGCAACCGGCGCAGCGGATGATCGGCCGCGAGCGGCTCGGTCTCGTACACGTCGAGCCCGGCGCCGGCGATGACCCCGTTCTCGAGCGCCGCGAGCAGCGCGTGCTCGTCGACCACGCCGCCGCGCGAGAGGTTGACGAGGAAGGCATGCGCCGGCATCGCCGCGAGCACCGGCGCATCGATCAGGTGATGGGTGCGCGCATCGTGCGCGGTCAGCACCACCACGAAGTCGGCCTGCGCCACCACCTGTTGCAGCCGCTCGCGCCCATGCACTTCGTCGAAGCCGTCGATGGTCGCGGGCGTGGCCGAGATGCCGCTGACCCGCATCCCCATCGCCTGGCAGCGCCGCGCCAGCTCGCGCGCGACGTGGCCGGTGCCGACCAGCACCGCGTGCCGGCGCCACAGCAGCGGCTGGGCCCATCGGTTCCAGGCGCCTTCGCGCTGGTCGCGCAGCATGCGCGGCAGGTCGCGCGCCAGCGCCATCATCATCAGCAGCGCCAGCTCGGACATCTGCGGCCCATGCACGCCGCGCGACGAGGTCACGAGCGTGCCGGGCCGCAGCGCGGACGAGCCGGTGATGGTGTCGGTGCCCGAGGTCAGCGCATGGACCCAGCGCAGCGCGGGCCCGGCCGCGAGCATCGCGTCGTCGACCCACGGGCCCGAGACCACCAGCGCCTCGACCTCGGCCAGCAGGCGCAGGGCCTCGGGCCGCTCGGTGGTGGCGTGCACTTCCAGCGCCGGGCAGCGGGCGCGCAGGGCCTGCGCATAGAACCCGGCCTCGCCGTTGAAGACCAGCAACGAGCGCAGCGGCGGCGCCGTCATTCGAGCTTGATGCCGGCGGCCTGGATCACGGCGCGCCACTTGGCATTCTCCGAGGCGATGAACTCGGTGAACCGGGCCTGCGAGGACGGCGCGGGCTCGACGCCGATGAGTGCCAGCTTCGCGCGCACGGCCGGATCGGCGATGACCTTGTTGAGCTCGAGCGCCAGCCGGTCGACGATGGGCTGCGGCGTGCCCTTGGGCACGGCCAGGCCGGCCCAGGTGTCGAAGTCGATCTCGCCCACGCCCGCCTCGGCCAGCGTCGGCGCCTCGGGATAGAGCGCCGAGCGCGTCTTGCCCGCGGTCGCGATGATCTTCGCGCGGCCGCCCTGCACGTGCGGCAGCGCGGCCGGCAGGTCGGCGAACATGAACGACACGCGGCCGGTGGCGACCTCGGGCGCGGCCTGCACCATGGCCTTGAACGGCACCGCCGTCATGTCGGCCTTGAGCTGGCGCTTCATCAGCTCCGAGCCCAGGTGGCCGCCGCTGCCGCTGCCGCCGATCGCGAACAGCAGCGGCTGGCTGCGCGCCGCCGCGAGGAACTTCGGCATGCTGTCGAGCGGCCCGCCGGCCTCGACCATCAGGAACAGCGGGAAGTGCACCAGCTGCGTCACCGGCGTGAGCGCATCGCTCGCATAGGGCAGCTTGTCGTAGAGGTTCGGTATCACGGCCATGGTCGACAGCGCCGCGAAGAACACGGTGTAGCCGTCGGGTGCCGCCGAGGCGGCCGCGGCCGCGCCGATGATCGTGTTGCCGCCGGGCCGGTTGTCGATCACGATCGGCTGGCCCAGCGCCACCGAGAGCTTCTCGGCAATGATGCGCGAGCTCTGGTCGGTGCCGCCGCCGGGCGTATAGGGCACCACCCAGCGGATCGGCTTGCTCGGCCAGGCGGCCTGCGCGCTCGCGGGCATGGCGCCCGCCGCGAACTGCAAGGCCACGGCGGCCATGCCCAGCCAGGTGGCAGCGCGGCGCGGCCATCCAACGGTCTTCGTCTTCGTCATCGTGTGTCTCCTGTCGTTCTTGTGGGGCTGCCGGCTTCAGGTCGCGTACGACGGATCGATGCGGTCCAGCAGCCGGCGCAGCGCCGGCCAGTCGTTGTCGCGTGCCGAGCGGCCGGGCCGGTCGAGCGCCTGCGCCACCTTCTCGGCGATCTCGTCGCTGCATTCGATGAGCTCGGCGCCGCCCGACTGCGCGCGCACCTGCGCCTCGCAGGCACGCTCGAGGTAGTAGAGGCGCTCGAAGGCCTCGCGGATGGTGTCGCCCGCGGCCAGCAGGCCGTGGTTGCGCAGGATCATCACGTTGTGCGGGCCGAGGTCGCGCACCAGCCGGTCCTGCTCGCTGAAGTCGAGCGCCACGCCTTCGTAGTCGTGATAGCCGATGCGGCGATGGAAGCGCATGGCGTGCTGCGACAGGTTGAGCAGCCCGCGCCGCTGCGCCGCCACCGCGATGCCGGCGGCGGTGTGGGTGTGCAGCACCGCATGCAGGTCGGGCCGCGCACGGTGGATGCAGCTGTGGATCAGGAAGCCCGCGGGATTGATGCCGATGCCGGTCGGGTCGAACACCACCTCGCCGTCGAGGTCGACCTTGACGAGGCAGGAGGCCGTCACCTCGTCGAACAGCACGCCGTAGGGGTTGATGAGGAAATGCGCCTGCGTGCCCGGCACCTTGGCCGTGAGGTGGGTGTAGATCTGGTCCGTCATGCGGTAGTAGCCGGCCAGCCTGAAGGCCGCCGCCAGATCGACGCGCTGCTGCCACTCCGCGTCGGACACGGCGGCGCGCGTGTGCGCGAATGAAAAGCCCGAGCCGTTCATCGAGTCTCCTGTTGTCGTT
Organism: Variovorax sp. PDC80; assembly: GCF_900115375.1. Taxonomy (NCBI): domain Bacteria; kingdom Pseudomonadati; phylum Pseudomonadota; class Betaproteobacteria; order Burkholderiales; family Comamonadaceae; genus Variovorax; species Variovorax sp. PDC80. The sequence continues at coordinate 413,810 of NZ_FOWG01000004.1, read as the reverse complement.
GGCGCCCTCCGGATGCAGGGCATGGGCGAGATTGGAGCGGAGGACGCAGCGCGAGAGAATCGAAACTTATTTTGCAAGCGTCGAAATAAATTCATGAATCACGATGGCTCGATCCCCGGCACCAGCCTGCGCCAGCTGCGCGCCTTCGTGGAGGTCTATCGCTGGCGCAAGCTCAGCGCGGCCGCCGACCGGCTCTACCTCACGCACTCGGCCGTCAGCGTGCTGGTCCGCCAGCTCGAGGCCGCCACCGGCACCAGCCTGTTCGACCGCACCACGCGCTCGCTGAGCCCGACCGAGGCCGCGCACGAGATGCTGCCGGTGGCCGAGCGCATCCTGCGCGACGTGCGTTCGCTCGAGACCGGCTTCCGCGGCCAGGCCGCGCCCAGCGGGCGCATCGGCATCGCGGTCACGCCGACCATCGCGCTGACGCTGGTGCCGCCGGTGATCCGGCATTTCAACGACCTGCACCCGGGCGTGCGCGTGCAGCTGGTCGACTGCGAGACCGAGCAGTTCGTGCCCCGCATCCTCTCGGAGCAGGTGGACTTCGGCATCGGCTCGCCCGACCAGGAGGTGGCGGCACTGAGCCAGCGCACGCTGATCCACGACCACCTCGCGCTGGTGTGCCTGCCCAGCCATCCGCTGGCGCGGCGCCGCCAGGTGCGCTGGAGCGACCTCGCGGGCCATGCGCTGATCACGGTGAAGGCCGGCTACGGCATCCGCAATGCCATCGACCGCACCGCGCGCGCGGCCAACGTGGCGCTCGACATCCAGCAGGAGGTGTCGCTGTTGACCACCGCGCTCGCGATGAGCGCCTCGGGCCTGGGCGCGTCGATCGTGCCGGCCGAGCTGGTGGCGCAGTGCGGCTTCAAGGAACTGGTGGCGCGCAAGATCCACGCGCCGGTGGTGACGCGCAACATCTCGGTGGTCGCCAAGCGCGACCGCACGCTCTCGGTGGCGGCCAAGACCTTCATCGAGACCATGCAGGCCTATCTCGCGCGGCCGCGCGCCTGAGCCTTCAGATCGCGAATTCGCTCGCCAGCAGGTCGGCGAAGGCGGCCGCGGCCGGCGACAGCGAACGGCCCTGCCGCGTGACCACCGCGATGTTGCGCGCCACGGTCGGCCGGATCAGCCGGCGCGCGACCAGCCGCGAGGGATCGGCATGCGCAAGGATCGAGGCCGGCAGCAGCGCCGGCCCGAGCCCGCCCGCGGCCATCGCGAGCGCGGTGGTCAGCAGGCTCACCTCGTAGGCGATCTCGAGCCGCACGCCGGCCTCGGCGGCCGCGGCATCGATGCTGTTGCGCACGCCGTAGCCGGGCTTGACCGTGATGAGCCGCAGCGCCGCGAGCTGGCGCCAGGTGATGCCCGCGGCGCCGCCGGGCAGCGGCAGGTCGCGGTCGGCGATCACCGCGAGGTGGTCGTGCACGAACACGCGCTCGTCCAGGCCCGGCGTGCGCGCCTGCAGGGTGCCGACGCCGAAGTCGACCTGGCCGCTCAGCACGGTCTCGACGAACTGGCTCGGCGCGCAGTCGTCGATCGCGACCTTCACATCCGGATGCTGCTGCGTGTAGCGGCGCAGCGCGCGCGGCATCAGCGTCTGCGCGATGGTGGAGGTGACGGCGATGCGCAGGCGGCCGCGCCGCCCGGCCGCGAGCTCGGCCATGCCGCTGCCCAGCGCGTCGAGCTCGGCCAGCACGCGCTCGGCATGGCCGATGGCCTCGTCGGCCGCGGCGGTGCGGTGCAGGCTGCGCGTGGTGCGGTCGAACAGCCGCACGCCGAGCCGGTCCTCGAGCTCGCGCAGCAGCACGCTGACCGCCGGCTGGGTGAGCGACAGCGCCGCGGCGGCGCTCGACAGCTGGCCGCTGTGATAGACGGCCGCGAAGGCGCGCAGCTGGCGCACCGAGGGCACGCCGCGCATTGATAAAGGCTTTTTATGAATGGCCATGAAAGTTTCACTTCTGTCGGATGGCACTTCAGCACTGTAATGGCCGCCGTCCACAACGAGAGACAAACGAACCCATGACAGAACCACTGCAGGCGCAGGTGCTGATCGTCGGCGGCGGGCCGGTCGGCCTCACGCTGGCCATCGACCTGGCGCAACGCGGCATCGACGTGCTGGTCACCGAGATCCGCCACCGCGGCGAGCCGCCGAACGTGAAGTGCAACCACGTGTCGGCCCGCTCGATGGAGATCTTCCGCCGGCTCGGCGTGGCGCAGGCACTGCGCGACGCGGGCCTGCCGGCCGACTATCCGAACGACGTGGCCTACCGCACCACGGTGACGGGCCCCGAGCTCTCGCGCATCCCGATCCCCGCGCGGCGCGAGCGCTACACCGCCACCGGCGGCCCCGACACCTGGTGGCCCACGGCCGAGCCGCCGCACCGCATCAACCAGATCTTCCTCGAGCCGGTGCTGTTCGCGCATGCCGAGGCCACGCCGGGCCTGCGCATCCGCAACCGCACGCGCATCGACGACTTCGAGCAGGACGACGAGGGCGTGTGGGCGACCGGCGTCGACCTCGACGACGGCAGCGCGGTGCGCATCCGCTGCAGCTACCTGATCGGCTGCGACGGCGGGCGCTCGACCGTGCGCAAGAAGATCGGCGCCAACCTGCGCGGCACCGACGTGGTGGGCCGCGTGCAGTCAACCTACTTCCGCGCGCCCGCGCTGCTGGGCCTGCTGAAGAACAAGCCGGCCTGGGCCACCTTCGCGCTCAATCCGCGGCGCTGCGGCAACGTCTATGCGATCGACGGGCGCGAGACCTGGCTGCTGCACAACTACCTGCTGGCCGACGAGACCGACTTCGAATCGATCGACCGCGACTGGGCGATCCGCCAGATCCTCGGCGTGGGTGCCGACTTCGAATACGAGGTGATCTCGAAGGAGGACTGGATCGGCCGCCGCCTGGTGGCCGAGCGCTTCCGCGACCGCCGCGTCTTCATCTGCGGCGACGCGGCCCACCTGTGGATCCCGATGGCAGGTTACGGCATGAACGCCGGCATCGCCGACGCGATGAACCTGTCGTGGCTGCTCGCGGGCCACCTGCGCGGCTGGCTCGCCGAGGCCGCGCTCGGCGCGCACGAGGCCGAGCGCCAGCCGATCACCGAGCAGGTCTCGAAGTTCGCGATGAACCATGCGCTGGCCCTGCAGAAGCAGCGCGAGGGCGTGCCCGAGGGCATCGAGGCACCGGGTCCCGAGGGCGACGCGCTGCGCGCCGCGCGCGGCCAGGCGCTGTACGACCTCAACGTGCAGCAGTACTGCTGCGGCGGGCTGAACTTCGGCTACTTCTACGACGCCTCGCCGCTGATCGCCTACGACGGCGAGGCCGCGCCGGCCTACACCATGTACGACTTCGAGCCGTCCACCGTGCCCGGCTGCCGCACGCCGCACCTGTGGCTGGCCGACGGCCGCTCGCTCTACGACGCGATGGCCGCGCTCGGCGAGGGCTACGTGCTGCTGCGCCGCGACCCGGCGCTCGATGTCGCGCCGCTCGTGGCAGCGGCCGCCGCGCGCGGACTGCCGCTGCGCGTGCTCGACATCGACGGCCCCGAGGCCGCCGCGCTCTACGACCGCGCGCTCGTGATCTCGCGCCCCGACCAGCACGTGGCCTGGCGCGGCGATGCCGTGCCGGCCGATCCCGAGGCGCTGGTCGACCTGCTGCGCGGCGCCACGCCCGCGGCCGCTTCCGAATCCAAGAAAGAAAGAGAGACATCCGCATGAACCGCCGCCACGCCCTGCGCCAGCTCGGTGCCCTGTCCGCCGCCGCCTGCGCCGCCGGCCCGCTCGCCGCGCTGGCGCAGAACGACAAGCCCATCACCATCGTCGTTCCCTACGCGCCCGGCGGCACCACCGACATGCTCGGCCGGCTGATCGCGCAGCAGCTCGGCACGGCGCTCGGCCGCACCGTGATCGTCGACAACAAGCCCGGCGCGGGCACCGCCATCGGCGCCTCGCAGGTGGCGCGTTCGGCGCCCGACGGCTCGACCTTGCTGGTGGCCACCAGCACCACGCTCGCGATCAATCCCTGGCTCTACAAGAAGCTCTCGTACGACCCGGCCAAGGACTTCGCGCCCGTGGGCCTGATCGGCGCGGTGCCGCTGATGGTGGTGGTGCATCCCTCGGTGCCCGCGCGCACGCTGGCCGAGCTGGTGGCGCTCGCCAAGTCCAAACCCGAAGGCCTGAGCTACGGCTCGGCCGGCAACGGCAGCCCGCAGCACCTGGGCGCCGAGATGTTCAAGTTCGCCACCGGCACCGCGATGACCCACGTGCCCTACAAGGGCAGCGCGCTCGCGCTCACCGACCTGCTCGGCGGCCAGCTGCAGCTGATGTTCACCGACATCGCGCCGGCGCTGCAGCACGTGCGCAGCGGCAAGCTGCGCGCGCTGGCCGTGACCTCGAAGAAGCGCCAGCCCACCTTCCCCGACGTGCCGACCGTGGCCGAGTCGCGACTGCCTGGCACCGCCGATTTCGAGGCCGTGGCCTGGCAGAGCATCGTCGCGCCCGCGGGCACGCCGGCGCCGGTGGTCGAGCGGCTGAGCCAGGAGATCGCGAAGGTGATCGCCCAGCCCGCGCTGCGCCAGAAGCTCGAGAACGACGGCTTCGAGCCCGGCTCGAGCACGCCCGCGCAGCTCGCGGCCTACATCCGCAGCGAATCGGAACGCTGGGGGCAGGTGATCCGCGCCTCGGGCGCGACCGTCGATTGAGGCAAGCCACCCTGGCCCGCGCGGGCCAGGGTTATCCCGTAGCCGTGTTTTTTTGCCGATCATTTAACATGTTAAATAAATCGATCGACATGAGCACCGCCTTTACCCACCGCAACCTTCCGCGCCTGCTGCTGCAGGCGCGCGAAGCCGTCATGGCCCACACCCGGCCCAGCCTGCGCGTGCATGCGCTGTCGGACCAGCAGTGGCGCGTGCTGCGCGTGCTCGGCGAACACGGCGCGGTCGAAACCGGCCGCGTGGCGCGCGAGGCCTTCATCCTCGGGCCCAGCCTCACGGGCGTGCTCGCGCGCATGGAGCGCGACGACCTGATCACGCGCAGCCGCGACCCGGCCGACCAGCGCCGCACCGTGGTCGAGGCCACGCCGCGCGGCATGAAGCTGGTGAACAAGCTGTCCTCGAGCATCGAGGCGCACTACCAGTGGATGGAGCAATCCCTGGGCAAGGACAAGCTCGGCCAGCTCTACGAGCTGCTCGACGAACTGATCGCACTGGAACAGCCATGAGCCCCCCTTCTTCACCTTCCCATTTCCTTCCCGCCGGCACCGTCTACGGCACGCTGCTCAACTTCCGCGCCGAGGTGGAAGCGCTCGCGCCGCAGATGAGCGCGCCGCCCTACAAGGCGCCGCCCAAGGCCCCGGTGCTCTACGTCAAGACCGCCAACACCTGGAGCCCGCACGGCGCCGCGATCCCGGTGCCGGCGAACGTGCCCGAGGTCGAGGTGGGCGCGAGCATCGGCATGGTGGTCGGCGCCGACGGCGACATCGAAGGCTTCGTGCCGATGAACGACCTGTCGGTGCCGCATGCGAGCTTCTTCCGCCCGCCGGTCAAGTTCAAGTGCCTCGACGGCTTCCTCGGCATCGGCCCCGCGCTGCGCGACGCGCAGGAGGTGGACGATCCCGCGGCGTTCCGCGTCGAGGTGCGCATCAACGGCGAAGTCAGGCAGACGCTGGACTTCTCCACCCTGGTGCGCCCCGCGCGCCAGCTGCTGGCCGAGGTCGGCGAATTCATGACGCTGGCGCACGGCGACGTGCTGATGCTCGGCTGCGGCGCGGGCCGGCCGCTGGCGCGCGTGGGCGACCGCATCGAGATCTCGGCGCCGGGCTTCGAGACGCTCACCAACACCCTGGTTGCAGAAGAAAAGGGAGCCGCCGCATGAAGCACGCACGCATCCGCTACGAGAACGCCGTGCACGAGGCCGTCGAACACGATGGCGCGCTGCGGCTGGCCGATGGCCGCATGGTCGGCTTCGACGCCGTCGACTGGCTGCCGCCGCTCGCGCCCACGCCGCGCCCGCGCACCATCCTCGCGCTCGGCCTCAACTACGCCGACCATGCGAAGGAGCTCGAGTTCAAGGCGCCCGAGGAGCCGCTGGTCTTCGTCAAGGGCGAGAGCGCGCTGATCGGCCATCGCCAGAAGACCTTCCGCCCGGACGGCGTTCAGTTCATGCACTACGAGTGCGAGCTCGCGATCGTGATCGGCAGGACCGCGCGCCATGTGAAGCGCGACGATGCCTACGACTTCATCGGCGGCTACACCGTGGCCAACGACTACGCGATCCGCGACTACCTCGAGAACTGGTACCGCCCCAACCTGCGCGTGAAGAACCGCGACACCTGCACGCCGATCGGCCCCTGGCTGGTCGATGCGAAGGACGTGGCCGACCCGATGGCGCTCGCGCTGCGCACCACGGTCAACGGCCAGGTCACGCAGCAGGGCAACACGCGCGACATGATCTTCGACGCGCCCTTCCTGATCGAGTACTTCAGCCGCTTCATGACGCTGTCGCCGGGCGACCTGATCCTCACGGGCACGCCCGACGGCGTGGTCGACTGCCAGCCCGGCGACGAGGTCGTGACCGAGATCGAGGGCATCGGCGCGCTGGTCAACACCATCGCGGCGGCGGCCTGATTTCCTTCCCGCGCATCCGCACGGCGCGCTTTTCTTTTCCCTTCGTACACACAAGAGATCAGCGGAGACGACACGACATGATCACCGGCAAGAAGCTCCTCCAATCCGTGGCGGCCGCAACGATGGCACTGGCCGTCTCGGCCCTCGCCGTCGCGCAGACCGCCTATCCCGCCAAGCCGGTGCGCTGGGTGGTCGGCTATCCGGCCGGCGGCGGCACCGACTTCCTCGCGCGCACCGTGGGCGCGCAGGTGTCGCAGCAGCTGGGCCAGCCGGTGCTGGTCGACAACCGGCCCGGCGCCGGCGCGATCATCGCGTCGGAGAACGTGGCGCGCTCGGCCGGCGACGGCTACACCGTGTTCTCGGCCGACAACGGCGTGCTGGTCTACAACCCCGCGCTCTACAAGAAGCTGCCCTACGACGCCGAGAAGGACTTCGCGCTGGTCGGCATGATGGGCCGCTCGCCGCTGATCATCACGGCCGCGCCCAACGCCGGCATCGCCGACGCGAAGGCGCTGCTGGCCGCGCTCAAGGCCTCGCCCGGCAAGTACAGCATCGCGACGCCGGGCACCGGCAGTCCGCACCATCTCGCCTACGAACTGTTCCAGCGCGAAGCCGGGGTGTCGATGCTGCACGTGCCCTACAAGGGCGGCGCGCCCGCGCTGCAGGACCTGATGGGCGGCCAGGTCGCGCTGATGATGCTCGACCTGCCCAGCGGCGTGAGCGCGGTCAAGGCCGGCAAGGTGGTGCCGTTGCTCGCCATGTCGGCCGAGCGCGTGCCGCAGCTGCCGAACATTCCCACCGCCAGGGAACTGGGCTTCGCCAACGTCGAGGCCTACACCTGGCAGGGCCTGGTCACGCCCGCGGCCACGCCGAAGGAAGTGCAGGCGAAGCTCGGCACCGAGCTGCAGAAGGCCATGGCCGATGCCGGCGTGCGCCAGAAGCTCTACGACGCCGGCTGGGAGGCCCGCCCCGCCGACGCCACCGAAATGACGCGCTACACCGATGCGGAGCGCAAGAAATGGCATGCCTTGATCAAGGCACGCGACATCAAACTGGACTGAACCGGATTCCCTCATGCAACAGATCGACCATCTCATCGGCGGCAAGTCCGTCAAGGGCTCGGACTACTTCGAGACCGTCAACCCCGCCACGCAGGAAGTGCTGGCCGAAGTCGCCTCCGGCGGCGAGGCCGAGGTGAACGCGGCCGTGGCCGCCGCCAAGGAAGCCTTCCCGAAGTGGGCCGGCATGCCCGCGCCCGAACGCGCGAAGCTGATCCGCAAGCTCGGCGACCTGATCGCGAAGAACGTGCCCGAGATCGCGCAGACCGAGACCAACGACTGCGGCCAGGTCATCGCGCAGACGGGCAAGCAGCTGGTGCCGCGCGCGGCCGACAACTTCTACTACTTCGCCGAGATGTGCACGCGCGTCGACGGCCACACCTATCCCACGCCCACGCACCTGAACTACACGCTGTTCCACCCGGTCGGCGTGTGCGCGCTGATCAGCCCGTGGAACGTGCCCTTCATGACCGCCACCTGGAAGGTCGCGCCCTGCCTGGCCTTCGGCAACACGGCCGTGCTGAAGATGAGCGAGCTGTCGCCGCTGTCGGCCGCGCGCCTGGGCGAGCTAGCGCTGGAAGCCGGCATTCCGCCCGGCGTGCTGAACCTGGTGCACGGCTACGGCAAGGAAGCGGGCGAGCCGCTGGTGGCGCACCCCGACGTGCGCGCGATCTCGTTCACCGGCTCCACCGCCACCGGCAACCGCATCGTGAAGAGCGCGGGCCTCAAGAAGTTCAGCATGGAGCTCGGCGGCAAGAGCCCGTTCGTGATCTTCGACGACGCCGACCTCGACCGCGCGCTCGACGCGGCCGTGTTCATGATCTTCAGCAACAACGGCGAACGCTGCACGGCCGGCTCGCGCATCCTGGTGCAGCAGTCGATCTACGCCGACTTCGCCGCCAAGTTCGCCGAGCGCGCCAGGCGCATCACGGTGGGCGACCCGCTCGACGAGAAGACCATCGTCGGCCCGATGATCTCGCAGGCCCACCTGGCCAAGGTGCGCAGCTACATCGAGCTGGGCCCGAAGGAAGGCGCCACCCTGCTGTGCGGCGGCCTCGAAGCACCGAGCAACCTGCCCGACCGCGTGAAGAAGGGCAACTACGTGGTGCCCACGGTGTTCGCCGACGTCGACAACCGCATGAAGATCGCGCAGGACGAGATCTTCGGCCCCGTCGCCTGCCTGATCCCGTTCCGCGACGAGGCGCATGCCATCGAGCTCGCCAACGACATCCAGTACGGCCTGTCGAGCTACGTCTGGACCGAGAACATCGGCAAGGCGCACCGCGTGGCCGCGGCCGTGGAAGCCGGCATGTGCTTCGTCAACAGCCAGAACGTGCGCGACCTGCGCCAGCCCTTCGGCGGCACCAAGGCCTCGGGCACGGGCCGCGAAGGCGGCACCTGGAGCTACGAGGTGTTCTGCGAACCGAAGAACGTGGCGGTATCGCTGGGCTCGCACCACATCCCCCATTGGGGCGTGGCATGAGCCTGGGTCGTCGCACGTTGCTGCAAGGCACGGCCGCGCTCGCGGCACTGCCGATGCTGGCGCGCGCCCAGGCCGCGTGGCCGGCCCGGCCAGTGCGCATCGTCGTGCCCTTCCCGCCCGGCGGCACCACCGACTTCGTCGCGCGGCTGGTCGGCACCGAGCTCGCGAAGGCCTTGGGCCAGCCCGTGGTGATCGAGAACAAGCCCGGCGCGGGCACGGTGATCGGCGTCGACACGGTCGCCAAGGCCGCGCCCGACGGCTACAGCTTCGTCTGCGTGGCCAACAGCTTCGCGGCCAACCAGACGCTGGTGCGCAAGCTGCCCTACGACACGCTGAAGGACCTGCGCCCGGTGGCGCTGATGGGCATGTCGGAACACGTGCTCGCCACCCATCCGGGCAGCGGCCTCAAGACGCTGGCCGACCTGCGCGACCAGGCCAAGGCCAGGCCCGGCACGCTGAGCTTCGCCTCCTTCGGCAACGGCACCTCGGCCCACCTGTCGGGCGAGATGCTCAAGCTGCAGATGGGCCTGGACATCGTGCACGTGCCCTACAAGGGCCAGGGGCCGGCGCTGACCGACCTGCTCGGCGGCCAGGTCACGATGATGTTCGGCAACTGGCCCGAGTTCCGCGGCCACGTCGAGGGCGGCAAGCTGGTGGCGCTGGGCATGGCGACCGCGCAGCGCTCGCAGTACGCGCCGAACATTCCCACACTGGCCGAACAGGGCGTGGCGATCGAGTCCAATTCGTGGAACGGCCTGCTGGCGCCCGCCGGCACGCCCGACGCCGTGGTGCAGCGCGTGAACGCCGAGGTCAACCGCGCGCTCGCGGGACCGGTGGTGACCGAGGCCTTCCGCAAGGGCGGCATCGCGTCGCTGTCGGGCTCGCCCGAGCGCTTCGCGGTCTTCGTCCAGAGCGAAATCGCGAAGTACGGCGACGTGATCCGCAAGGCCAACATCCAGATCGAGGGCTGACCATGAGCCTCTATGCGATGCAGAAATTCCTGTTCGCGCTCAACCGCGATGCCGAGGTGCAGCGGCGCTATGCCGAAGGCGGCGACACGCGCAAGGCGCTGCTCGGCGGCTACGACCTCAGCGACGAGGAGCGCGAGGCCATCGACAGCGGCGATGTCGGCAAGCTCTACGTGCTGGGCTGCAACGGGCAGCTCTTGATGCACTTCGCGCCGCTCCTGGGCATTCCGTGGGCCGACTACCTCGAGGCCATGCGCGAGGGCGTGCGCAAGTACGGGCCGGTGCGCGCCGGCATCTATGCAATGACGACAAGCACAGACGAAAAGGTGGCGGGCGTATGAGTCTCGTATTCGCAGGCGTTTGCAGCCACGCCCCCGGCATCACCGGCCGCGCGCATCTCGCCGACCCGGCGGTGAAGGACGAGTTCCACGCGCAGTTCCATCGCTTCGGCGAGGCCATGCGCGCGACGAAGCCCGACGCGGTGATCGTGATCGCGGCCGAGCACTTCGCGAACTTCTTCATGAACAACATGCCGGCCTATGCGATCGGCATGGCCGACAGCTACGAGGGCCCGATCGAAGACCCGAAGTGGCTCGGCATCGAGAAGCACACCATTCCGGGCGATGCCGCGCTGTCGCAGCGGCTGATCCGCGAGGTGATGCAGACGGTGGACGTCGCCTATGCCGAGGAGTGGAAGTTCGACCACGGCATCATGGTGCCGCTGAACTTCCTCACGCCGAACTTCGACACCAAGGTCATCCCGGTCAACATCAACTGCCAGGGCCCGCCACTCACGCCGCTGCACCGCGCCTGGGCTTTCGGCGAAGCGCTGCGCCGCGCCTGCGACAAGGTGCCCGAGCGCATCGCGCTGGTGGGCACCGGCGGCATCTCGCACTGGCCGGCCACGCCCGACTCGGGCAAGGTCAATGCCGAGTGGGACGCCGAGTTCATGCGCCGCTGGTGCGCCAACGATCGCGAGGCGCTGCTGTCGCTCGACGACTACGGCGACGAGGCGACCTACCGCGAGGCCGGCCAGGGCGGCTTCGAGATCCGCACCTTCCTCAGCGTGGCCGCGGCCGCGCGCGGCCAGGGCGAGATCTTCCACATGAAGGCCATTCCGATCTTCGCGGTGACCTGCACGGCCGCGACGATGTCGGTGGTTTGAACGGAGCACGACCATGCCGCACCTGGTGATCCTCTACACGCCCAACATCGAGGCCGAGACCGACATGTCGGCGCTGTGCCGCACGCTGGCCGACACCATGCTCGAGCAGCGCGACGAAGCCGGCAAGCCGGTGTTCCCGACCGGCGGCACGCGCGTGCTGGCCTACCCGGCCGCCCACTACGCGGTGGCCGACGGCCAGGCCGACTACGCCTTCGTCTACCTCAACCTGCGCATGGCCTCGGGCCGCTCCGAGGCCGTGAAGAAGAAGGCCGGCGACGAGCTGCTGGCCAAGGTGCGAAGCCACTTCGAGCCCGTCTTCTCGCAACGCCACATCGGCATCACGCTGCAGATCGACGAGAGCCCCGGCCAGGTCTACGACGGCAAGCACAGCAACCTGCATCCCCTGTTCAACAAGAGCTGACCCCACACACACCGCCATGCTTTCTTCCGACACCATCGCCCGGCTCGCGGCCGAACTGCACGAGAGCGAACGCTCGCGCGTGCAGGTCGAGCATTTCTCCAAGCGCTTTCCCGAGATGACCATCGAGGACGGCTATGCGATCTCGCGCGCATGGGTCAAGCAGAAGATCGCCGAGGGCCGCGTGGCCAAGGGCCACAAGATCGGCCTGACCTCGCGCGCGATGCAGCAGTCGAGCCAGATCACCGAGCCCGACTACGGCACGCTGCTCGACGACATGTTCTTCGAGCAGGGCTCCGACATCCCGTTCACGCGCTTCATCGCGCCGCGCATCGAGGTCGAGCTGGCCTTCATCCTCGGCAAGCCGCTCAAGGGCCCGGGAGTGACCATCTTCGACGTGCTCGCGGCCACCGACTACGTGGTGCCGGCGATCGAGATCATCGACGCGCGCATCGAGCAGTTCGACCGTCACACCAAGGCGCCGCGCAAGGTCTTCGACACCATCGCCGACAACGCGGCCAATGCCGGCATCGTGATCGGCGGGCGGCCGGTGAAGCCCGACGCGGTCGACCTGCGCTGGGTCAGCGCGCTGCTCTACAAGAACGGCGTGATCGAGGAATCGGGCGTGGCCGCGGCCGTGCTCAACCATCCGGCCACCGGCGTGGCCTGGCTCGCGAACAAGCTCGCGCCGTGGGACGAGCACCTGGAGGCCGGCGAGGTCGTGCTCGGCGGCTCGTTCACGCGCCCGACCACCGCGCTGCCCGGCGACACCTTCCATGCCGACTATGGCCCGCTGGGCGCCGTGTCGTTCCGCCTCGTCTGACCTTTTCGGAATCCTCCATGCACACCCCCATCAACCTGTTCAAGAAGGCCATGGCCGAGAAGCGCGCCCAGATCGGCCTGTGGGTCGGCCTGGCCGACGGCTACGCGGCCGAGATCCTGGCCGGCACCGGCTACGACTGGCTGCTGGTCGACGGCGAGCACGCGCCCAACGACGTGCGCTCGGTGCTCGCGCAGCTGCAGGGCATCTCGAGCGCCTGGTCGGCGCTGCCCGAGGGCGCGACCCGGCCGCAGCCGATCGTGCGCGTGCCCGTGGGCGACACCACGCTGCTCAAGCAGTACCTCGACATCGGCGCGCAGACGCTGCTGGTGCCGATGGTCGACACCGCCGAGCAGGCCGCGCGCATGGTGCAGGGCATGCGCTATCCGCCCGAGGGCATCCGCGGCATGGGCAGCGCGCTCGCGCGGGCCTCGCGCTGGCAGGCCTATCCCAATTACCTGCACGAGGCCAATGCCCAGACCTGCCTGCTGGTGCAGGCCGAGACGGTGGAGGCGATGAAGAACCTCGACGCGATCGCGGCCACGCCCGGCGTCGACGGCGTGTTCATCGGCCCGGCCGATCTCTCGGCCTCGATGGGCTTCGTCGGCCAGCCCAACCATCCCGAGGTGCAGGCGGTGATCGCCGACGCGGTCGCGCGCATCCAGAAGGCCGGCAAGGCCGCGGGCATCCTCTCGACCACCGAGGAGCAGGCACGCAAGTGGCTCGCGGCCGGCGCCACCTTCGTGGCCGTGGGGGTGGACACCATCGTGCTGGCCGCGGCGGCGAAGCAGCTGCTCGCCAAGTACAAGGACCGTGCAGCAAGCCCCGAATCGTCGAGCTATTGAGCCGCGCCCGGACCGCTGTCGCCTTGAACGCATGATAAATTTGACGTACGTTAAATCCATCGTACTTCAATGAAAATCAATCCAGGCGGAGCGCTGGCGCTCGAAGACATCGTCGGCAGGGACGCCCTGGTCGCCCAGGTCATGGACGCCCTGGAAACCCAGAGCCTGCAACTGGTCGCGGAGCGGCGCATGGGCAAGACCCATGTGCTGAGCAAGCTGGAGGCCCAGCGGCGCGATGGCTGGGTCATGGTCAAGCGCGATCTCGAGGGGGTCCGCAGCGCGAACGAGTTCGTGCAGTACGTGATGGCGGATCTGCACCCGCTGCTCGGCAAGCTCAAGAAGTTCAGGGAATGGCTCGCGGGCATCGGCTCGGAAGCGGCCGGGCTGAAGATCGGCCCGGTCACGTTCCCCAACTTCACGGCCAAGACCTGGAAGCAGGGCCTGGTCGATACCCTGGCGCACCTCGGTGAATCGGCGCAGACCGAGCAGGTGGTCTTCCTGTGGGACGAGCTGCCCATGATGCTGCAGAACCTCGCGAAGACCGCGCCGCAGGAGGCGATGGAACTGCTGGACGTGCTGCGCAGCATCCGCCAGCAGAACCCCAAGGTGCGGATGGTGTTCACCGGCTCGGTCGGCCTGCATCACGTGGTCCGCCATCTGAAGCAGCAGGGCTATGTCAATGCGCCGGTCAACGACATGGCCACGATGGAAGTCCCGCCGCTGGCCCATGCCGATGCGGCCTCGCTCGCTCTGCGGCTGTTCAACGACAACCGCATCGCGCTGGCCGACGATGCCGTGGCGGATACGGTGGCGACGCAGGTGGACGACATCCCGTTCTACATCCACCACGTGCTGAGCAAGCTCAAGTCGAAGCATGCGGGCTCGGGCTATCGCGTGACGAGCGACGACGTGCGCAAGGAAGTGGCCGAGGCCATCCGGTCCGCGCTCGATCCCTGGCATCTGAAGCACTACGAGGAGCGAACGCAGGAGTACTACGCCGGCGACCGCGCCGCTTGCCACGCCCTGCTGGACGCGGTGGCCTCCACGCCGGCTTCGATGCCGATGCAGTCCGCCATCAACCGCGCCAAGGGCACCGTTGCGGCGCTGGAGCGGGAGAGTTGGCTCGAGCTCACGCACCTGCTCGAGCGCGACTACTACTTCGTTCGCGATCCCGACAGCGGCAACCTTCGCTACAAGTTCAGCATCGTGGCGCGCTGGTGGCGCTGGCATCGCGGTGTGTCCGTGAATGACGGAGCCGGCGCATGAAGAAGACCGCCAAGCCCTCCGCGATGCCGACGCCGATGACGCAGAAGGCGTTGTACCTGTCGCACTTCACGCCGAGCATGATGCAGCCCGACACGCTGCAGCAGATGCTTGTGCAACGACAGCCGCTGATCGACGCGTGCTACGACGACGTCGTGCACAGCGTGACCACGCGGTCGAAGCACCACTACCTCTTCGTCGGTCCGCGCGGCATCGGCAAGACGCACCTGGTCTCGCTCCTGCATCACCGGCTTTCCCAGTCGAAAGAGGTTCGCGAGAAAGGCTTGATCGCCTGGATGCGCGAAGAGGAATGGGGCGTGACCAGCTTCTTCGAGCTGGTGCTGCGCATCCTGCGCACGCTCGACCAGAAGCATCCGGACCTGGGCATCGCGGCGCGCACCACGCCGCTGTACGAGCTGACGCTCAAGCAAGCCGAGGCACAGGCCTCGTCGCTGCTGCTCGACGTGCTCGGCGACAAGACGCTGATCGTGCTGCTCGAGAACCTCGACGACCTGTTCGACCAGTTGGGCGACGCCGGGCAGCGGCAGTTCAGGGCCTTCATCCAGAACCATCCGCAGCTGGTGCTGGTCACCACGACGCCCTCGTTGTTCGCGGGCGTGAGCCTGCAGAAGTCGCCGTTCTACGGCTTCTTCGATATCCAGGCGCTGAAGGAATTCAGCCTCGAGGACGTTGTCGATCTGCTGAAGAAGATCGCCGTGGAACGCGGCGACGAGGCGCTGGCCGAATTCATCGGAACGCCCGAAGGCCATGCACGCATCCGCGCCGTGCATCACCTCGCGGAAGGCAATCCGCGCATCTACGTGATCTTTGCGCAGTTCCTGAGCCGCGAGGCGCTCGACGAACTGGTGCAGGCCGTGATGCACACGCTGGACGAACTCACGCCCTACTACCAGGCGCGGATGAAGGAGCTTTCGGGCCAGCAGCGGAAGATCGTGGAATACCTCGTCAGCTATCGCGGCGCGGCACCGGTCAAGCAGATTGCCAAGGCCTGCTTCATCACGCACCAGACCTGTTCGGGGCAGCTCAAGCAACTGCGCGAGAAGCGCTATGTGCGTTCGATCGAGCAGGGGCGCGAGAGCTACTACGAGCTGACCGAGCCGTTGATGCGGCTTTGCATGGAGGTCAAGTCGCAGCGTGGGGAGCCCATTGGCTTGTTCGTCGAGATCCTTCGCATTTGGTACACGGAAGCGGAGTTGAGCGAGTGGCTGGAGGGCTCTCGCGCCAAGGGTTCCATCGAGGAACAGTATGTGCGGCGAGCGTTGGAGCTGACGAAAAAGAGTACTGGTATTGATCCCATCCTGATTGCCCAGATCAAAGCCTTGTCAGCATCCATCCGCGACACGGCTCCGGAAAAGACATCCAGTGTCTTTGACGAGATCTACGCGCGATCCCCAATGAATAAGAAAAGCCGAGAAGCCAGGGCTCTGGTGCTACTCAGTGTGCATTGGATTGTCCCGTCATCTCAAAAAAACTTGAAGACGAGCGTCAACGACCTCGAATCCGATCTGCAAAGCGCCGTCGAATCTGGCAGGGCTGAACTTTCCCATTCCAATGCGTACCAGACTTACCTGGGGCATTTGGCAGCAGCTATCGGCCTTGTTCAACTGGAAGAGCGCAAGGCAGAGACAACGGCATCCATGCTTGTCGAAAGCCTAGACGTTTTCCCCTCGCACGCGGCGGTCGCACTACTTCACTCTGGCATTCAAGCGATCCATGACACATCGAGACGGCAAGCATTCCTGGCAACCTTCGACGCTATCTTCCAGATCGCATCGCAAGGCATCCAACCCGAAGTAAGCAGAGTTTTCATTCGTCTGTTCCAAGCGATCGTCAATTGGAAACGTACGAACAACGAGAAAGAACTTTTGGTTCTGTCCAGAGAGGAGCGAAATCTCGTGATGAACCTCCCTCCGTTCGAAGCGCAGATCACATACACACCAGAGGCCACTGAATGAATTCGATACGCATACTTTTTTTGGCAACCACCGCCATCTTGGCCTTGCTCCTTACCGCCTGCGCCCAACTGCCCGCCACCGGCCCCGGAGCCCAACAGGAAGCCAACCGCCAGGCCGTCCTGGCCTTCTACGAGAAGGGCCTGAACCAGAAGGACGCCGAGGCCGCGCTCCAGTACGTGGGCAACCGCTACGTGCAGCACAACCCGACCGCGGCCGACGGCCCCGAGGGCTTTCGCAAGTTCATCGCCTTCCTGCGCGAGAAATTCCCGAACTCGAAGAGCGAGATCAAGCGCAGCTTCGCCGAGGGCGACTACGTGATCCTGCACGTGCACGCGGTGCGCGAACCGGGCACGCGCGGCAACGCGATCGTCGACATCTTCAAGCTCGAGAACGGCAAGATCGTCGAGCACTGGGACGTGATCCAGCCGGTGCCCGAGACCGCCGCCAACAGCAACGGCATGTTCTGACCCTTTTCTTCTCCTTTCCGAGCCAGCCCGCCGCCAGCCGATGACCACGCCCACCGATCCCAAGCCGCCGCGCTTCCGTTCCGCCACCATCCGCGAGGGCACGATTCGCGCTACCACGCGCAGCTTCCTGCATGCGCTGGGCCAGGACGACGAGGACATCGAGCGTCCGCACGTCGGCGTGTTCCACACCGGCGGCGAGATGAGTCCTTGCAACCTGAACCTGCGCGAGCAGGCGCAGCATGCCAAGACCGGCATCTACGCGGGCGGCGGCACGCCGCACGAATGCCCGGTGGTGTCGGTCAGCGACGGGCTGACCATGGCGCACTCGGGCATGCGCTTCTCGCTGATCTCGCGCGAGCTGATCGCCGACAGCGTCGAGGCCTCGGTGCGCGGCCACCAGTGGGACGGCATCTTCGCGATCGGCGCCTGCGACAAGAACCTGCCGGGCCTGATGATGGGCATGGTGCGCTGCAACGTGCCGAGCGTGTTCGTGCACGGCGGCTCGGCGCTGCCGGGCCAGATGCCCGGGCCCGACGGGCGCGACCTCAACGTGGTCGACACCTACGAAACCATCGGCAAGGTGCTGGCCGGCACGGCCACGCACGACGAACTCGACGCCATGAGCCGCGCCTGCCTGCCCACGGCCGGCGCCTGCGCAGGCCAGTTCACGGCCAACACCATGGGCATGGTGTCGGAGGCGCTGGGCCTCGCGCCGATCGGCTCGAGCATGGTGCCGGCCGTGTTCAGCGAGCGTGCGCCGCTGATGCGCCGCGCCGCGAAGACGCTGATGAAGGCGGTGATGGGCGACAGCCCGCTGCCGCGCGAGATCGTCACGCGCAAGGCGCTCGAGAACGCCTGCGCCGTGGTCTCGGCCACCGGCGGCTCGACCAATGCCGCGCTGCACCTGCCGGCGATCGCGCACGAGGCCGGCATCCGCTTCCACCTCGACGACGTGGCCGAGGTGTTCGCGCGCACGCCGCTCATCGCCGACCTGCGCCCGGGCGGGCGCTACCTCGCGCGCGACGTGTTCTACATCGGCGGCGCCGGCGTGATCCTGCGCACGCTGCTCGAGCAGGGCTTCCTGCACGGCGACGTGCTCACCTTCACCGGCCGCACCATGGCCGAGGAACTGGCCGACGCCCTGGCGCCCGACGGCCGCGTGGTGCGCGAGGCCGGCAACCCGATCACGCGCGACGGCGGGCTGGCGGTGCTCAAGGGCAACCTCTGCCCCGACGGCGCGCTGCTCAAGACCGCCGGCCTGCAGACGCTGGTGCACCGCGGCCCGGCGCGCGTCTTCGATTCGGAGGAACAGGCGCAGACGGCGGTGCAGAACCGGCTGTACGAGGCCGGCGACGTGATCGTGATCCGCAACGAGGGCCCCAGGGGCAGCCCCGGCATGCGCGAGATGCTGGGCATCACCGCCCTGCTCTACGGCCAGGGCATGGGCGACAAGGTGGCGCTGCTGACCGACGGACGCTTCTCGGGCGCCACGCGCGGCCTGTGCATCGGCTATGCCGGGCCCGAGGCGGCCGACGGCGGCCCGATCGCGGCGCTGCGCGACGGCGACCTGATCGCGATCGACGCGCGCGCGGCGGCGCGCACCATTTCGGTGGAACTGACGGACGAGGAGATCGCGCGGCGCCTCGCCGGACGTGAGGTAAACGCGGGGGTCCCGCGCGGTGGCTTGCTGGAAAAATACGCGCTCACCGTGCGCCCGGCCCACCAGGGCGCGGTGACCCATTCGGGCGCGGTCACCTGGCTGCGCGACGAGTCCTGACCCCCAACCACCGTTACCCGGAGACAGAACCATCATGAGCTTCACCCGCCGCCAGCTGCTGCAGTCCACCGGCGCCTCCGCGCTGCTTGCCGGCATCGGCCAGCGCGCCTTCGCGCAGGCCGGCATCGAGACCGCGACCATCGTCACCGGCTTCGCGGCCGGCGGCACCTCGGACACCATCTGCCGCCGGGTCGCGACCAAGCTGAGCCCCGACTACGCGCGCGCGGCCGTGGTGGAGAACCGCACCGGCGCGGGCGGCCAGATCGCGGTCGGCTACGTCAAGGGCCGGCCGGCCGACGGCACCACGATCCTGCAGACGCCGACCTCGATCCTCACGATCTACCCGCACATCTACAAGAAGCTGCCGTACGACCCGATGGTCGACCTCACGCCCGTGACCATCGGCTGCATCTTCGACTTCGGCTTCGCGGTCGGCCCGGCCGTGCCGGCCAGCGTGAAGACCGTGCCCGAGTTCCTGGCCTGGGCCAAGGCCAACCCGGCCGGCGCCAACTACGGCTCGCCGGCGGCCGGCTCCACGCCGCACTTCATCGGCGCGCTGCTCGGCAAGAAGGGCGGCGTCGAGCTCAAGCACGCGGCCTACCGCGGCACGCAGCCGGCCATGCTCGACCTGCTGGGCGGCAACATCTCGGCGGTGTCGGGCCCGATCGGCGACATCACGCAGCACCTGCCCACGGGCAAGGTGCGCATCCTCGGCGTCTCGGGTGCCAAGCGCAGCCGCTTCGCGCCCGACGTGCCGACCTTCGGCGAGCAGGGCATCCAGGACATGGCGCACAGCGAATGGTTCGCCTTCTTCCTGCCGGCCAAGGCCTCGCCCGAGCTGGTCGCGAAGCTCAATGCCTCGATGAAGAATGCGCTGGCGCAGAAGGACGTGGTCGACGGCCTCGGCACCTTCGGCCTGGAAGCCATGTCGTCCACGCCCGCCGAGCTGACCGAACTGTTGAAGAAAGACACCGCCAAGTGGGCGCCGATCGTCAAGGAAGTCGGCTTCACCGCGGAAGGCTAACCGTATGAAGGAACTGCAATGACCTCTCTCGCCACCACCACGCCGTCGTCCGCGTCGGCCCTGGTCCATCCCTCGATCCATCCCGACGAGCGCGCCGCGCGCGAGGAGCTCGCGGCCTGCTACCGCATCTTCGCGATGCTGGGCTGGACCGAGATGATCTACAACCACATCACGGTGCGGCTGCCCGACAGCGTGACCGGTGGCGAGAAGCAGTTCCTGATCAATCCCTTCGGCCTGCACTACAGCGAGGTGACGGCCAGCAACCTGGTGAAGATCGACCTGCAGGGCCGAGTGCTCGACGGCTCGACCTTCCCGGTCAACCCGGCCGGCTTCACGGTGCATGCCGCGATCCACGACGGCCTCGAGGGCGCCCACTGCGTGATGCACACGCACACCACCGCGGGCGTGGCCGTGGCCTGCCTGCAGGGCGGCCTGCAGCAGACCAACTTCTACACCGCGCAGCTGCACGGCATGGTGGCCTACCACGAGTTCGAGGGCATCACCATCCACGCCGACGAGGGCCCGCGCCTGCTGCAGAGCATCGGCGACCGCAATGCCGTGATCCTGCGCAACCACGGCCTGCTGGCCTGGGGCCAGACGCTGCCGCAGACCTTCGCGATCCTCTGGACCCTGCAGCGCGCCTGCGAGATCCAGATGGCGACCTTCTCGATGGGCGCCGCGATCCCCGTGAGCGAGGAGATCGCGCGCCGCTGCACGCGCGACGCGCTGCAGTTCAGCCCCGCGCACGGCGCCGGCCAGGACGTGTTCAATGCCCTGGTGCGCCAGGTCGACCGCATCGATCCTTCCTACCGCGCCTGACCGCTACGATCCGACCATGAAGATCTGCATTTACGGCGCCGGCGCGATCGGCGGATGGATCGGCGTCGGCCTCGCGCAAGCGGGCCAGCGCCTCAACGTGGTGGCGCGCGGCGCCACGCTCGAAGCGCTGCGGCGCGACGGTCTCTCGCTGATGCGCGGCGACGTGCGCACGCGCGTGCCGGTCAACGCGGTGGCCGACCCCGAGGAACTCGGCGTGCAGGACCTGGTGGTGATCGCCGTCAAGGCACCGGCGCTGGCCGGGGTGGCCGAGCGCATCGCGCCGCTGATCGGTGCCGACACCCTGGTGCTGACCGCGATGAACGGCGTGCCCTGGTGGTTCCTCGAGGGCGGTTTCGGCGGCCCCATCGCGGGCCACCGCCTGGGCGCGGTCGACCCCGACGGCGCGATCGCGCGCGCCATTCCCGCCGCCAACGTGATCGGCGGCGTGGTGCACTGCAGCTGCTCGCTCGACGCGCCCGGCGTGGTGCGGCACCACTTCGGCAACGGCCTGATCGTGGGCGAGCCCTCGGGCGAGGCCACGCCGCGCGTGCAGAAGCTGGTCGAGCTGCTGCAGGCCACGGGCATCGAGACCACGCTGTCGCCGCAGATCCAGCGCGACGTCTGGTTCAAGCTCTGGGGCAACATGACGGTGAACCCGATCAGCGCGCTGACCGGTGCCACCACCGACCTGATCATGGGCGACGACTACGTGCGCGGCTTCATCTCGGCCGTGATGCTCGAGGCCAAGGAGATCGGCCGCCGCATCGGCATCGAGATCGCGCAGAGCCCGGAAGACCGCCATGCCGTCACGCGCAAGCTCGGCGCCTTCAAGACCTCGATGCTGCAGGACGTGGAGGCCGGCCGCTCGGTCGAGCTCGACGCCCTCGTGACCGTGGTGCGCGAGCTCGGCGAACTGACCGCCGTGGCGACGCCGTTCACCGATGCGCTGCTGGGGCTGGCGCGCCTGAAGACGCGGCAGCTGGGCCTGTACTGAGCGGCGCTGGCGCTACGCCAGCGTGCGCAGCGCGGCCTCGAGCACGCGCGCGTGGTCCCGCGGATGCGCGGGCAGCCATTCGTGCAGCTTGTGGCCCGCGCCCGCGAGCCGCAGCACTTCCACGCTCTTCGCGCGCCGCGCCCGCTGCGCGTACTGCGCGAGCACCGCGGCGGGAATGACCGCGTCCTCGTCGCCGAGCACCAGCAGCAGCCGGCCCTCGAAGCGATCGAGCGCGGCGAAGGCCGGCGAGGCCGCGTAGTCTTCGTCGCGGGTCGCGCGCAGGAGGCCCTGGAAGCGCGGGCCGAAGGGCGCGTCCTCGGCCTCGGCCACGTAGGCGGCCGGGCAGAACAGCACCAGCGCGGGCGGGTTCAGCACGGGAATCAGCGCACAGGCAATGTGGCCGCCCATGCTGCTGGCGATCAGCGACAGCGGCCGGTCCGGCGCCACCTGCGCGGCGACGGTCCGCGCCTGCGCCACGCGGTGCGCGAGGCTCGAGCCCTCGAGCTGCCCGCCGCTCTCGCCATGGCCGCAGAAGTCGAAGGAGGCGCAGGGCACGCCGCCCTGCACCAGGCCGTCGAGCAGGTAGCGGATGCCGCGCCGCGAGGCCTGGACGCCACCGCCATGCAGCGCCAGCACGCGCGGCGGCTCGCCCGCGGCATTCGGAAGGATCGAGCCCCGCAGGGTGTGGGGGCCATGGGCCACGGAGAAATCGGTCATGCGCTCCGAGGATGCCATGCCCGGCGGGCTCAGCCTCGGCGCGGCGGCAGCGTGACCCACCACGCGGCCGCGACGATCATCGCGCCGCCGATCCAGCCGCCCGGGCCGACCCGTTCGCCGAAGCCCCAGACCGCGATCAGCGCGCCGAACACCGGCTCGCTGCCCATCAGCAGCGAGACCCGGCTCGGGCTGGTGCGCGAGGCCGCATGGTTCTGCGCGAAGAAGGCGAACACGGTGCACAGCAGCACGAGGTAGGCCATGCCCCACCAGAACGAGGCCGGGGCCGGCGGCAGATGCCAGGCGCCGCCCGACACCGCGAGCGCCAGCACGGCCGCGCCCAGCGCCATGGTGCCCGCCTGCACCGCGGTCAGCGTGAGCGCCGGCAGTGCATGGCGGCCCGCGAGGCGGCGCGTCAGGCAGACCATGAGGGCGCGCAGCACGGCGGCCGCGACCATCAGCGCGTCGCCCCAGCCCAGGCCGGCCGAGCTGGCCGAGGCATGCGCGCTCAGCGACAGTAGCGCGGCGCCCGCGAGCGAGATCGCCGCGGCCGCGAACACGCGCGGCGCGGGCCGCTCGCCGAGCAGCCACCATTCGGCCAGCGGTGTGAAGGCCACGCACAGGCTGATCAGGAAGGCGGCATTGCTCGCGCTGGTGAGCGAGACGCCGAAGGTCTCGCAGACGAAGATCGCGAGCAGGTTCGCGCCCAGCAGCCCGCCCACCGCGAGCCCCTGCCGCCATTGCGGCCCGACGAGCGGGCGCAGCGCCGGCAGCAGCACGAGGAAGGTCAGGCCGAAGCGCAGCGCGATGAATTCGAGCACCGGCAGTTGCAGGGTGGCCTGCTTGGCGACCGCATAGCTGCCGCCCCAGACCGCCGCCACCAGCAGCAGCATGAGTTCGGCCATGCCGAAGCCGGGCCGGGCCGGCACGCCGCCGGGGGTGAGGGCGATGCCGCCCGCGCGCTTTGAATCCATACTCCGCCTGTTCGATGCCGGTGCCCGCGCGCCATGCGCAGGGCCCGAGGCGGAATTGTTCCGGGCATCGATCGCGGCGAGTAGCCATCCGCAGGAACAGGACTGTTGCACCGTGGGACCGAATTCATTCCTCAAGGTACTGCCCGAGATGGTGGCCTTCCTGCGCGTGGCCGAGCTCGGCAGCTTCTCGGCCGCGGCCGACCTGCTGGGCATCACGCCCTCGGCCGCGAGCCGGCAGGTGAAGCGGCTCGAGAAGGAGATCGGCGTGCAGCTGCTGCAGCGCACGACGCGCCAGCTGCGCCTGACCGAGGCCGGCGCCGAGGCCTTCGAGCGCTGCCGCGAACTGGCGGCCGCGGCGCAGGACACGATGGCGCTGGCGCAGCGCTTCTCGGCCGAGCCGCGCGGGCTGGTGCGGCTGAGCGCGCCCAAGGCCTTCGCGCGGCGGGTGCTGCATCCGCTGGTGCTGGACTTCCTCGCGCGCCATCCCGCGGTCGACGTGCAGCTGATCGTGGAGGACCGCGACATCGATCCGATCCGCGAGGGCGTGGACCTCGTGGTGCGGCTCACCACCGAGCCGCCCGAGGGGCTGGTGGCGCGCCGGCTGATGGCGGTGGCGCACATCCTGGTGGCCGCGCCCGCGTACCTCGAGGGCCATGCGGCCATCGCGCACCCGCGCGATCTCGCGGCCCACAGCTGCCTGTCGCTGGGCGAGCACGAGCGCGACAACCACTGGCGCTTCAGCCGCCCCGGCGAGGACGGCGTGGAGGTGACGGTGCAGGGCCGCTACATCGCCAACCACAGCGAGATGCGCATGGAGGCCGCGACGGCCGGCCTGGGCGTGGCCTGCGTGCCGGCCTTCTCGGCGCAGCAGGCCCTGGGCGAGGGCCGCGTGGCGCGCGTGCTCGGCGACTGGGAGTTCCGCGGCAACTACCACGGCCATGCCTGGATCCTCTATCCGCCGAACCGCTTCACCGTGCCCAAGTGCCGGGTGCTGATAGACCACCTCGTGGCGCACCTCGGCACCGAGGGCTGAGCCTCACTGCGGCTGCAGCCCCGCCTGCTTCATCATCGTCTCGGTCAGCGCCATCTCCTGCGTGAAGCCGCGCGTGTACTCGCGCGCGCCCTGCGGGCTGGCCAGGCCGCCGTTCTCGGCCAGCGTGGCCTGCACCGCGGGCTGCGCGAGCGCCTTCTCGAAGGCCGCGCGGATGCGCTCGGCGATCGCGTCGGGCGTGCCGGCCGGCACCGAGATGCCGCCCCAGGAGGTCAGCTCGACGCCCTTCACGCCGAGCTCGGCCAGCGTGGGCACCTCGGGCAGTGTGGGGTTGCGGCGCGCGCCCGCGATCGCGAGCGCCTTGAGCCTGCCGGCCTGGATCTGCGGCGCGGCCACCGACAGGATCGGCGTGCCGAACACCACCTGCTGGCCGAGGATGGCGTTGACCAGCTCCGAGGCGCCCTTGTAGGGCACGTGCGTGGCCTGCGCGCCGAGCGCGTTCAGCAGCAGCTCCACGCCGAGGTGCGAGGGCGTGCCGACGCCGCCCGAGGCGTAGTCGAGCTTGCCGGGGTTCGCGCGCGCCTTCGCGGCCAGCTCGGCCAGGCTCGCGATGCCGGCGTTGGCGTTCACCACCAGCACGATGTCGGAGGTGGTGAGCCGCATGAGGTGGCGGAAGTCCTTGAGCGCGTCGTAGCCGGGGCTGCGGTACATGCGCATGTTGGCGGCCATCGGCGCGGCCGAGTAGATCCAGGTGTAGCCGTCGGCCGGCGCGCGCGCCACCAGCCGCGCGCCGATGTTGCCGCCCGCGCCGCCCTTGTTCTCGATCACCACCGGCTGGCCCAGCAACGGGCCCACGGCCTCGGCCAGCACGCGCGCCGTGATGTCGGGGCCGGTGCCCGCGAGGTAGGGCACGACCCACTTGATCGGGCGCTCGGGCCAGGGCGCGGCGGCCGCGCGGGCGCGCGAGGCGGCCGGCAGCGCGAAGGCGGCCAGCGCGGCGGAAGCGGTGCCGAGGAAGCGGCGGCGGTCCGTGAAGCACATGGGGTTGTCTCCTTGTCGTTCTTGGTTGATGCGTTCAGCCCGGAAGCTCGCCGAGCAGCTCGCGCGCGATGGTGTTGCGCTGGATCTCGCTGGTGCCGGTCAGCACGCGGTACATGCGCAGCATGCGGAACAGGAACTCCACGCGCCGGCCCTGCACGATGCCCTCGCCGCCGTGGATCTGCACCGCGCGGTCGGCGATGCGGAAGGCCGACTCGGAGCAGAACAGCTTGGCCATCGAGGCCTCGGCGCGCGCCTCGGAGCCGGCGTCGATCTGGCGCGCGGTCGCGAGCATCAGCGCGCGCGCGGCCGCCAGCTCGGTCGCCATGTCGGCCAGCAGGTGCTGGATCGCCTGGAACTGGCCGATGGCGCGGCCGAACTGGCGCCGCCGGCCGGCGTATTCGCAAGCGTCGCGCAGCGCCACCGCGGCCAGCCCCACCATCGCGGGGCAGTGCAGCAGCCGGTTGACCGTGATGCGACCGAGCGCGAGCGCGAGGCCGCGGCCGGGTTCGCCCACGAGGTTCGCCACCGGGATGCGGCAGTCCTCGAGCACGATGTCGCCGGTGTGCGACTGGCCCGCCATGGTCTTGTAGCCGGCCTCCACGCGCACGCCGGGCTGCGTGAGGTCGACGAAGAAGGCGCTGACCTCGCGCTGCGCCGGGTCGCTCGCGGTGGAGGCCATCAGCACCGCGAAGTCGGCGAAGGGCGAGCCCGAGATGAAGCGCTTGCGGCCGTTGAGCACGAAGTGTTCGCCCTCGCGCACGGCGCGCGTCTGCACCGCGCCCGCGTCGGAGCCGGCCTCGGCCTCGGTCAGCGCGAAGCAGATCGCCTTCTCGGCGCGCGCCACCGGCACGATGAAGCGTTCCATGTGGTGCGGCGTGGCCTTGCGCACCAGCGCACCCACGCGCGGCGGGCCGCTGAGCTCGCCGAGCACGTGCGGCGCCAGCGGCGAGCCGCTCGCGTAGATCGCTTCCTTGACGAGCACGTGGTCGAGCACCGAGAGGCCGAGCCCGCCCATGGCTTCGGGCAGGGTCATGCCGTAGAAGCCCAGCGCCTGCGAACGGCGCCAGACCTGCCGCAGCAGCTCGCGGCTCGCGCCGTGCTCGTGGTCGATGCCGTGCACGCGCACCAGGTCGGCGAGCTCGCCGTGCAGGAAGTCCTCGATGCGCGCGATCAGCTCGGCCGCGCGCGCGGAACCTTCGAAGGGGCGCGCAGGGGCGCCGGACGACGGGAGGGATGCGTTCATGTCCGTCCCCGCCTTCAGTTGACCATGCGGCTCTGGCCGGCCCAGTACGGCGCCTGGATCGCCTTGCGCGCGACCTTGCCGTTCGGGTTCTTCGGCAGCGCGCCCACGAACTCCACGCGGCGCGGCCGCTTGAAGCCGCCGAGCCGCTCGGCGCAGAAGGCATCGAGCGCGCCCAGGTCGAGCGCATGGCCGGGCTTGAGCACCACGTGCGCGGCCACGGCCTCGCCCCACTTGTCGTCGGGCACGGCGAACACGCAGGCATCGGCGACGGCCTCGTGCTGGTAGAGCACGGCCTCGACCTCCGAGGGATAGACGTTGAAGCCGCCGCTGATCACCATGTCCTTCTTGCGGTCGACGATGTAGACGAAGCCCTGGTCGTCGGCGCGCGCGAGGTCGCCCGTGTGGTAGCGGCCGTTCTGCAGCACCTCGGCCGTGAGCTCGGGCGCGCGCCAGTAGCCGGCGAACACGTCGGGGCCGCTGACCACGATCTCGCCGATCTCGCCGCGGGCCACGGGCTGGCCCGCGTCGTCGACGATCTCCACCAGCGACTCGAGGAAGGGCCGGCCGCACGAGGCCAGCCGCTCGGGCGCGGCGGCGCGCGCGAACAGGTGGTCCTCCACGCCGAGGCCGCAGACGCCCGAGGTGGTCTCGCCCGCGCCATAGCCCTGCGACAGCACCGGGCCGAACACGTCCATGGCGCGCAGGATGCGCGCGGGCGCCATCGGCGCGGCGCCGTAGCCCAGGCGCTGCAGGTCGGGCAGCGGGCGGTAGCGGCCCTCGAGCTCGGCCAGCAGCATGTTGATCATGGTCGGCACCATGAAGGTGTGGGTCACGCGCTCGGCCTTCATGTCGGCGAGGAAGCGGCCGGGCTCGAAGCCCGCGAACAGCCGGATGGTGGCGCCGCTGCACAGCGCGGGCACGATCTGCATGCCCGAGGCATGGGTGACCGGGCCGACCAGGCCCAGCAGATGGCCTTCGCGCATGCCCTCGGAACGCACGAGGAACTTGCGCAGCTGCGCGAGCCGGTTGCCGAAGGTCTGCATCGCGGCCTTGAGCACGCCCGAGGAGCCCGAGGTGTAGTGCAGCACGGCGAGCTCGTCGGCCTCGACGCTCGCGGCCTCGAAGGCATCGCTGGCGCGGCCGAGCGCGCCTTCGTAGGAGGCGGCGTCGCCCTCGGGCACGTCGACGAACAGCAGCATGGGGCGCGCGTCGCCTTTCAGGTGCGGCAGGAAGCTTTCCGCGCGCTCGGCCGTGGTGACGATCAACGCGGCGCCGCTGTTGGCGACGATCTCGCCGACCTCGGCGGGCGAGAGCCGCGCATTGAACGGCGCCTTGACCAGCGCGGCCTTGTAGCAGGCCAGCTCGACCTCGACGATCTCGATGCAGTTCGGCAGGTAGATGCCGACGCGGTCGCCGCGCGCGAGGCCCAGCCCCAGCAGCGCGTTGGCGAGCCGGTTGGAACGGCGATCGAGCGCCTCGTAGCTGAGGCTGCGGGATTCGGTGCGCAGCGCGATCCGCGGGCCGTGCAGGCGCGCGCAGCGCGAAACGAGTTCGCCGACGTTGGCGACCCGGGGGGTGGTCTGTGGCAAGGGGTGTCTCCTGGAGGCAGGCATGCGTTCGTGCATGCGATGCGCCACTGTCCGCCAAAGCGCTTCGTCACAGGAAATACCGTTTGCTGATGCCGAGCCATCAATCGCATTGATGGCCTGGCTTGCGAGAAGCGCGCCGAGCTATGCCTCGGGCTCGACCTCGGCGAGCAGCTCGGCCTCCCAGCGGCCCTCGGCGATCAGCCGCGCGGCCTGCCGCACGAGGGCGCGCGCCACCACCTGGGCGGCGGGATCGGGCGCGCGGTCGGCCGGCGTGGCGATGGCGTAGCTGCGCTGCAGCGCGGGCCGCACCACGCGCGCCGCGATCCAGCCTTCGCCCGCGGGCGGGTTGTCCGACAGCGCGCAGGCCGGCGTGAAGGTGAAGCCGGCGCCACAGACATAGAGCGAGCGGATCACGCGCGCCGAGTCGTGCTCGTGCGCGAGGTTGAGCGCCACGCCGAGCGTGGCCGCGGCCTCCTCCACGCGCTGGCGGATCGCGAAGCGGCGCGACTGCAGCACCAGCGGCAGCCGGGCCGCGTCGGCGAAGTCGATCTCGGGCCGCGGCGCGGGTTGGGTCTTGCTGCGCCGGCCGGCGCGCAGGCGCGGCGCCACGCTGCCGTCGCGGTCGAAGCCGCAGGCGAAGATGGCCTCGCGCGCGAGCGGGCGGCAGGCCAGGCCCTCGACCTGCGGCGTGTCGACCAGGATGCCGACGTCGGCACGGCGGTCGAGCATGGCCTTCTTCACCATCAGGCTCAGGTCGTCGAGCACGAACACGCGGATGCGCGGATGCGAGGCCTTGAGCTCGGCCAGCACCGGCCCGAGCAGCAGCGAGGCCAGCAGGAAGGGCACGGCCACCGTGACCGAGCCCTCGGGGCCCTGGGGCAGGCGCTGGATGCGCTCGCGCACCGCGTCGGCATCGGACAGCAGGCGCCGCGCGTCCTCGTAGAGCTGCAGGCCCGCGGGCGTGGGCGTGACGCCCGCGTGCGAGCGGTCGAACAGCTGCGTGCCGAGCTCGGCCTCGAGCTTCTTGATCTGCGCCGTGAGCGCCGGCTGCGCGATGTAGAGCGTGCCCGCGGCGCGCGAGAGGCTGCCGGCCTCGAGCACGGCGATGAAGTAGCGCAGGGTGCGCAGGTCCACGGTACGGGCCTCGCCTCAGCGCCCGAGCAGCATGCGCACCGCCTCGGGCAGGCTGCGCGCCTCGGGCAGGAAGTGGTCGAGGGTGGCGCCGAGGATCACGGCGCAGGCGATCGCGCCCAGCAGCGGCTTCCAGGTCAGCCGCACCGCGGCCAGGAGCCAGCCCTCGCGCGCCACGCGCACCGCGGCGCGCGCCGAGACGTACGAGAACGCCACCTCGATCGCCACGGCCAGCAGCGCGTCCCAGCTGAAATACAGCAGCACCAGCGAGCCGGCGCCGAGCACGACCGCGATGCAGACCAGGAAGATAGCGACCACCGGCACGACCACCACGGCGCCTTCGTCGGCACCGCCGGCGACCTCGAGCGCGCCGCTGGCGGCATCGGACAGCAGGCCGCCATCCGCCCTGGCACCCGAGCGCGCGAGCGCGCTGCCCGCGTCGAAGGCCAGCTCGCCGGCATCGTCCGCGTCGACCGCGTCACCGAGGTCGGCGCTCCCCTCCACCAGCCGCTGCGCCCACCAGCGCAGCACCAGCAGGTAGCCGAGGTAGCCCACGCCCAGGGTCATGAAGTAGCGCACCGCCAGCGACTGCACGCCCAGCAGGTGCATCTGCAGCGCCGAGGCGCCCCACATCAGCAGCAGCGTGAAGCTGCCGATCAGGATGCCGTGCGTGCGCAGGCTGTGGTGGCGGTGCAGGTCGCGCTCGACCTGCGTCTCCCAAAGGCGCACCGAGCGCCAGTTGGAGAGGACCTTCATCGGTCGTGGTCGACGGTCTTGGGTGCGAAGGGCACGCGCTGGGCCACCGCGCACATCAGCTCGTAGCCCACGGTGCCCGCGGCCCGCGCCACCTCGTCGATGGGCAGCACCGCATCGTTGACGGCCGAGCGGCCCCACAGCGTGACCTCGCTGCCGAACTGCGCGTTGGGCACGGGCGTGAGGTCGACCGTGATCATGTCCATGCTGACGCGCCCGACCATGCGCGTGCGCACGCCGTTGACCAGCACCGGGGTGCCGGTGTCGCAGTGGCGCGGATAGCCGTCGGCATAGCCGACCGCCGCGATGCCGATGTGGAGCGGCGCATCGGCCGTGAAGCGCGAGCCGTAGCCGATGGTGTCGCCCGGCTGCAGGGTCTGCACGCCGATCAGCTTGGTCGACAGCGTCATGGTGGGCTGCAGCTGCCAATGGGCGGCATCGTTGGCCGGGAAGTCGGGCGCGCTGCCGTACAGCACGATGCCGGGGCGCACCCAGTCGGCGCGCGTGCTGTCGGCATGGCGCAGGGTGGCGGCGCTGTTGGCGATCGAACGCTCGCCGGGCAGGTCGCGCGCGGCGCGCTCGAAGGCCTCGACCTGGTGCGCGATGCCGCGCTCGCCGTCGGCGTCGCTGAAGTGGGTCATCAGCGAGATCTCGTCGACCTGGGTCAGCGCGTTGAGGCGGGTCCAGGCGGCGGCGAAGCGCTCGGGCGTGAAGCCCAGGCGGTTCATGCCCGAGTTCATCTTGAGGAATACGCGGTGCGGCTGCAGGGTCTTGTGGGCCGCGAGCATGTCGATCTGCTCGTCGCAATGCACCGTGTGCCAGAGGTCGAGCCGCGAGCACAGCTCCAGGTCGCGCGCCTCGAACACGCCCTCGAGCAGCAGCACCGGGCCGCGCCAGCCCAGCGCACGCACGCGCTGCGCCTCGGCCAGGTCGAGCAGCGCGAAGCCGTCGGCGCCGCGCAGCCCCTCGTAGACGCGCTCGATGCCGTGGCCGTAGGCATTGGCCTTGACCACCGCCCAGACGCGGGAATCGAGCGCATTGCGGCGCACGCGCTCGAGGTTGTGGCGCAAGGCGGCGGTGTGAACCGTGGCGAGAATGGGGCGGGGCATGGCGAAGGGTCTTTGAAAACGATTTGCAGACCACGTTTTAGCATCTTCGGGAATGGGGTCGAATACGCAGAAGCTGCCTGCAGGGCCTGTCGTACCCCCATGCTATAACCGCCCACTCGCCTTCCACGCGACACTTTTTCACTACTGCCAGCGACCCCCCTGGCCAGCCAGCCCATCGATGAAGCGCGGTTTCTACACGATCATGTCGGCCCAGTTCTTTTCGTCGCTGGCCGACCAAGCGCTCTTCGTCGTTGCGGTCGATCTCATGCGAAACGCCGGCGCGCCCGAATGGCAGCGCGCGGCGCTGGTGCCGATCTTCGCCGTCTTCTACGTGGTGCTCGCGCCGCTGGTGGGCGCCTTCGCCGATGCGCTGCCCAAGGGGCGGGTGATGTTCGTCAGCAACGCCATCAAGGTGTTCGGCTGCCTGATGATGCTGTTCGGCTCGCACCCGCTCTTGTCCTATTCGATCGTCGGCCTGGGCGCGGCGGCCTATTCGCCGGCCAAGTACGGCATCCTCACCGAGCTGCTGCCGGCCTCGCAGCTGGTCAAGGCCAACGGCTGGATCGAGGGCCTGACGATCGCCTCGATCCTGCTGGGCATCGTGCTCGGCGGCTCGCTGGTGGGGCATGCGGTCTCGAGCAAGCTGCTGGCCTTCGACATGCCCTTCATCGACACCGGCATCGATTCGCCAGCCGAGGCCGCGCTCTCGGTGCTGATCGTGGTCTACATGGTCGCGGCCTGGTTCAACACCCGCATCCCGCACACCGGCGTCGAGATGCGGCCGATGCGCTCCAACCCCGAGCACAGCCTGGCGCGCAACCTGGTCGGCCTGCTGCCCGACTTCTGGCACTGCAACGCCCGCCTGTGGCGCGACCGCCTGGGCCAGATCTCGCTGGCCACCACCACCCTGTTCTGGGGCGCGGGCGGCAACCTCAAGTACATCGTGCTGGCCTGGGCCTCGCTGGCGCTGGGCTACAACACCACGCAGGCCTCGATCCTCACGGGCGTGGTGACCATCGGCACCGCCGTGGGCGCCATCGTGGCCTCGATGCGCATGCGGCTGGACATGGCCACCCGCGTGATCCCCATGGGCATCGCGATGGGGCTGATGGTGATCTGCATGAACTTCATCGGCAACGTGTGGCTCGCGGTGCCCTTCCTCATCATCCTGGGCGGCCTCGGCGGCTTCCTGGTGGTGCCGATGAACGCGCTGCTGCAGCACCGCGGCCACAACCTGATGGGCGCCGGCCGCTCGATCGCGGTGCAGAACTTCAACGAGCAGGCCTGCATCCTGCTGCTCGGCGGCTTCTACAGTGTGTGCACCGGCCTGGGCCTGTCGGCCTACGGCGCGATCAGCGCCTTCGGCTTCGTGGTGGCGGGCTGCATGTGGATCATCAAGCGCTGGCACGAGAACAACCTCAAGAAGTACCCTGAAGAGGTCGAGCACCTGCTGGCCATCGCCCGCAGCGACAAGCATCACTGAGCCCCCCGGCTTTTCACGCCCTTCGGTCGTGTAACTCCACCCCCCGAGGGGGAGACGCGGCCCGCCTTGGGGCGGCCCGGCGGCGGCCGCACCGAGGGACCGCTATGCTCGGCGGTTTGCCCGCCCGATGCCCGCCCTCGCCCTGATCTTCAATGCCTTCGTCTGGGGGCTGTCGTGGTTTCCGTTCCGCCACATCGAAGGCCATGGCCTGCATCCGGTGTGGACCACCTGCCTGATCTACCTCGCGATCGCCACCGTGGTGGGCCTGCTGCGCCGCGGCGCCTGGGCCGGCTTCGCGGCCCATCCGATGCTGGTGCTGCTGGGCCTCGCGGCCGGCTTCACCAACGTGGGCTTCAACTGGGCCGTGACGCAGGGCGACGTGGTGCGCGTGGTGCTGCTGTTCTACCTGATGCCACTGTGGAGCGTGCTGCTGGGCTGGGCCGTGCTGGGCGAGCGGCCCACGGGCGGATCGCTGGCGCGCGTGGCGCTGGCGCTGGCCGGCGTGGCGGTGGTGCTCAAGACGCCGGGCACCGACTGGCCCGTGCCCTCGAGCCTGCCCGACTGGCTCGGCGTGGCGGCGGGCTTCGGCTTCGCGGTCACCAACATCGTGCTGCGCCAGCTGCGCGCGGCGCCCGGCGAATCGCGCGCGCTCGCGATGTTCTGCGGCTGCGCGGTGGTGGCGGGCACGGCCGCGCTGACCGGCACCGCGCTCGGCGCCTTCGCGCCGCCGACCGCCGCCTCGCCGGGCTGGATCGGCTGGGCCGCGCTGCTGGGCTTCGGCTTCGTGATCGCCAACGTCTGCCTGCAGTACGGCGCCGCGCGGCTGGCGGCCGGCGCGACCGCGGTGATCATGCTGTCGGAGGTGCTGTTCGCGAGCGTGTCGTCGGTGGCGCTGGGCGCGGCCACGATGAACTCGCGCATCCTCGCGGGCGGCGCGCTGATCGTGGCGGCCGCGGTCTGGTCCTCGTTTGCGCGAACGCCCGCCGCGAGCGAAGATCGCGCTCCTTCGACCCCTTGAGGAAATCCCCATGACCAGCGTCTACGACTTCGAGGCCAGACAGATCGACGGCCAGCCGGTGAGCCTCGCCGCCTACAAGGGCAAGGTGCTGCTCATCGTCAACACCGCGAGCAAGTGCGGCTTCACGCCGCAGTTCGCGGGCCTCGAGGAACTGCACGAGAAGTACGCGGACCAGGGCCTCGCGGTGCTGGGCTTCCCGTCGAACCAGTTCGGCGGCCAGGACCCGGGCACCAACGAGGAGATCGGCGCCTTCTGCATGAAGAACTACGGCGTGAGCTTCCAGATGATGGAGAAGATCGACGTCAACGGCAGCGGCGCCGCGCCGCTGTACCAGTGGCTGGTGAAGGAGAAGCCGGGCCTGCTGGGCAGCACCGCCATCAAGTGGAACTTCACCAAGTTCCTGGTCGGGCGCGACGGCCAGGTGCGCAAGCGCTATGCGCCGCTCGACACGCCGGCCTCGCTCTCGCGCGACATCGAGGCGGCACTCGCCGCCTCCGCCTGACGCTCAGTACCTGAAGCTCGCGGTCGTCGAGCCACTGCCGACCGTGACGGCCTGGCTCTTCGACTCGCCGCCCTGGGTGGTCGCGACCACCGTGTAGCGGCCCGCGGGAATGTCGACCAGGCACACCGGCCCCGAGGCGCGCAGCGAGAGCGCGGCGGCGCCGTCCGCCCCCTTGATCTCGACCTGCAGGTCGGCCAGGTAGGCGCCGTCGGCACGCGCGAACAGCAGCGCCAGCGGGTGTTCCTTCATCGCGGCGCGCATGGCCTTCGACTCGTCGGAGCCGATGCCGCCGCAGACGTAGCGCGTGGCGCCCTCGCCCTTCCAGGCGGGCATGGCGGA
Source organism: Variovorax sp. PDC80 (assembly GCF_900115375.1). Taxonomy (NCBI): domain Bacteria; kingdom Pseudomonadati; phylum Pseudomonadota; class Betaproteobacteria; order Burkholderiales; family Comamonadaceae; genus Variovorax; species Variovorax sp. PDC80. Next base: position 379,220 of record NZ_FOWG01000004.1, on the reverse strand, counting down.
CTGGGCCTGGGCGGCCGTGAAGGCGCCGGCCCCGAGCGACAGAAGAGCGGCCGCGAGCGCGGCACGGGGGGAAGAAAAGCGGGACATGGGTGTACTCCTTGGCGCTGCCGAAGAGCCGGAATGATGCGCCGGCGTCACGGCCGGCACACGTCGGACCAAGGCGCGGCACGGTGTGCGGCGGCGGCGCGGGTGTTCGGGGGCGGCTTTGGGTGAACCTTCTTCGCAAGAAATGCCAGATAATCAAGAATAGTTCTCATTCTTTCTGGCCTGCGCTTCGACCCCGTCAAGTTCGATCAGGCAACGACGACACCGCGGGTCATGGTCGCAAGCTACTACGCCGAACTGCTGGGCTTCTTCTCGCGCTCGCTGCGCGACCGCGACGCGGCCGCCGACGTGGTGCAGGAAAGCTACGCGCGCGTGCTCGCGATGCAGCAGCGCAGCGCCGTGCTCGACCTGCGCGCCCTCCTCTACCGCACCGGCAAGAACATCGTGATCGACACGGCCCGGCATCGCCAGGCCGAGCTGCGCATGCTGCAGACCCTGGCTTGCATCTGCAGCGACCAGGCGCCTTCGAGCGAACGCGCGCTCGACGCGCGGCTGCAGCTCGAGCGCCTGGTGGCACGGCTGCAGGCGATGCCCCGGCGGCGCAGCGAGGCCTTCGTGCTGGTGCGCATCTACGGCTGCAGCCACGCGGAGGCCGCCGCGCACATGGGCGTGAGCGTGGCGGCGATCGAGAAGCACGTGGTGCGCGCGGTCTGCGACTGCCTGCGGCTGCAGGGCGACGCGGCCTTCGTGGTGGCATGAAGGACGCCCTGTCCACCCCCGCCGGCAGCCTCGACGGCGCCCTGCCCGCGCGCCGCCGGCCGGCCGAGGGTTCCGCGCGCAAGCTGTTCGAGCACGCGCTGCTGCTGGTCGCGCGCCAGCACGGCGGCGCGCCCGAGACCGCCGCCGCTGCGCAGGCCGAACTCACCCAGTGGCGCCAGGCCAACGCGCTGCACGAGGCGGCGGCGCAGGCCGCGCTGCGCGCCTGGAGCGCCACCGAGGCCAGCGCGCTGCGCGAGACGGTGGCACGGCCCGCCGCCGGTTCGGCCCCCCATGCGCGGCGCACGCGGCGCCAGATCCTCGCGGCCTTCGGCGGCCTCGGCGCGGCCGTGCTGGTGGCCGGCGGCGCGCGCTGGTTCTGGCGCCAGCCTGTGCTGGAACTGGCGCTGCGCACGTCGCGCGGCCAGCGCATCGCGCATCCGCTGCCCGACGGCAGCCGGCTCGACCTGGCCGCCCGCACCGCGGTCGAGGTCGCCTATTTTCGCGACCGGCGCGAAGTGCGGCTCGCGGGCGGCGAGATCCGCTGCGAGGTCGCGCACGATCCGGCACGGCCCTTCTTCGTCAACACCGAATGGGGCCGGGTGCGCGTGCTCGGCACCGTGTTCAGCGTGAGCGCGCGCGACGGCCGCATGCACGTGGCGGTGGCGCAGGGCCGGGTCGCGGTCTGGGTCGGCCAGGGGCCTGACGACGGCCGCGCGCCCGACATCGAACTGGGCGCCGGCACCGCGGTGGACGTGGGTGCGCAGGGCCTGGGCCCGCGCGCGGCGGTGCGCCCGGGCGACGTGGGCGCCTGGCGCCAGGGCTGGCTGGCCTTCTACGACACGCCGCTGCCCGAGGCGGTGGCGCGCTGGAACGACTACCTCGACCGCCCGATGGAGCTGGCCGACGAGCCCGCGCTGCGCGGCCTGCGGCTGACCGGCAGCTTCCCGCTGCGCGACCCCGCCACCTTCCTGGCCAGCCTGCCGAGCGTGCTGCCGGTGCGCGTGGAGCGCACGGGCAGTGGCGCGGCGCTGATCCGGCCGCGGCGCTGAAGCCGGCCGCCGCCATCTCTGCCAAAGAGGGCGGACCGCAGCGAAAAAAATTTGTCCGGTCTTTGCCGCCCCGTACGTCTTCCCTGCGCAAACCCCGCACAAAGGACGTAATTTCCATGGCTCCCAGGCTTCCCGCCACCTTCGCCCGCCCGCTTCCCTGCGCCATGCTGGCGCTCGCGCTCGCCGCCACCCTGGCCGCGGGAGGCGCCCAGGCCCAGCCCTCAAGCGCCGCCGCGGTGCTGTCGGCCGAACACCGGCTGGCGCTGCCCGCGCAGCCGCTGGGCCAGACGCTCAACGCACTGGCGCGCGAATGGAACGTGGCGATCTCGGTCGATGCCGCGCTCGCGGCCGGGCTCACGACCCCGGCGCTGCAGGGCGCGCAGTCGCTGCGCCAGGCGCTCGATCGCGCGCTCGCCGGCACCGGCCTCTCGGCCATCGCCACCGGCGGCGCCATCGTGGTCCAGCGCGCCGGCCAGGCCACGGGCAGCATGCCGCCGATCATCGTGGAGGCGCAGCGCGAGAGCGCCACCGGGCCGGTGGCCGGCTACGCGGCGCGCCTCTCGCAGACCGCCACCAAGACCGACACCCCGCTGGTGGAGGTGCCGCAGTCGATCTCGGTGGTCGGCCGCGAGGAGATGGAGGCGCGCGGCGCGCAGGACGTGATGGCCGCGATCGCCTACACGTCCGGCGTGTCGGTCAGCGTCTACGGCCCCGACAACCGCGGCTGGGAGGACATCACGCTGCGCGGCTTCAACACCTACAACAGCACCTACCGCGACGGCCTCGCGCAGACGCCGTTCAACGTCACCTATCCGCTGACCGAGCCCTATGCGCTCGAGCGCGTGGAGGTGCTGCGCGGCCCGTCGTCGATGGCCTTCGGCCGCGGCGACGCGGGCGGCATCATCCACCGCGTGAGCAAGCAGCCCACGGGCGGGCGCATCCGCGAACTCGAGCTGCAGTACGGCAGCTTCGACCGCAAGCAGTTGGCCTTCGACCTCGGCGACGCCTTCGGCCCGAACGGCACGCTGAGCTACCGCCTGGTGGGCGTCTCGCTCGACAGCAACGACCAGGACCGCTACCCCGACGGCAAGCGCATCAACCGCACGCGCTCCTACATCGCGCCCTCGCTGCGCTGGCAGCCCGACGCACGCACCTCGTTCACCGTGTTCGGCGAGTTCCTGAAGGACAGCTCGGGCGAGGACCCCTACTTCATCAACGCCAACGGCCGCTACACCAACCTCAAGATGGGCGACCGCAGCTACAGCGGCATCAAGCAGGAGCAGGCCTCCGCCGGCTACCGGCTCGAGACCCTGCTGGGCGAGGACTGGACGCTGCGCCAGAACTTCCGCTACGGCCACCTGCGGCTCGACCGCCGCGTGGTCTGGGCCGATTCGGCCGCCGAGGACCAGCGCACCATCTACCGCCTCGCGCGCAGCTGGAACGATCCGATGTCGCAGGCCGGGCTCGACACCCAGCTGCAGGGCAAGCTGCGCGCCGGCGCGACCGAGCACACGCTGCTGCTGGGCCTGGACTGGAACGACCAGAAGGGCCGCGCACGCCAGTTCCGCGGACCGGCGCCCGACCTGGACCTGTACTTCCCGGTCTACGACCAGTTCATCCCGGTGCCCGACGAGCCGCTCAACAACTACACGCAGCGCATCCGCCAGGTCGGCCTCTATGCGCAGGACCAGATCAGGTTCGGCGACGGCTGGACGCTGACGCTCGGCGGGCGCAAGGACCACGTGCGCTCTATCACCGAGGACTGGCTCGAAAGCAAGGTCACGGAGCAGCGCGACTCGGTGTTCAGCGGCCGCGCCGGCATCACCTACCTGTTTCGCAGCGGCTGGGCGCCCTATCTGAGCTACACCGAGTCGTTCCTGCCGAACGCCGGGCTCGACGCGCAGAACAACCCCTACCGGTCGAGCCGCGGCAAGCAGGTCGAGGCCGGCGTGAAGTACCAGCCCGCGGACTCGCGCCTGCTGTTCACCGCCGCCGTCTACGACCTGCGCAAGAACAACGTGGTCTCGTACGACCCCGTCACCTTCGAAGGCCGGCAGATCGGCAAGGTACGCTCGCGCGGTATCGAGCTCGAGGCCAAGGGCGAGCTGATGCCGGGCCTGAACTTCACGGCCTCGTTCACGCGGCTGCAGAACCGGGTGCTGCAGAGCGCCGACGGCGACGAGATCGGCAAGACCCTGCCGCTGGTGCCGAACCAGACGGCCGCGCTCTGGCTCGACTACACGCTGGGCAACGGCCTGGGCTTCGGCGCCGGCGCGCGCTACATCGGCAAGCGCGCGGGCGACGAGCACAACACGAACTTCGAGCGCGGCGTGGCGGTGGCCGACGCTACCGTGCATTACGAGCGCGGCCCGTGGCGGCTGGCGCTCAACGTCAGCAACCTGTTCAACCGCAAGTACTTCTCGGGCTGCTACCACGGCGAGTGCTACCGCGGCAACGAGCGCGCCGTGACGATGACCGCGCGCTACCGCTGGGACTGAGCGCCGGGACCCGCTACAGTCGGCGGCTCCCGCACTTCCACGCCGCCGTCCTGGCGCCGCTCACGCCATGCGCCATCGCGCCACCCCGCTGATCCTCCTGGCCCTGGCGGCCGTTCTCGCCGGCTGCGCGGCCCGCACCGCGCCGCGCGTGACCATGCTCGGCGACGGCGTGCTGCGTTCGCCGAGCCCCGAGGAGGCCGAGGCCTACTGCCGCAACTTCGGCGCGCCGTTGCGCTTCGTGCCGCCGACCACGGGCCGCGCGCCGCAGGGCGAGGTCACCTACCGCTGCGATTGAGGGCTCAGCCGGCCGGCTGCAGCGCTGCGTCGAGCAGCTCGACCCAGTGGCGCACCGGCAGCTCGCCGCTGCCGCTCTGCAGGTGCGTGATGCAGCCGATGTTGGCCGAAGCGATCGCCACCGGCTGCAGCTGCTTGAGGTGGCCGAGCTTGCGGTCGCGCAGCGGATAGGCGAGCTCGGGCTGCAGCACCGAGTAGGTGCCGGCCGAACCGCAGCACAGGTGCGATTCGTTCATCGCCACGCGCACGTCGAAGCCCAAGGCACGCAGATGGGTCTCGATGCCGCCGCGCAGCTTCTGGCCGTGCTGCAGGGTGCAGGGCGGGTGGTAGGCGATGGTGCCGGGCGTCGCGCGCACGCGGGCTTTGAGCGCCGGCACCAGGTCGGGCAGCAGTTCGCCGAGGTCGCGCGTGAGCTCGCTGATGCGCGCCGCCTTCAGCCCATAGGCCGGGTCGTTGCGCAGCACATGGCCGTACTCGCGCACGGTGACGCCGCAGCCCGAGGCGTTCATCACGATGGCCTCCACCTCGTCGCGTTCGACCAGCGGCCACCAGGCGTCGATGTTGGCGCGCATCTGCGCCTTGCCGCCCTCCTGGTCGTTGAGGTGGAACTTCACCGCGCCGCAGCAGCCGGCCTCGGGCGCGAGCACGGCCTGGATGCCCCCCGCGTCGAGCACGCGCGCGGTGGCGGTGTTGATGTTCGGCATCATCGACGGCTGCACGCAGCCCGCGAGCATCAGCACCTTGCGTGCATGCGTGGCCGTGGGCCAGGCACCGGCCGCCTGCTTCGCGGGCACCTTGGCCTTCAATGCCTCGGGCAGCAGGCCGCGCACCGACTGGCCCAGCTTCATCGCGGGGCCGAACAGCGGCGAGGGCAGGCCTTCCTTGAGCACCCAGCGCGTGGCCGATTCCATCGCGGGACGCGGCACCTTCTCGTCGACGATGCGCCGGCCGATGTCGACCAGGTGGCCGTACTGCACGCCGCTCGGGCAGGTGCTCTCGCAGTTGCGGCAGGTCAGGCAGCGGTCGAGGTGCAGCTGCGTGCTGCGCGTGGGCGCCTGGCCCTCGAGCACCTGCTTGATCAGGTAGATGCGTCCGCGCGGGCCGTCGAGCTCGTCGCCGAGCAGCTGGTAGGTCGGGCAGGTGGCGGTGCAGAAGCCGCAGTGCACGCACTTGCGCAGGATGGCCTCGGCCTCGCGGCCGTCGTCGGTGCCGCGGAATTCGGGAGCGAGCTCGGTTTGCATCGTGGGGTCGGTTCTTGTCGTTGTCTCGTGAAACTCGCCGGCCTCAGGGGCCGGAGGACGCGTCGTTCTTGCGCCGCGGGCGGATCGCGCCGAGCAGCTGGCGCAGGTGGGCCGAACGCCGCACGTCCTCGATGAAGGGCGGCAGCGACAGCGCCAGCAGCAACGCCGCCAGCGGCACCACGCAGACGAAGCCGACGTAGGTGAAGCCGGCCGCGCCGACGATGCCGCCCGTGACGAACATGCCGACCAGCCCCGCGAACAGCCGCAGCCGCGCGCCGTTGTGGCGCACCGGTCCCGCCAGGGTTTCGCCGGGCTTCGCGCGGCGGTTCCAGTACAGCAGCTTGCCGAGCTCGATGCCGAGGTCGGTGAGGTTGCCGGTCATGTGGGTGGTGCGGATGCGGCCGCCCGAGGTCTTGGAGCCCACCGCGTTCTGCAGCCCCATGATGAAGGACAGCAGCAGCACCGTGAGCGGCACCGCGAAGGGCGTGTGCCAGGTCAGCGTGATCGCGCCCATCAGGCCGAAGGGCAGCATCAGCGCCGACTCGAGCAGCAGCGGCAGCGCATAGACGCTGCGCAGGTGGTGCTGGCGCGCCCAGTTGACCAGCAGCGCCGAGACCGCCGCTCCCGCCACGAAGGCCAGGATCGCGCCCAGCGCATTGAGCAGCAGGGTCGCGTTGCCGAGCACCAGGCCGTCGGCCACCTGCGAGGTGAAGCCGGTCATGTGCGAGGTGTACATGTGCAGCACCAGGAAGCCGCCCGCATTGACGGCGCCGGCGTTGAACGCGAGCAGCAGGCCGAGCATGTGGTTGGTCGAGGGCGCGCGGTGGCGGCCGGTGAGAAAGCGCAGGCGCCGCATGGGGGTCGTTCAGTCGAAGGCGTGGAGCCGGCCGCGGTCGAACACGGCATGCGGATCGAACTCGCGCATCAGCGCGCGGTGGATGCGCTCGACCGCGGGCTCGAGCCGGTCGAAGCGCGGCGCTGCGGCCTCGTGAGCTTCGCCGTGCGCGGGCAGGCGGAACAGCGTCGCATGCCCGCCCGCCGCGCGCGCGGCCTCGCGGATGCGCGCGGCCGCGGCCGGCGTGGGCGGTGCCTTGTACCAGCGCTGGCCGCCATGCCATTCGACCAGCGGCGCGCCGAATGCCTCGAGCCCCAGCACCGGCGCGGTCTGCGGCACCGACAGGCGCCATAGCGCATCGGGCCCGGCCGCGGTGTCGAACCACGGCAGGCTCTGCTCGCGCAGCGACTGCCAGTCGGCCGCGGCGCGCTCCTTGTCCTTGCGTTCGCCGCCGAGGTGCGCGCACGCGGCCTCGACCGCCGCCACCGCGCCGCGCAGCCGCAGGTAGAGCGCGCCGGCGCCCGCGTACTCGAACCAGCAGCTCGCGTTGAGCGGCAGCGGCCGGCCGCCCCATTCGTTGAGCAGCCGCAGCGCATCGGCCTGGTCGCAGGCGAACTCCAGCGTGGCCTCGGCCGGCGGCACCGGCAGCACCTTGAGGCTGACCTCGGCGATCAGGCCCAGCGTGCCGAGCGAGCCCGCGAGCACGCGCGAGACGTCGTAGCCCGCCACGTTCTTCATCACCTGGCCGCCGAAGCTCAACACCTCGCCGCGGCCGTTGACCAGCATGGCGCCGAGCACGTAGTCGCGCACGTTGCCCACGCTGGCGCGCGACGGGCCCGCGAGGCCCGCGGCGACCATGCCGCCGACGGTCGCATCCGCCGCGAAGTGCGGCGGCTCGAAGGCCAGGCACTGGCCCTTCTCGGCCAGCGCCGCCTCGAGCTCGGCCAGCGGCGTGCCCGCGCGCACGGTCACGACCAGCTCGCTGGGCTCGTAGCTCGCGATGCCCGCGAGCGCGCGCGTGTCGAGCAGCTCGCCGCGCGGCGCCTCGCCGTAGAAATCCTTGCTGCCGCCGCCGCGGATGCGCAGCGCGGTGCCGTCGGCGGCCGCGGCGCGGATGCGCTCGACGGCCTGGCCCAATGCGTGATCGATGCCGTTGCTCATCAGAACCTCGGCAGCTCGGGATGCGGCAGCCGGCCGCCGCGCACCACCTGCTTGCCGTACTCGGCGCAGCGCTGCAGCGTGGGGATCACCTTGCCGGGGTTCAGCATGCCTTCGGGATCGAAGGCGCGCTTGACGCCGAACATCTGCTCGTTCTCGGCGGCCGTGAACTGCACGCACATGCTGTTGAGCTTCTCCACGCCCACGCCGTGCTCGCCCGAGACGGTGCCGCCCATCGCGACGCTGGTCTCGAGGATGTCGGCGCCGAACAGCTCGCAGCGGTGCAGCTCGTCGGGGTCGTTGGCATCGAACAGCACCAGCGGATGCAGGTTGCCGTCGCCCGCGTGGAACACGTTGCAGCAGCGCAGGCCGTACTTCTGCTCCATCGCCTGGATCGCGAGCAGGATGTCGGCCAACCGCTTGCGCGGGATGGTGGAGTCGAGGCACATGTAGTCGGGGCTGATGCGGCCCGAGGCCGGAAAGGCGTTCTTGCGCCCGCTCCAGAAGCGCATGCGCTCGTCCTCGCTGTTGCTGACCGCGATGGCGGTGGCGCCGCAGCCGCGCAGCACGGCCGTCATGCGGCCGATCTCCTCTTCCACCTCCTCGGGCGTGCCGTCGGATTCGCACAGCAGGATGGCGGCCGCGTCGAGGTCGTAGCCCGCGTGCACGAAGTCCTCGACGGCGGCGGTCATGGGCTTGTCCATCATCTCGAGCCCCGCGGGGATGATGCCCGCGGCGATCACCGCGGCCACCGCGTCGCCGGCTTTGCGCACGTCGTCGAAGCTGGCCATGATGCAGCGCGCCAGCTGCGGCTTGGGCACCAGCTTCACCGTGACCTCGGTGGTGACGGCGAGCATGCCCTCGCTGCCGATCACCAGCGCCAGCAGGTCGAGGCCGGCGGCATCGAGCGCCTCGCTGCCGAACGTCACCGGCTCGCCCTCGGCCGTGAAGCCGCGCACCCGGAGCACGTTGTGCAGCGTGAGGCCGTACTTGAGGCAGTGCACGCCGCCCGAGTTCTCGGCCACGTTGCCGCCGATCGAACAGGCGATCTGGCTCGAGGGATCGGGCGCGTAGTAGAGGTTGTAGGGCGCGGCGGCCTCGCTGATGGCGAGGTTGCGCACGCCGCACTGCACGAGCGCGGTGCGCGCGACCGGGTCGATCTTGAGGATGCGGTTGAACTTGGCGAGCGACAAGGTCACGCCCATCTCGTGCGGCATGGCGCCGCCCGACAGCCCCGTGCCCGAGCCGCGCGCCACCACCGGCACGCCCAGCCCGTGGCAGGTGCGCAGCACGGCCGCCACCTGCGCCTCGGTCTCGGGCAGCGCCACCACCAGCGGCCGCTGGCGGTAGGCCGTGAGGCCGTCGCACTCGTAGGGCGTGGTGTCCTCGGCATGCCAGATCAGCGCATGCGCCGGCAGGTGGGCCTGCAGCGCGCGCACGACCTGCGACTGGCGTTCTGTCTTCTGGAGCGACGCATGCTGCGTCGGGCTCGGGGGCGCGTTCATGGGCGAAGTCTCTTCTCGGTGTTCTTCTGCGGATGGCTGGCGGGGGCCGGCCCCCCACTCTAAGGAAATGCGCGGCCTCCGGGTTGAAGGATTTTTGCGGCGGACTTGAGGAATCTTCGCCGCGCCGCGCGGGCTCAGCGCAGCGCCTGCACCAGCCAGTCGGCGAAGGCGGCGCATTCCCAGCGCTCGAGCGCGCCCGGCTGCCAGCACAGCGTGTGGCGGTGCGGCGAGCGCACGGCATGCTCCGACAGCGCCACCAGCCGGCCCGATTCGAACCAGGCCGCGCCCATCTTCTGGCGCACCAGCGCCACGCCGAAGCCGCTGGCGGCCGCGTCGTAGACCAGGCCCAGGTCGTTGAACTGCGAGCCCAGCTGCGGCTCGGGCTGGTCGATGCCGCAGCTCGCGAACCAGGTGCCCCAGGGCTCGAGCGGGCTGCGGATCAGCCGCGCGGCCGCGATCTCGGCCGCGGTGCGGAAACCGTGGAACGGGCCGAACTCGTTGAGGTAGCTCGGGCTGCAGGCCGGCACCACCAGTTCCTCGAGCAGCGGGCGGTGCTCGCAGTCGGCGTAGTTGCCGCCGCCGTAGCGCACCTCGAGGTCGGCCGGCTCGGCGGTCACGTCGAGCAGCGGGATCGACACCTGCAGCACCAGGTCGATGTCGGGATAGATGTTGCGGAACAGCTCGAGCCGCGGCATGAGGAACTGGCGGCTGAAGGTCGGCGTGACCGCGAGCCGCAGCCGCGTGGCGGTGCGCTGGCCCGCCGCCGCGTTCGCGCCGCCTGCATGCGCCTGCAGTGCCGCCAGGCCGGTGCGCACGTTGGCGAGGTAGGCCGCGCCGTCGGCCGTGAGGCTGAAGTCGCCGCGGCCGAACAGCTTGAAGCCCACGTGCGACTCGAGCTGGCGGATGCGGTGGCTGACCGCGCTGGCGGTCACGCAGAGCTCGTCGGCCGCGCGGCCCGCGTGGCGCAGCCGCGCCAGCGCCTCGAAGGTCACGAGGCACTGGATCGGCGGGATGTGCTGCAGGGCCATGCGGCGCGGGCTAGTCCTCGAAGAAATGGACCGGCAGGCCGGGCACGTCCGAGCGCATCGACAGCACCATGCCCGAGGCGGGTTTCTGCGCCAGTTCGGCCTCGGGCCGGCCCTTGCGCGCGGTGGTGACGAACAGCGTGCGCAGGTCGTCGCCGCCGAAGCAGGGCATGGTCGGGCACTGCACCGGCAGCGCGAAGGCGGCCACGACCTCGCCCGAGGGCGCGAGGCGCAGCAGCTGCGCGCCCTCGAACATCGCGACCCAGTAGTGCCCCTCGGCATCGACCGTGGCGCCGTCGGGCCGCCCACCATAGGCCAGCGCCGAGCCGGGCGCCCAGCCTTCGGGCTTGGCGTCGAACCGCTTGAAGACGCGGCCGTGCGAGAGCGTGTTGTGCGCGGCGTCCCAGTCCCAGGCGCGCACCGCGTGGGCCGGCGTGTCGGCCCAGTAAAGCGTGCGCGCGTCGGGCGAGAACGCGAGGCCGTTGGCCGTGGTCACGCCCTCGGCCATCTGCGAGAGCATCGGCGACTGGCCGTCGTCGCGGCGCGCGTCGAGGCAGTAGAGCGCGGCATTGGCCCGGTCCTTCGCCTCGTTGATGCTGCCGGCCCAGAAGCGGCCGAGCGCGTCGCACTTGCCGTCGTTGAAGCGCATGGTGGCCGCGTCGTGCTCCACGCGCGCGATCGCGGTCAGCGCGCCGCCCCATTCACGCGCGCGGTAGATGCCGTCGCGCAGCGCGATCACCAGGCCGCCGCTGCGCGCGGGCGCCATGCAGCCGGGCTCGGTCGGCAGGTGCCAGCGCTCGACCGCGCCGCCGGCGCCGATCTCGCCGCGCGTGCGCAGCACCGCGCGGCCGGGAATGTCGAGCCAGTACAGGGAACGTTCCTGCGGGTGCCAGAACGGCGATTCGCCGAGGGCGCTGAGGCTGTTGTCCAGGGGGGTCCACATGACGGGGATTGTGCCCCCGCGCCACGGCCCGCCGCTGTCGGACCGCACCGGGCCGCGTCGGGCCGAGGACAAAAAAAAGCCCGCTCGCACCGGAGTGCTTGCGGGCTGAACATCCAAAGGAGACTCTCGCTGAAAAAAAATGGGCTTCAGGAAACCTTGGAAGGACCTTGGAAGAACCTTGGAAAAAAAGGGTGGTGGTCTGGTGGTGGACCGCGGGTCCCTTCCTCTGGAGCGAGGAACCCGCGGTGTCCTTGTCGCGTGTCGGAGGGTTTCCGATCAGCGGTTGTAGGCGGTTTCGCCGTGCGACGAGATGTCGAGGCCTTCGCGCTCTTCCTCTTCGGTCACACGCAGGCCGAGCACCAGGTCGGCGATCTTGAAGGCGATGAACGCCACGACGCCGGACCAGACGATGGTGAACAGCACGCTCTTGATCTGGATCCAGACCTGGGCGCCCATCGAGAAGGTGTCGGGGGTCAGGCCGCCGGTGCCGCCGAGGCCCTGGGCCGCGAACACGCCGGTCAGGATGGCACCCAGGATACCGCCCACGCCGTGGACGCCGAACACGTCGAACGCGTCGTCGGCACCGAGCATGCGCTTGAGACCGCCCACGCCCCAGAGGCAGACCAGGCCGGCCAGCAGGCCCAGCACGATCGAACCCATCGGGCCGACGAAGCCGGCGGCGGGGGTCACTGCGACGAGGCCGGCGACGGCGCCCGAGGCGGCACCCAGCATCGAGGCCTTGCCCTTGTGCAGGCTCTCGCCCAGGATCCAGGACAGCGCGGCGGCGGCGGTGGCGAGCACCGTGTTCACGAAGGCCAGGCCCGCAGCGGCGTTGGCGGCACCCGCCGAGCCGGCGTTGAAGCCGAACCAGCCGACCCACAGCAGCGAGGCGCCGACCATGGTGAGCGTGAGCGAGTGCGGCGTGAAGGCTTCCTTGCCGTAGCCCACGCGCTTGCCGACCATGTAGGCACCGACCAGGCCGGCCACACCGGCGTTGATGTGCACCACGGTGCCGCCCGCGAAGTCGAGCGCGCCGTCCTTGCCGAGCAGGCCGCCGCCCCAGACGATGTGGGCCATCGGCACGTAGGCGAAGGTGAACCACAGCACCGAGAACAGCAGCACGGCCGAGAACTTGGCGCGTTCGGCGAAGGCGCCGACGATCAGCGCCACGGTGATGGCGGCGAAGGTGCCCTGGAACGCGACGAACACGTACTCGGGGATCGTCGTGAGCGCACCGAAAGTCTCCTGCGACACGCCCTTGAGGAAGATCTTGTCGAAGGTACCGACGAAGCTTCCTTCACCCGTGAAGGCGAGGCTGTAGCCGTAGATGGCCCACAGGATGCTGATCAGCGAGAAGATCACGAAGACCTGCATCAGCACCGACAGCATGTTCTTCGAGCGACCCAGGCCGCCGTAGAACAGCGCGAGGCCGGGGATGGTCATCAGGATCACGAGCAGCGTGGAGGTCAGCATCCAGGCGGTGTCGCCCGAATCGACCTTGGGTGCCGGTGCCGCGGCCGGTGCGGCGGCGGGCGCTGCAGCAGCCGGTGCCGCTGCGGCGGGCGCCGCGGCCGGTGCCGCGGCCTCGGCGGCCGGTGCCGAAGCGGCGGCGGCGGGCGCGGGCGTCTGCGCGAAGCCGGTGGTGCCGGCGGCAAGCACGCTCAAGCCGAGCGCGAGGGAGACAAGCAGTTTTTTCATGGACGTTGTTCTTTCGGGCCTGGACTCGATCAAAGGGCTTCGCGGCCCGTTTCGCCGGTGCGGATGCGCACGACCTGCTCGAGGTTGTAGACAAAGATCTTGCCGTCGCCGATCTTGCCGGTGCGCGCGGCGCCCTCGACGGCTTCGATCACGCGTTCGACGAGGTCATCCGAGACCGCCGCCTCGATCTTGACCTTGGGCAGGAAGTCGACGACGTACTCCGCGCCGCGGTAGAGCTCGGTGTGGCCCTTCTGGCGGCCGAAACCCTTGACCTCGGTGACGGTGATCCCCTGCACGCCGATGGCCGAGAGGGCTTCGCGCACTTCGTCGAGCTTGAACGGTTTGATGATGGCTGTGACCAGCTTCATGAGTTGCTCCTTTGGATGGAAAGAATTCGCGCGGCAGCATGGGCCGCGCCTCGTTGTGTTGCGTGCTTACAGCGTCTTCGTCAGCGTGAGGATGAAGCGCGGCTTGTTGGGCGAGTAGACCTGCTGCACGGTGTAGAAGCCGAAGTCGTACAGCGGGCCGGCCGCGACGTTGAACGCGTCCTTCTTGTTCGCGCCCTGCACCGAGCCGGTGAGCGTGAGACCGCCGCCGAAGTCGTAGGTGGCGCCCACGTTGTAGTCGACGTAGTTCTTGGCGGCCGTGTTGTGGCGGATGTCGCTGGAGAAACGGGTGAAGCCCACGGCGGCCTTGAGCGTGACCTTCGGCACGATCTCCTTGCTGTAGCTCAGGTTCAGGTAGCCGGTGTTGCGGCCCTTGAGGCCCGAACCGTTCTTGTTGCCGGCGTAGCCGAAGTAGTCCTTCGACACCGTGTGCGAGTACTTGGCCGTGAACGAGCCGAAGGTTTCGTTGGCGTAGGTGGCCGCGCCGTAGAGCTCGGTGGTGTTGCCGAGGGAGTTGCCCGGGTAGATGTAGGTGAGCGCACCGACGTCCATGTCCAGCGGGCCGGCCTTGAACTTGTAGCCGCCGTACAGGTCGACCTCGACGCTGTTGCCCTTGAGCCAGTTGACGCTGGAGTTCCAGTTGCCGACATAGAAGCCGCTCTCGCCAAAGGCGTAGTCGAAGCCGCCCTGGATGGCGGGCTTCACGCCGCGGGTCTTGGCGAAGTCGTCCCGGCCGATCATGTCCTGGTCCTGGCCGCGGAACTTGTAGTTCGTGGTCAGCGAGATGTTGGCCGTGATCGGAGAAGCAGCGGGTGCCGCTGCAGGCGCCGCCGCAGCGTCTGGGGTGGCCTGCGCCAGGGCGGCGCCCGACGTGGTCAATGCGGTGGCCAGGACGATCAGGGCCTGGGCGGCGGAACGGTGCGTCATCGGGAACTCCTCGCAAGTAGTGTTGTGGAACCTGATGACCCTCAAAGCAGGGAGCGTGCCAAAGTGCACATCCCCCGGTGACCGGTTGAAGCGCGCCCAAGGAAGCCAGCCAAAAATGGTTACAAGCGCAAGGCTTTGTGCCTTGCACCGAAAAAAGAACAAGACGCCCGCGACGACCGGAATCGGGCGCACCAATATAGGGAGGAAGCAGAGAATGAGTCTGTCTTTGGTGCAAAGCCGCGCCTTGCTCGGGCTGGAAGCGGCCAGTGTCACGGTCGAGGTGCATCTGGCCAACGGCCTGCCGAGCTTCACGCTGGTCGGACTGGCCGAGACCGAGGTCAAGGAAGCGCGCGAGCGCGTGCGCTCGGCCATCCAGAACGCCGGGCTGGAGTTCCCGCACAACAAGCGCATCACCGTCAACCTGGCGCCGGCCGACCTGCCCAAGGACTCGGGCCGCTTCGACCTGCCGATGGCGCTGGGCATCCTCGCGGCCAGCGGCCAGATCGAGGGCGCGCGGCTCGCGGGCCACGAGTTCGCGGGCGAGCTCTCGCTGTCGGGCGAGCTGCGGCCGGTGCGCGGCGCGCTCGCGATGGCGCTCGCGCTGCACACGCGCGGCATCGCCACCCGGCTGGTGCTGCCCGCGCCCAGCGCCGACGAGGCCGCGCTGGTGCCCGGCGGCGAGGTCTACGGCGCAAGGCACCTGCTCGACGTGGTGCGGCGCTTCCTGCCGGCCGATGCGCAGGCGGGCCTGGAGGCGGACGACGAGGGCTGGTCGCGCGCCCATGCGTCCACGCAAGCCCATGCCCCCGCCTATGCCGACATGGCCGACGTGAAGGGCCATGCCGGCGCCAAGCGCGCGCTCGAGATCGCCGCGGCCGGCGGCCACAGCCTGCTGATGATGGGCGAGCCGGGCTCGGGCAAGTCGATGCTGGGCCAGCGCTTCGCGGGCCTGCTGCCGCCGATGCGCATCGCCGAGGCGCTCGAGAGCGCCGCCATCGCGAGCCTCGGCGGCCGCTTCTCGACCGAGCGCTGGATGCACCGGCCGACCGCGTCGCCGCACCACACCTCGAGCGCGGTGGCGCTGGTGGGCGGCGGTTCGCCGCCGCGGCCCGGCGAGATCTCGATGGCGCACCACGGCGTGCTGTTCCTCGACGAATTCCCCGAGTTCTCGCGCGCCGCGCTCGAGGCGCTGCGCGAGCCGCTCGAGACCGGCACCATCAGCATCGCGCGGGCCGCGCGGCGGGCGGATTTTCCGGCGCGCTTCCAGCTCATTGCCGCGATGAATCCCTGCCCTTGCGGTTTTCTGGGCGCGCCCACGAAAGCCTGCCGCTGCACGCCCGACCAGGTGGCGCGCTACCAGCGCAAGCTCAGCGGCCCCTTGCTCGACCGCATCGACCTGCACATCGAAGTGCCCGCGGTGTCGGCGCAGCAACTGCTCGACGCACCCGCGGGCGAGACCACGGCCGCCATCCGCGCGCGCGCAGCCGCCGCGCGCGAACGCGCGATCGAACGCCAGGGCCGACCCAACCAGGCACTGCAGGGCGCCGACATCGATCGCCATGCGTCGCTCGGCGACGAGGCGCGCCGCTTCATGCACACGGCCGCCGCCCGGCTCGGCTGGTCGGCGCGCAGCACGCACCGCGCGCTCAAGGTGGCACGCACCATCGCCGATCTCGCGGGAGCGGCGGTCATCGAGACGGCGCATGTGGCCGAGGCGGTGCAGTACCGGCGGGCGCTGCAGAAGGGCCTGTAGCGCCCCGCACATCGCTTAGAGTGCGGCGCAATCCCGCTCACGCCAGACCCGCCATGACAAACCGCGCCCTCCTCGTCATCGACATGCAGAAAGGCATGCAGGAGCCCCGCGCGGGCCGCCGCAACAACCCCGACGCGGAAACCCAGGTGCAACGCCTGCTCATGCACTGGCGCACCACCGGCCGCCCCGTGGTCCATGTGCGCCACATGTCGCGCTTCGCCGATTCGGTGTTCTTCCCGGGCCAGCCGGGCGCTGAATTCCAGGACGCGCTGGCACCGCTGCCCACCGAGCACGTGGTCGAGAAGAACGTGACCGATGCCTTCGCGCACACGGGCCTCGAGCGCTGGCTGCGCGTGCGCGGCATCGAGGCGCTCGTGGTGGTCGGCGTGGCCACCAACATGTCGGTCGAGGCCACGGCGCGCACCGCGAGCTGCCTCGGCTTCGCGGTCACGGTGGTGTCCGATGCCAGCTTCGCCTTCGACCGCGCGGGCATCGATGGCGCCAC
This sequence comes from Variovorax sp. PDC80, assembly GCF_900115375.1. Classification (NCBI taxonomy): domain Bacteria; kingdom Pseudomonadati; phylum Pseudomonadota; class Betaproteobacteria; order Burkholderiales; family Comamonadaceae; genus Variovorax; species Variovorax sp. PDC80. The sequence goes on along the minus strand of NZ_FOWG01000004.1, from coordinate 362,599 downwards.
TTTCGGCGCGGAGCAGGTCCACGCGATGGCGCTGGCCAACCTGCAGGGCGAGTACGCCCAGGTAGTGACCGCGGCCAGCCTGCTCGGCTGACCGCCGCCTTCGCCCCTTACTTGAACTCGTGGCTCACCACCGGCGCTGACTTGCTGTCCTGCACCGTCACGCGCTGCCGGTAGACCTCGAGGTCGCCGTTGCGCACCTCGATGTTGTAGATGCCAGGGCGCAGCGACAGCGACTTGAGCGGCGGGCTCACGCCGCGGTCGGCGCCGTCGACGAAGACCTGGCCCCAGGGCCGGATGTTGAGCGTCACGCGGCCCATGCCGGCCGCGGCACCCGGCACGGGCGGAACCGCCGTGCCGCCCGCGACCGGGGGTGTTGCACCCGGCGCACCCGGCACACCGGGCGTGCCCGGCGGCACGGTGCCCACCACCACGGGCTGCGTGGAGGCCGGCTGCGCGAGCCGGTTGAGTTCGGCGATGGCATTGCGCGCATCGCGCGCATGCGGGCCGCGGCGGTAGCGGCGCAGGTAGGCCTCGTAGCCCTCGCGCGTGTTCTCGGCCTGCGCGAGGTTCCAGTCCTCGGCCTCGCTGATCGCCAGCGCGGGCTCGGGCGGCGGGCTCGCGGGCGTCACGGGCACGTTGTCGAGCGGGCTCAGCGCGCCGTTGCTGCCCGGCGCGGTGGCCGGCGGCACGGCGGTCGGCGAGTTGCCGCCGGTGGGCGCGGCCGCGACGCCGCCGCCGCCATCGGCCGACGGCGGCTGCGAGGCGGCGGGCACCGTGGCCGAGGCCGGCGCGGCGGGCGGCATCACGGCGGGCGGCGAGGCGGGGTTCGACATCGGCGCGCCCGGCGGCGGCACCGGCGGTGCCATCGCGGTGCTGGTGGGCGGCGGCGACTGCGTGATGCGCAGGCCGATCCAGCTGCCGACCGCGACCAGCGCCACCAGCAGCACGCCGACCAGGCCCCAGCGCGGCAGCGAGGATTTCTTCGCGGGCCGGCGCGCGGCTGGCGCGCGGGCCGGTGGCGCGACCGGCGGCAATGCCTCGAAAGGCGCGGGCGCGGAGACCGGCGCATACGACTCGGGCAACGCGATGGGCACCACGGGCGCCGCTGCCGGCGCAGGCACCGCGGCCACGCCGGCCGCGTGCACCGGCGCCGCGAGCCCGCCCACGTAGATGTCGCCGAGCTTGCTGAGCCCGAGTTCGGCCGCGAAGGCAGCCACGGTCTGGGTGCGGTCCTTGCTGTGCACGGCCAGCGTGTGGTCGACCGCGGCGCAGAAGGCCGGGCTCAGGTCGGGCCGGTTCAGGCTCGCGAGCGGCACGTAGGCGTCCTGCACGCTGCGCACCACGGCCGAGGGCGGCGGGTGGCCGGTGACGGCGCGGTAGAGCACCGCGCCCAGCGCGTAGAGATCGGTCCAGGCGCCCTGCAGCAGCGTGTTGTCGTCGGCGTACTGCTCGATCGGCGAGTAGCCCGACTTCACCATCACCGCCACCTCGTCGACCAGGTCGGCGATCGACTTGCGCGCGGCGCCGAAGTCCAGCAGCACCGGCAGGCCGTCCTGCTGGATGAAGATGTTGTCGGGCGCGATGTCGCGGTGGAAGCAGCCGCTGCGGTGCAGCGTCTCGAGCGCGCCGAGCAGCGGCCCGAGCATGCCGAGCAGCCAGGCTTCGGAGATGGTGCCGGGCTCCTCGTCGGCCAGCCGGCGCAGGGTGCGGCCCTTGTAGAGCTGGATCGCCATGTAGGCGGTGGAGTTCGATTCCCAGAAGCGATGCACGCGCACCAGCGCCGGGTGGCTGAACTGCGCGAGCGTGCGCGCCTCGTTGATGAAGCTGCGCAGCCCGGCCTGGAAGGTGGCCGTGAGCCGGTCGGAACGCACGTGCACGCTGTCGTCGCCGATGCGCCGCGCGAGCATCGAGGGCATGTACTCCTTGATCGCGACCTCGCGCTGCAGCGAGTGGTCGTAGGCCCGGTAGACGATGCCGAAGCCGCCTTCGCCGATCACCTCGAGCAGCTCGAACTCGTCGAGCCGGTGGCCGATGGCCAGCGGGTGGGGCCGCTCCTGCGGGTCGGTGCCCACCGGAGGGCCGGTGCGTCCTTCCGTCGTCATTCTTGTTCCTCCTCATGCATCGGGACTCTCACGCCCATGGCACGTGCCCCTGGGAAAAAAGCTTCGAGAACAGCGGCGTGTTGAGCCCGCCGCCATGCGCCGCGGTCCGCAGCGGCGAGCCGTCGGCCTGGTTGGTCCACCAGTAGCTCGTGCTTCCGAACGCGTCGAAGCACAGTGGAAGCTCCGGCCAGCCCAGCCGCTGCTGGGCGCCCTCGCCCGCCGACGTAGGCCCGAGGATCGAAAGAATGTCGTCCGAGCCGCCACTGGCCGGCTGGAAGCCGCCATGGCCCGCGGCCAGCACCTGCGCATCGAACTGCTCGGGCGCCACGCCATGGCGGATCGCCTGCAGCATGGCGTTGCCGCAGCGCCAGTACCAGGCGGCCGCGCCTTCGAGCACCGCGGGCCGGTAGGCGCGCGCATCCACCTGCAGGCTCACGCACACCGGGTAGTAGCGGCCCACGCGGTCGCAGCTCGGCGCGATGCAACCGAATTGCACCGCGTTCACGCCCTGCGTGGCGGGGATCGCGAAGTTCCACACCGGCGCCACCGCGTAGTGGCGCGTCATGGCATCGGGCCAGCGCTTGAAGGCACCCAGGCCGTTCTGCATCCAGCGGTCCCACCAGGCCTGCAGCTCGCGCGACATGCGCCGGTGCAGGAAGTCGCCGGCCGCGGGCAGCTTGCCGTACCAGCCGACCTGCTCGTCGCCCGGCACCCAGGCCGGCTGCGCCGCCGCGCCGGGGTTCGTCACGAGCGCCCCGGGCACGAGAAGCCGCTCATCTGCGACAGCCGCAGCGGGTTGTAGACGCTGTTGGCGGTCACGTTGAGCACCACCTTGCGGCCCTGCAGGTCGAAGCTGGCATTGAACGACTCGCTCGAGCCGCCCGGCGAGATCGAGGCCTTGTCGAACAGCCGGTGCAGCGCCCACGGGCCCTCGGTGACGATGCCGCCGGCCGGCGTGCCGCTCGAGGTCGTGACCTGCAGCCGCACCTGGTTGCTGTTGCGCGGCCCCGGCCACTTGACGGTGGTGGGCGCCTGCGGCCCGTGCGCGTAGCGCACCGTCTGGCCGTCGATGTCCAGCGTCATCTGCGTGAGGCCGGCATCCATGTCCTCGGGCCGGATGTCGATCGAGAACGAGGGCGTGCGCCCGCCCGCCATGCCCGAGAAGAACACGTCGCGGATCGCCTGCGCCTTCTGGAACGCATCGAGGTAGGACGAGCGGCCCGAGGCGCTGCCGTCGACGCCGCGCTTCCAGGTCCACGGGTTGCTCGATGTGTCGACCTGCGTCATGAGGTTCTTCTGGAAGAAGTCGTCCATCATCCCGCCCGGCGCGAACAGGTTGGCGAAGTCGCCCGCGGCCACGTCGCGGCTGGAGCCGCGCGAGAACGGATAGCGGCCCGCGATCGCCTGGTTGCAGAAGTTGCCGATGGTGGCGGCCGCGTTCTGCCCGATGTTCTGGCGCGTGACCGCGGCGGCCTTCGACGAGGCTGTGGCCGAGAGGTCGTTGAGCATGCCCTGGAACGGCACCGGCATGCGGCCGGCCTCGGCCTGCACCTTGGTCACGGCGTCGCTGGTCGGCGGGATGTTGCCGCTGCGCAGCGCGGTGTCGGTGGCCGTGAGGTAGTTGTAGAGCTCGTTGATCAGCGCGGCGGTGGCATCGATCGGTGCCTGCCCGCCCTGCTTGGGCGCGGTCACCATGCGGCGCAGCGGCTCGAAGTGGTTGTCCACCAGCGACTCGGGCCGGTCGGGCACGGTGTTGCGGCGCTGGCTGCCGTCGGGCTGGCCGATCAGCTGCTCGATGCGCTCGCGCGTGGTCTGTACGCGGTTCTGCGCCTGGTCGAGCAGGCTGCGCGCGGCCTCGTCGTGGTTGCGCAGCAGGTCGGTCTCGCGCGCGGCGCCGCGGATGATGCGCGACATCGGCGACTCCGAGGTCGAGAGCACGCGCGTCATCTGGATGCTCTGCAGCAGCGAGCGGCTGTCGGCCAGCCGGATGTCGGCCAGGTAGTCGTCCCAGACCCGGATGTAGTCGGTGAGATAGAGCCGGCGCACCTCGCGCAGCAGCAGTTCGCGCGAGGTGATGTCGGTGATGCCGGGCGCGCGGATCTGCAGCACCCAGCGGTCCTCCTGCTCGAGCGCGAGCGTGGTCTCGGCCATGCGCTTGTCGAAGATGTCCCAGTAGCCGCGGTAGGTGAACAGCGTGGGGATGCCGTCGGTCAGCGGCTTGCCGCTGGCGCGCCGCACCACCAGCGCCGACTCGGCGCCGCCGGCCTCGGCGATGGTGAAGGCATTGGGCTGGCTGGTCTGCAGCAGGATGCGGCGCAGCCGCGCATACGAGCGCTGCGCCAGCGGCACGCCCGCGAGGCGCTCGCGCGTCTCGGTGATCAGGCGCTCGTCCTTCGCGAACGGCGAGCTCACGACGCGGCCGCCGAACAGCGCCTTCAGGTGCGACTCGAGGTTCGTGCGCTGCTCGCGCGTGAGCGCGGCGCCGACCTTGCGGTCCACGTCGGTCAAGAGCCAGGCCTGCAGGAAGTCGGCGTCGTAGCGCTCGGCGTCGTACAGCATCAGGTAGGCCTTGAGCGCCTCGTAGCTGTACTCGGGGTTGTTCTTCGAGGCCTCGCGCAGCGACTGCTCCACGCGCTGCGCCGCCTGCGGCAGCAGCACGCTCTCGAGCGCGCGCTGGTAGACGCCGTCGGTCGCGGCCTGCAGCTTCTCGCCCTGGTAGAGGCCGAAGCGGTAGCTGACGGGCGGATCGCCGATGTCGAACTTCTCCGACTTCGGCAGGTCGCGCAGCCGGTCGAGGATCAAGAGCGAACTCGCGAGGTCGCCGCTCGAGTCGACCACGGTCGGCAGCTCGCCGCGCGCCGCGGCGCGGTTGAAGGACTTCGCGTTGCCGTCGACCTCGGCCACGTACGCCTTGTTGTTGTGCCAGCTGTTGACGCAGGCGCCCAGCAGCGCCACCAGCAGCACGCCGATCACGCCGTAGCCCACCAGATCGGCCGCGCGCTTGCGCCGGTACCAGCGCAGGTTGGTGCCGGCCACGCCCGCGTCGCGGAAGATCACCTGCTGCAGCAGCTCCTTGAGGAAGTAGCTCTTGCCCGGGCCCGGCGGCGGCGCCGGCGGCGCGTTGACCTGCAGGTAGCGCTTGATCGCGCCCATCACGCGGTCGAAGGCCGTGCCCTCCTGCGTGCCGCTGGTGAAGTAGACGCCGCGCAGCATCGGCGCGGTCTCGAACTTCGACGGGTTGAAGACGTCGGCCAGGAAGGTGCCGAGGATGTCCTCGAAGCTCGCGAACTGCTGCGGCAGCAGGTAGGCCTGCGCGCGGCGCATCGGGTCGGGCTCGGCGGCCAGCAGCTCGGGCAGACGCTCGTCGAGCCGCTGGTGCAGCAGCCGGTACTCCTGTTGGAAGCGCTCGCGCAGGTCGCTGCCCTCGAGCGTGGTGGCGGTGCCCGCGCGCTGGTCGCCCCTGGCGGCCTTGGCGCTGGCGGCGCTCGCGTCGATCGGGAAGGTGAAGCCCCAGACCTGCGCACGCTCGGCGCGGCTCAGGCCGCCGAAGTACTCGTTGAAGCCGGCCAGCAGGTCGGCCTTGGTCACCATCACGTAGACCGGGAAGTTGATGCCCAGGTCGTTGCGCAGCTCGAGCAGCCGCTTGCGCAGCGCCATCGCGTGGCGCGCGCGCTGCGCGTCGTCGGCCAGCGGCAGGTCGGCGATGCTGATGGTGAGGATCGCACCGTTGATCGGCTGGCGCGGGCGGAACTTCTTGAGCAGCTCGAGGAAGCCCTTCCACTCGCCTTCGTCGGTCTCGCGGTTGCTCTCGTGCGTGGTGTAGCGCCCGGCCGTGTCGATCAGCACCGCGTCGTTGGTGAACCACCAGTCGCAGTTGCGCGTGCCGCCGATGCCGCGCACCGCGGCCTTGCCGAGCTGGTCGGCGAGCGGGAAGTCGAGGTCGGAGTTGACCAGCGCCGTGGTCTTGCCCGAGCCCGGCGCGCCGATGAAGATGTACCAGGGCAGCTGGTAGAGGTACTGGCGGTCGAAGATCGAGAAGCGGCCCGCGGCCTTGCCCTCCTCGCCCGGCCCGAAGCGCATGTTGCGCAGGATCGAGGTGGCGTCGTTGAAGCCGGTCTGCAGCTCCTTGATCTCGGGCGCCTCCTCGGGCTTGGCCTCCTTCTCCTTCTTGGAGGGCGTGCGCAGCTGGTTCAGCAGCTGCGCGTTGAGGCGGCGCTCGCGCCACTTGCGGTAGGCCACGCGCACCAGCCAGATCGCGAACATCAGCGCGATCACGACGATGCGCACGAACTCGCTCTCGAGCGGGCGGTAGCGGCCGACCGCGATCACCGGGCCGATGATCCAGATCAGGAAGGCCAGCGCGACCAGGCCGAAGAAGACCCAGAGGTCGCGGCTGACCAGGAAACGGAAGAACGCGCGCAGCATCTCAGCGTCCTCCCTGCGGTGCCACCGGCGCGACCAGCAAGGTCACTTCCACGCGGCGGTTGCGCGCGCGGTTGGCCGGCGAGTCGTTCGGCACGATCGGGTCGGCATCGCCGCGGCCCTCGGCGCGCAGCCGGTCGGGGCGCGTCATGCGCGCGCCGATCATCTTGCGCACCGAGTCGGCCCGCGCCTGCGACAGGTGCCAGTTCGACGGGAAACGCACGCTGCGGATCGGCTGGTCGTCGGAGTAGCCGTTGATCAGCACGCTGCCATCGACCGCGTTGAGCGCCTCGGCCACGCGGTTGAGCACCGGCACGTAGCGGTCGAGCACCTTGTCGGCACCCGAGGCGAACAGGCCGTCGCCGCGCAGGATCACCACGCTGCGGTCGGCCTCGTCGCGCACGCTCACCAGGCCCTCGCGGATCTCGGCCTCGAGGAAGCGCTGCAGCCGCGGCTGCGGCGCGGGCTGCGCCACCGCGCGCTGCGTCTGCGGCAGGCGCACCGCGTTGATCGCGGAGAAGGCGCCGTCGGAAGTACCGCCGAGGTTGAAGGTCAGGAGCGCGAAGGCGATCATCAGCAGCACCGCGGCCACCGCGCCCACGGCCCACACCGGCAGCCAGTTGCGCGTGCGGCGCACCGGCGCGCTGGTGTCCTGCCAGTGCGGCGACAGCGGCACGGCGATCTCGCCGCGCGTCTGGCGGATGATCTGCAGCAGGCGCTGCTTGAGGGTCTCGAGCTGCGAGCGGCCGTTGTCGATGACGCGGAAGCGCCCCTCGAAGCCCATCGCGAGGCAGAAGTAGATCAGCTCGATCAGGTGCAGGTGCTGCTGCGGGTTCTGCACCAGGCGCGAGAGCAGCTGGAAGAACTTCTCGCCGCCCCAGGTCTCGTTGTGGAACATCACCAGCAGGCTCTGCGAGGACCAGATGCTGCCGCCCCAGGGCGTGAGCGCGGCCGCCTCGTCGACGGCGGTGCACAGGCAGTAGCGCGCGCCGATGATGACCTCGGGCGAGATGCCGCTGTGCTGCGCGCGCGTCTCGAAGCGGCGCACCTCGTCGACCAGGTGCTCGCGCAGCTGCGCGGGCGAGTCGTGGTGGCCGGTGGCGCGGATCTGCGGGATCAGGTCGAGCAGCGGATTGGCCGCGGCCACCAGCGGGTTGTTGCCGGCCAGCGCGGTGTCGCCCGCATGCGGGCGCCGCGTGTCGTGAAAGGCGGTGAAGGCCTGCGGCTGCTCGCCGAGGCCGCGCGGCGCGTTCAGCGGGTTGTTGCCGCCGCCCGGATTCGGCGGCACGAAGCCGCCCGGCCCGACGGCCACGTCGTTGATGCCGTTCATGCGATCGCTCACGGACGGATGGCCCAGAACTCCATGGCCAGGCCGGGGAACTCGCCGGCCAGGTGCATGGCCACGCCGCCCGACTTCTCGAGCTGGCGCCACATGTCGCCGCTCTTGTCGAGCTCGAAGTAGTGGTAGCCCGCGTTGTAGGGAATCTGCCGCGGCGCCACCGGCAGCGGCCGCACGGTCACGCCCGGCAGCTGCAGCTGCACCAGGTCGCGGATGCGCTCGACCGAACCGATCTTCACCTGCGTGGGGAAGCGCTGCTGGATCGCATCGGCCGGCAGGTCGGCATGCACCGCGAGCACGAAGCCGGCGTTGCGCACCAGCACCGGGTCGGGCATGCGGCCCACGCGCACGCCGTGGCTGCGCTCCTCGAGCTCGATCGCGATCGCGCTCTGCTCGAGCACCGCCGACAGCGAGCGGCGCAGCTCCTCCATCAGCGGGCGGATGCTCTCGTTGAGGTTGTCGTGGTCATACACCGGCCACACCACGGGCCGCCGCGTGGGCGAGGTGTGCGTGGCCAGATGACAGGCGAGCTTGAACCAGTCGACGAACAGTTCCTCGGGATGCACCTGCACCGCCTGCTGCGCATGCCAGGTGAGCGCGAGGTAGCGGTTCACGAGCTCGAGCAGCAGGAAGTCGGACACCTCGCTGACGCCGCCGCGCCCCGGCTGCGAGAGCCGCGAGGCCAGCGCCTCGGAACGCTGCGTGAGCAGGCCGTGCAGCTCGGCCACCATGCTGCGCAGCATCGGCTGCGCCGACACGTCGAGCACCGGCGGGATGTAGTTCGCGTCGATCACCAGCTTGTGGTCGGTGCGGCGCTCGATCACGCGCAGCGCGCCGATCGCCTGCCACTCCGCGGTCAGCGACGAGGCGCGCACCAGCCGCAGCCGCGGCGCCGCAAGCTGCAGCACCGCCGGTCCCAATGCAACTGCGTTGCCATCGGCGACTTCGCGCTCGACCACGTGGAAGCGCGCGGCCGAGGTCGTGTCCTCCGCGAAGATGACCTCCTCGCCGCCGGGCCGGCGCAGCGGCAGCGCGAGCACCACGAGCTCGTCGGTCAGGTCGCCGGGCACGTCGTAGGGAACGGGTGCGTCCTCGACGCCGAAGGAGAACGGCGTGCCGTCGGGCATCACGCCCGCGCCGCCGAGCAGCGAGACGCGGCCCAGCGCATGCGCATCGCGATCGATGTCCAGGTGCAGCCAGCCCCAGTACGCACCCTGCAGCCCCGCGGTGCGGCGCGTCACGTACTGCTCGACATAGCGCTCCAGTTGCTGGAAGTGCTGCGGCCGCAGGTACATGCCCTCGGACCACACCACGCGATTCGCCAATGCCTGCGGATGGGCGCCCGTTCTGCTGATGGCGCCCGGATTGCGAACTGTCACCAAAGAAAACCTCCTGGAGTGCGGCCACTGTCGTGCGGGCGGTCCATCGTCGCGACGGCCTCCCTGCATGGGCGCAATGCGTGTCGATGCTACACGGCGATGTTTACGATTTGCACCGTTTTTGCAGCGTCGAGGTGTCGGCCTACGTGCGGCGCACTTTCGTACTAGGGCGTGCGTGCAAGTGCTACGAAATCACGTAGTCGGCAACAGTTCGATACCGCTCTTGCGGATCACGATGCGAACCTTTTGTTCACTCGGAGAGAACTGCCAGACCTTGTAGAGGTTCGTCTGCTTGGGCTCCTTGAGCGGCAGCACGAGGCGCCAGCGCGCGTTCTCGAGCTTGCGGTAGCCCGCGATCACGCCGATGGCGCGCGAATCGAGGCCGGCCTCGCGCTTGAAGGTGCGCTCCTCGCCGCTGCGCAGAATGGCCTGGTCGGCATTCACGAGTTCGGCCGCGAGCGTCTCGCGATCGCGGTCCTGCAGTGCAAAGTAGTCAGCCGTTTCGAAGTTGCCCGAGGACTTGAGTTCGAAGACCTTCACGAGGATCGGTGCGGCCTGCCCGCGGCCATCGGGATTGACGCCGTCGTCGACCTTGATCGACACCGCGTAGGGCGTGGGCATGGACTTGGCCGTCGATGCACAGCCGCCGAGTCCGGCGAGCCATGGCGACGTCACGATCGCACTTCGCAACAGGGTTCGTCGATGCATGGGTTCTCCATCGAAGTTCGCACCTATAGTATCGAGACGTCATGCAGGGCCGATGTCGGCCGACGTGCCGTCATATCGATGCGGCACAGTATCCAGGCTTAACTTTGCAAGGCAGGAGAGAAGATTGAAGTCATTGCTGTGCGCTCTGTTGATCCCGCTCTTTCTGATCGCAGGCTGCGACACCACGCCGAAGGCCCCCGTCGATCCGGGCCCGCCGCAACCCGAACGCCTGAGCCAGCAGGTCGCGCGCACCACGCTCGAACGCGCGCAGCAGGCCTATGACGACGGCGACTACGCGAAGGCCATCTCCACGCTCAAGAGCGGCGGCGTGTCGGTGTTCGATGCGGCCGAGCCCACCACGCGGCTCGCCGCGATGAAGCTCGAGGCCTTCAGCTACTGCGTGGCCAACCAGCTGCCCGAGTGCCGCACGCAGTTCCTCAAGATCCTCGACGCCTTCCCCTCCTTCGATCTCAGCATCGCCGAGCGCAAGCATCCCGTGTGGGGCCCCGCGTTCGAAGCCGCCAAGAAGATGAAGCGCTGACGGGCCTCCCGCGCCAGGAGCCCGTGTCATGAACTGGGAGATGCCATGCGTTGGACGGTGATCGAACATGCGGGCAGGCCGGTGGCCGCGGGTCCGTCGGCCCTGCTCGCGGCCCCGGGCGGCACCATCGGCCGCAGCCCCGACAACCACCTCGTGCTGCCCGACGAACAGCGGCAGATCTCGCGCCTGCAGGCCACGGTGCGCTTCGACGACGAAGGCCGCGCGGTGCTGCGCAACATGAGCGCGGTGCTGCCGATCAGCGTGAACGGACAGACGCTGCGGCACGACCAGGAGTCGCCGATCGCCGAGGGCGATCGCGTGACCATCGGCAGCTACGTGCTCGAGGCCGCGCCTGCGAGTGCAGCAGCCACGAGCCGCGCGGCGCCATCGATCGCGGCCGCCGAGCCCACCATCGCATGGCCGCCCGCGATCGAGCCCGCGAGTTCGCGCCTGGCGTCGGCCCCCGCGAGCTCGCGCATCGCATCGACACCGGACTTCGGCGCGCAGGCCGCGTCGCTGCCGACGTCGGTGCCGCCGCCCGCACCGGCCCATCCATCACCGATGCCCGCGGCAGCGCCGCTCGATGCGCTGCTGCCGCAGGCACCGGTGTCCGATGTGTTCGCCGACCTGTTCGGCGCGGGCGCGCTGCCGATCGGCGACACGCATGCCGCGCCGCCGCGCGAAGTGCCCGCGCCGTCACCGGTGCAGCGGCCGTCTGCGCCCGCGCCCGTGGCCGCACCGGTCTTCACGCCGTCGCCGCCCCCCGCGTTCGCGCCTCCGCCCGCCGCGACGCCGTCACCCTTCGCGGTGCCCGCACCGGCACCGGCACCGGCCGCGCGCTCGGCCATGCCCACCGCGGCCGACTGGGACGCGATCCTCGCCAACGCGCCGCGCCGCGTCGACAGCACGCCCGAGCCCATGCCCGACCCGTTCGCGCACGAGCCCTTCGAGCTGCCCTCGCAGGCGCGCAGGAACCCGGCCGATCCGCTGGCGCAGCTCAATCCCGGCGCCACCACCGACGTCTCCGACTTCGCGCTCAAGCGCGGCATCGATCCGCTGTCGCTGTTCGCGGCCGACCAGCATGCGCCCTCGCCGCTGTCCGATCCGCGCCCCACCGCGCTGACGCATGCGCCCGCGCTCGAGGACGTGCATCCCGCGATGGACCTGCTCGAGAAGCGGCCGACGGTGCCGGGCTACAGCCAGTCGAACCATGCGCGCGAGGTGTCGGGCCAGTTCCGTCCACCGACGCCGATGCCGCTGCCCGTGGCGCAGCCGCCCGCGCGCATGGTCGAGCCCGAGCCCGTGCGCGAGGCGGCGCCCGCGGCGCCGGTCGCCGCGCCGCCCACCGCATCGATGCAGGGCGCGCCCGTCGAGGCCGCGCTCGCGTCGATGCCGACGCGCGCACCCGCCACGCCCGCCGAAACGCCGCTGCCGGCGGCGCTCTCGACCATGGCCCCGGTGGCGGCGCCCGTGGTGGCACCCGCGCCGGCCGTGGTCGAGGTGCCCGTCGAAGTCGTCGCGCCGAAGGCGAGCCCCGAACCGGTCGCCGTCACCGCACCTTCGAGCCCCGCCACCGACACCGCGCCCGCGCTGCCCGCGGCCTCCTGCGAGGCGCTGTTCCGCGCCTTCCTCGATGGCGCCGGCGTGCCCGACGTCGCGGGCCAGCAGCAGCTCGATGCCGAGATGATGCGCAGGCTCGGCCGGCTGATGCGCGCCTTCACCGACGGCACCATCGAGCTGCTGTCCTCGCGCGCGATGCTCAAGCGCGAGGTGCGCGCCGAGATCACGATGATCGTGGACGAGGAGAACAACCCGTTCAAGATCCTGCCCAACGGCCGCGCGGTGCTGATGCAGATGTTCGGCGCGCGCATGCCGGGCTTCCTGCCGCCCGAGGCCGCGGTGCACGATGCGCTCGGCGACCTGCAGTCGCACCAGCTCGGCATGGTCGCGGGCATGCGCGCCGCGCTGCTGATGGTGCTGCAGCGCTTCGATCCCGAGGCGCTCAAGAAGGACACGCCGCACGACGGCGGCCTCGGCGAGAAGCTGCTGCCCGGCGGGCGCGAGGCGCGCCTGTGGCGCCAGCTGCAGCAGCTGCATGCCGAGACCACGGCTGCCGTCGAGGACGACTTCCAGGCCGTGTTCGGCCGGGCCTTCCAGCAGGCCTACGACCGGGAAATGGAACGATTGAAGGAGGCACGCCGTGCTTGAAGCGACCCGCACGACCCCGTTCGCCGTTCCGCTGTCCACGTCGCAGTTCTCCTGCGTGGGCGAGCGCAGCGGCAACCAGGATGCGATCGGCTACCACCTCGACGACTGGTTCGGCTGCTTCGTCGTGAGCGACGGCGTCGGCGGCAACGCCGGCGGCGAGCAGGCCGCGCGCACCGCGGTCGACACCGCGCTCAATGCCTTCGTCGCCAACCCCTCGGTGGCCGCCGAGGACATCCAGCAGTGCGTGACGCGCGCCAACGACGCGATCCTCGCGCGCCAGCGCGCGCAGGCCGAGCAGGGAAAGATGAGCGCGACCTTCGTCTCGCTGTTCGTCGACCGCAGCACCGGCCAGGCGCGCTGGGCCCACGTGGGCGACAGCCGCCTCTATTGGTTCCGTCGCGGCGTGCTGATGGAACGCACCGAGGACCACAGCCTGTCGCAGCGCTCGCGCGAAGGCATGGCGCAGGGCGAGGCCGTGCCCGCCAACGGCGCGCAGGCGCTGATCCAGAGCAACCTGCTCTACCGCGCGCTGGGCGCGCGCGAGCGCGCCGAGGCCACCGTCTCGGGCACGCAGCGGCTGGCCGACGGCGATGCCTTCCTGCTGTGCACCGACGGGCTGTGGCAGCTGATCTCGCAGCAGGTCATGGAGCGCTCGCTGCAACTGGCCGACAGCGCCGAGGAATGGCTCGCGCTGCTGCGCCGCGCGGCCGAGGCCAAGGCCGACGAGTCGCGCGACAACTTCTCGGCGCTCGCGGTGTGGGTGGGCTTCCCGCAGCAGGTGACGCTGGCGGGGACGGCCACGCCGCGCTGAGCGCGGGGCCCGGCGGCTTCAGGCCGCGAGCACCAGCACCTTGAGCTGGCTCGGCACCAGCCGCATGCCGACGATGTTGCAGCGGTTCTGCAGCGTGATGCTGGTGACGCGCGTCGCGGGCGTGCCCTTGAGCAGCACCGTGAAGGCGCCCGTCAGGTGGCGCGACTGCTGCATGAAGGTCTGCGAGATCATGCCGCCGAGCACCCCGGGCTGATCGCCGAGCGTGATCGGCGTGACGGTCGCCATGTTGTGGGCCGGCATGCCCATGAACAGGATGTTCCAGGCATTGGGAATGGCCATCGGCCCCAGCGCCATGTTGGGAAAGGGAATGGGCACCGGTGTGCGGCACACGTCGGGGAACGCGAGGTCCATCCCGAACAGCTGGCAATTGGCGAACATGCGGCCTCCCTCCTCAACCCATGTGGATCTGCGCGGCGTCGACCTTCACCAGGTCCTGCCCGGTGACGGTCGTGTGCCGGCCGTGGATGCGCACCGTCTCGCTGGCCTTGCAGTCGAGGTGGCGCACGCGCGACTGGTCCATCTCGTCGACGATGCGCAGCGTGTTGCGCGCCATCTGCACGATGCGGTCGGCCACGGTCTCGAAGACCTTGCCGAACAGCTTCGCCGTGCCGGTGGTCGCCTCGACCTCCTTCGCCGTGAGGCGCAGCGCGTCGGTGCGGCAGTCGGCCCTGTCGGCCTGCATCGACCACTGCTGCGCGCTCATGGCGAGCCGCGTGCCGCTGCGCAGCCGCACCTCGCCCTCGCTCTCGATCGCGACCGGGTGCGCGTTGCCGCCGAGCACCAGCGCGCCGTCGACCTCGATGCGGCTGACGGCGGCATCGGCCTGTTCGAGCACCGCGATCAGGAACACGCGGTAGGCATCCGGCCCCGAGACCAGCACGGTGTCGCCGAGCTGCGGCTTGAGCAGGCAGCTGGCCGCGCGGCGGCAGGTGCGCAGGCCGCCGGCCTCGTCCTCGATGGCGAACTGCCCGTCGGCCAGCAGGCTGCGAACCGTGCCGATCGAATGAACCGGGGACGAGGCGTCGGGAGCGACGCGCAGCGGAACGACGTTCATGGTGATTTCCCTTTTCGAGCTCGGATGAAACGATGGCGCGGCATCAGCGGGCGTCGGACCACGACTGCGCGCGGTGCAGGTCCGGGTCGTTTTCGATGATGCCGCCGCGCCTGGAGAAACGGGTGCCCTGCTGGATGGCGCGGTGCAGGCGGGTGCGCAGGAAGTGCGCATCGACGAGGTCCGCGTCCGTGAGGTCGGCATAGGAGAAGTCGGCGTCCTCCAGCCCGGCCTGCGCGAAGCTCGCGCCCCGGCAGCGCGCGCGATGGAAGACGGCGAGCGGCAGCCGGGCCTGCGCGAAGTTCACGCCCTCGAGCGCGGCATCCACCCACAGCGACTGGTCGAAGCGCCCCGCGCCGCAGTCGGCGCCGGCCAGGTCGGCCTCCGCGAAGATCGTCATGCAGGCCTCGGCCCCGCCGAAGCGCGCGCCGCGCAGCGAGGCGCCCTTGAAGTTGCTCTGCGTCAGCGTGGCCTGGCGGAAGTCGACCTCGTCGAGCCGCGAGTCGGTGAACTGGCAGCGCGGCAGCACGAGCCCGGCGAACTGCTGGCGCGCGAGCTCGCATTCGAGGAACACCACGCCATCGCCCTGGAACTGCGCGAAGACGGTGCTGCGCAGGTCGAGCTTGAACATCGTCACGGATTGCAGGCTGGCGCCGGTGAAGTCGCTGCGCGCCAGGTTCGACTCCGTGACGGTGGCCTGCGCCATGCGCCGGGTGCGCAGCGAGGCCTCGGTCAGGTCGCAGCGGAAGAAGGTGACGCGGTCGAGCAGCGCGTCGTCGAAGCGCGCGAGCGCCAGGTGCGACTCGACGAACCCGGCCTGCTCGAGCAGGGCGCCCGAGAAGTTCGCGCGCTCGAAGCGCCCGCGGAACAGCTGCAGTTGCCCGCCCTTGGCGCCCGCGAAATCGCAGTCCGCCATCGTGCAATGGCTGAGGATGCCGCCCGAGAGGTCGGCGCCGCGGAAATCGGCACCGGTGAAGTCGATGCGGTCCCACAGCGCGCCCGACAGGTCGAGCCCGCGCAGGTCCCAGCCGCGGCAGTCGAGGCCCTGGAGCTGCACGCCGTGGCGCACCGCATCGAGCAGTTCGTCGAGGGTCATGGCGTGGCCTCCGGATCGCGCCGCGGCCAGACCTTGGCATGCTGCGTGTAGGCATCCTCGAGCAGCGTGGTGGCATCGATGAAGGCCTGCGACACGTCGGCGCGGAACAGGTTGGCCTCGCGCAGGTCGCAGCCCAGCAGGTTCGACTTCGAGAAGTTGGCGTCGATCAGGTTCGCCCCGCGCAGCGAGGCGCGCGCGAGGTTCGCGCGCACGAACAGGCTCTCGCCCGCGACGAAACCGTCGAGCCGCGCGTCCGACAGATCGCATTCCGACAGGTCGCAGTTCTCCAGCCGCACCGCGCTCAGGTCCGCGGCCGCGAAGGAGGTGCCGCGCATGCCGCACTGCTTCATGAAGGCGCCCACCGCCGTCACGCCCGCGAACGCGCTGCCCAGCGCGATGCTGCAGGCATCGAAGCGCGCATGCGAGAGATCGACCTGCGCCACCAGCCGGACCGTGACGAAGCCGCAGCGCACCAGCCGCGCGGCATTCAGCGACACGCGCTCCAGGCTGCATTCGAGCAGCAGCACCTGGTTGAGCTCGGCCTGGTCTAGCACCAGGTCGCGCAGGGTCATGCGGCGCAGCGCGACCTGCGTCCAGCGCGAGGACTGCATCGCGCAGGCCACCATCTCGGTCTCGTGCAGTTGGGTCTGGTCGAGCTGCGCGCCGCGCAGGTTGCAGCCCGTGAAGCGCGTGCCGTGGCAGAGGGTCTCGCGCAGGCTCACCGACGAGAGGTCGCAGTTTTGCAGGTGCGCGCCGCCGAGGTTGGCCTTGTCGAGCCGGCTGTCGGCCAGCAGCGTGCCGGTCAGCAGCGCGCGCGCGAGCACGGCTTCGGTGAAGTCGCAGCCCTCGAGGTTGGCGCCCTGCAGGTTCGCGTCGGCCAGCACCGCATGGCTGAAGTCGGCACCGCGCAGGTCTATGCCCGAAAGGTCGGCGCCCGTGAGGTTCATCCTCGAGAAGTGGCGCGCCCCGGGCGCGGCCGCTTCCAGCCGGCGCCGCAGCTTGGCGGCGCGGAAGCTGGTCACGCGCGGGGCCTCGGGCGCCAGGTGCGCCGAGTACAGGCGGCCCTGCAGCTTCAGCGGATCGGTCTCCAGCGGCGGGTCGGCGTCCTCGTCGGCCTGGCCTTGCTCGTCATCCCCGAAGGCCGACGGCGCCGGTTCCTGCGGTGCCGTCGCGCGCTCGGCCTCGACGCGCGCCACCTCGCCCTCGAGCCGTTCGCGCGCCTGCTGCGCCTGCGCCTCGGCCCGCTCGAGGTACTCGGGCAGGTCGTCGAAGCCCGGCAGCACCTCGGGCACCGGCAGCGGCGCGAGGTACTCGGCGGGGTCGAGCCCCTGCGCGAGCAGCTCGGCGCGCTGCTGCTCGTGGTGCCGGCGCATGCCGGCCTGCAGGTTGCGCGGCAAGGGCTCCGCCAGGGTGTCGGGCATGCGCATGGCGGTCCATTCCGCCAGCAGCGCGCGCGGCACCAGGTCGCTGTCGCGCAGCACGTGGACGGCGCTCTTCTCCGGATCGATGCGCTTGCGCAGCACGTCGGCGTAGTGCGCGTCCGTGCGCGTCGCATCGGGCAGTTCGAGCGACGGCATGATGTGCTTCACGTCGGCCGCGTCGTCCTCGCGGATCGGCGTCGAGCCGTGCCACACCAGCACCACGCGCTCGCGGTCGGGAAAGAACCAGGCGGTGCTGAGTCCGAGCTCGACCCGGCGCAGCGCGCCGACCTCCTTGTCGAAGTTGAGGTGGCACACGGCCTGCCACGGCGGCAGGTGGCCGCGCAGCACCGGGATGCTCGGGTGCATGTTCCAGATCTCGTAGGGCGCGCCCGCGGGCAGCGCCGGCTGGCCGAAGCGCTGCTCGGGGCCGGCGGCATTGAAGAAGCGCCAGTCGAGGTCGTCGGCGAAACCCGGAAAGCCGTTCTGCAGCCAGGCGTCGTCGTAGCGCGTGCCGACCAGCGCCATGCGCTGCGGCGCATCGGGCAGCAAGCCCGAGAACGAGGCCGGCCGCGGCCGCTGCCCGCGGCGCTGGATCTGCTGCCCCACCACCTCGACGTTGGGCAGCCGGCAGGTCTGCACGCCGTTGACGAGTTCGTCGACCGTGCCCAGGCCCAGCGGGTTCTCGGGCACGTCGGGGCCGCCGAAGGCATGGCGCCAGTCGAGCGGCATCCGCTCGAACGCGGCCGGCTCGGTGATGTGGCCGCCGAGCCAGAAGCGGTCGCCGAACACGGCCAGCGAACGATCGACCGTGCCCACGCGCAGCCGCGCCGCGCAGCGGGTCTTGTCCTCCTGGTGCGCGGTGTAGGCGAAGCCGCTGGCCAGCACCTCGGCCTCGCCCTTGGGCATGCTCATGTCGAGCACGCTGCCGGGGTCGAGCACCTCGCCCGCCATCTGCCAGAGCTCCTGCTCGGGCTGCAGGCGCGGCTCGGCCTCCAGGCTGGCGCAGGCCAGCACGGCGATGCCCAGGTGATTGCCGGAGCGCCATCGATAGGGGCGGGTGAGCAGGCTGAGGCGAAAGGGCTTGACGATCTTCAAGGGTCGGTTTCGGAAGGGAAGGCTGCGCGCGATGCCGGCGCGGGATCAGAAGGAAAAGCCGGCCGGCCCGGCGATCGGCGAGATCACCAGGTCGGTGGCGGGCGAGGCGGAGGCGAAGCGCACGAGCACCGGGCGGCCCACCGCGTACAGCGGCAGCTCGTTGAGCATCACCACCTGCTGCACGCCGACCTGGCGCTCGATACCGCCGCGGTCGGCGAAGCGCACGGTGAGGTTCATCAGCGGGCTGGTGTCGCTGTAGGCATCGCCGATCTCGCTGCCGACGATCACGCCCTGCGCCTGCGCGTCGAAGCCGCGGCTGCGTGCCTCGCGGCGGCGGATCTCGAGCAGCTCCCAGGCGCCGCACAGCAGCGCCGAGCCCGCGAACATCGCGGCGATGCATGGCAGCGCCAGCCACATCGGGAAGGTTTCCAGCGGCACCAGCATCGGCAGCAGGCCCGCGGCCACCAGCACGGCACCCAGGACCCGGATCCAACGTCGGCGGGGCATGGCGGTCGCTGCCATCACATGATCAGCACCAGGATCTTGATGTCCACGTAGATCGGGCCGATCGAGATCTTGGTTTCGGTCTTCTGGTTCAGCGCGCGGTTCGACCAGCGGTAGGCCTTGATGTCGAAGCTCGCGCCGCCGATGTTGGTGGAGGCCAGGTTGAAGGTCTCCGACAGCGAGGCGTAGGTGAAGGAGTTCACGAAGGCGATCGAGAACAGCAGCGGTGCCTGCGAGCGGATGTAGCTCGAGGCCTTGGTGGTGGCGCTGCCGCCCGCCACGGTCTCGATGCTGCCGTCGTACTTGTTGGTGTGCTTCTCGGTCGAATGCAGCAGGATCTTCTTGGCCTTGACGTTGAAGTCGGTCTCGGCCTCGATCGACACGTTCTTGGCCCAGCCCTTGTAGTCGCCGGCCGAGACGGTGGAGGTGTGGTTGCCGGTCGAGATCGTCTCGGTGAGGCCGTCCTTGATCGTGTCCTTGCCGCCGCCGCTCAGGATGTCGCGCTCCCACCCGGTCTTGTAGCTCTCGAAGCGCTTGCCGGTCCAGGTCTCCAGCCTGGAGTCGCCGGTCTTGACGTGCTCGATCATCCCCTCCTTCACGTCCACGTGCAGCGCCTGGTCGAAGGTCTCCTGCCGCAGGTCGGCCATCACGTGCACCTCGGAGCGCCCGGTCTCGACCGTTTCCTTGGCGCCTTCCTTGGTCGTGATCTCGATGCTGTTGTTGAAGAAGTGCTCGGTCTTCTTCGTCACCTCGAGCTTCGAGCCCGACTTGTAGATCGCGTGGTCGAGGCCCTCGTTGACCGTGGTGGTCCGCGCCTGGTCCACGGTCAGCTCGTCGTTCTTCTGGACGTGGGTGGTGCGGTTGCCGTCCACCGTGTGGGTCTCGTCGTTCTCGACCTCGATGACGAAATCCTTCTGCGCATGGATCTTGATCGACTCGTTGCTCGGGTCGTCGTCGATCACGAAGTGGTTGGCCAGCTCGCCGTTGCCCTTGATCGTGCGGCTGATGAAGCCGCTGACCGTGGCCTTGGCCGGCAGCTCGAGCGGCGGCATCTGGTCGGCGTTGTAGACGCGGCCGATGATCAGCGGCCGGTCGGGGCAGCCGGCGATGAAGTCGACCACCACCTCCTGGCCGATGCGCGGATGGTTGACCGCGCCGAAGTTCGAGCCGGCCCAGGCGCTCGACACGCGCACCCAGCACGAGCTGTCCTCGTTGCGCTGGCCGTAGCGGTCCCAGCGGAACTGCACCTTCACGCGGCCGTACTTGTCGATCCAGATGTCCTCGCCGGCCGGCCCCACCACGGTGGCGGTCTGTGGTCCATTGGTGGTCGGGATGCGCGTCACGCGCGGCGCGCGGTAGGGGAACGAGGTCGGCTGCACGCCGAACTGGAAGCCGTAGTCGCCATCGCCGTTGCCCGAGGCGTAGCCGCCCTCGCGCAGGTTGTAGAGCACCGAGACGATCAGGTATTCGCGGTTGTCCTCGTCGCGCGGCGCGTTCTGCATCGTGAAGCGGTAGCCGGGCGCCATGCCGCGCACGGTGGCGTGGCCGATGTCGAGCTCGGCCTGGGCCTGCGCCTCCTCGAGCCGGATGCGCGCGTAGTGCTCGCCCTGGCCGGCGTCGCTGTAGCCGCCGAGCCATTCGTACATCTCGTACTGGCCGTGGTCGTTGCCGCGCGGCTGGCTGCGCGTGGTGAGCAGGTCGGCCTTGGGCTTCTTGAAGTCGAAGTCGTCGACCACGTAGGTGCCGGGACGGATCTCCTCGGTCACCTCCCACTGGTCGATGGCCTCGCGGCCCGGGTCGCCCACGCGGTCGGTCGAGACGTAGCTGATCCTCGGGTACTCGGGCAGCGTCTCGTGCGCGCTCATGTCGTCGGCCAGCACCAGCGTGTGCTGGTTCTTCTCGTGCTTGAAGAAGTAGTAGATGCCCTCGTGCTCCATGAGCCGGCTCACGAACGCGAAGTCGGTCTCCTGGTACTGCACGCAGTAGTCCCACTGCCGGTACGAGGCCGTGAGCTTCTTCTCGAGTGCGAAGCCGTATTCGCCGAGCACCTCCTCGAGGATCTCGACCACCGACTTGTTCTGGAAGATCTTGCAGTCGCTGGTGCGCGTGAGATACCACAGCCACGGCCGCACCGAGGCGCGGTACACCATGTAGCGCGACGAGGCCGCGTCGCGCCCGACCAGCGTGAAGCGCGTGATCTGGCCGTTGAGGTAGCGCGGCGTGCCGGTGAGCGTGCGGATCTCGAGCGTGAGCGGCTTGCCGAGCATGGCCTTCATGTCGACCGAGGTGTTCGGGCTCAGCAGGTCGACCTCGAACTCGAACAGCTGGGACAGGCCCTCGCTGCCGTGCATCGAGCGGAACAGCAGCTGGTCTTCTGCGAGCGGTGTGTGGGCGGTGACGACACGGGCCATGGCAACTCCCTTCGCTTAGCTGGCTTCGGAAAATTCGTAGTGGAAGTCGTCGCCCTGCGCCGAGAGTTCGACGCCCGCGAGCTTGCGCGCACTGACCGTGGCGCCGATGACTTCCTCGCTCAATCGCGGCAGGATGGTGTGCGTGAGGATCGCATCGATCATCCGTCCGCCCGACTCGATGGCCGTGCACCGGCGCGCCACGAGCGCCACGGCGCTGTCGGTGTAACCCAGGGCAATGCCGTGGTTGGCCTGCAGGCGCGCGGCCACGCGGTCGAGCTGCAGCCGGATGATGCGGTGCAGCGCATCGGCATGCAGCGGGTAGTAGGGCACCACCACCAGCCGCCCGAGCAGCGCGGGTGCAAACACCTTGAGCAGCGGCTCGCGCAGCGCCTGCGCCAGCGGCTCGGGGTCGGGGCGCAGCACCGGGTCCTCGCACAGCTGCATGACCAGGTCGGTGCCGACGTTCGAGGTCATGATGATCACGGTGTTGCGGAAGTCGATGTGGCGGCCCTCGCCGTCCTCCATCCAGCCCTTGTCGAAGACCTGGAAGAAGATCTCGTGCACGTCGGGGTGGGCCTTCTCGATCTCGTCGAGCAGCACCACGCTGTAGGGCCGGCGGCGCACCGCCTCGGTCAGCACGCCGCCCTCGCCGTAGCCCACGTAGCCGGGCGGCGCGCCCTTGAGCGTGGAGACGGTGTGCGACTCCTGGAACTCGCTCATGTTGATGGTGACGAGGTTCTGCTCGCCGCCGTAGAGCGCCTCCGACAGCGCGAGCGCGGTCTCGGTCTTGCCCACGCCCGAGGGGCCGCACAGCAGGAACACGCCGACCGGCTTGTTGGGGTTGTCCAGCCGCGCGCGCGCGGTGCGGATGCGCCGCGCGATGGTGTCGAGCGCATCGGTCTGCGCGACCACGCGCTGCGACAGGATCTCGCCGAGCCGCAGCACCGACTGCGCATCGTCGCGCACCATGCGCCCGATCGGGATGCCGGTCCAGTCGGCCACCACCGTGGCCACGGCCTGCGCGTCGACCGCGGCGAGGATCAGCGGCGATTCGCCCTGCAGTTGCGAGAGCTTGCGCTGCGCCGCGTCGAGCTCGGCGCGCATCTGCTCGGGCGAGGCCGGCGGCTCGGCGGGCGCCGGTGCGGCCTCTGTGCTGTCTTCTTCATCGCCATCCTCGGCGACCTCTTCAGCCTGCACCGGCACCGCCGCCGGCGAGAGCTGCCGGCGCAGCGCCACGATGCGCTCGACCAGCTCGGCCTCCTCGATGCGCCTTTGCTCGAGCGTCGCGAGCTCGGCCTTGGCGGCATCGATCTGCGCCGCGATGTCCTGCACGCGCTGCGCCTCGCCCACGCCGATCGCGGCCTCGCGCTGCGCGATGCCCGACTCGATGCCCAGCACCTCGATGCGTCGCTGCAGGTCCTCGAGCGCGGCCGGCAGCGCATGCTGGCTCAGCGCCACGCGCGCGCAGGCGGTGTCGAGCAGGCTCACGGCCTTGTCGGGCAGCTGGCGCGCGGGGATGTAGCGGTGCGACAGGCTCACGGCGGCCTCGAGCGCGGCGTCGAGGATCAGCACGCCGTGGTGCTTCTCGAGCTCGGCCGAGATGCCGCGCAGCATGATCACGGCCTTGTCCTCGGTCGGCTCCTGCACCTGGATGGTCTGGAAGCGCCGCGTGAGCGCCGGGTCCTTCTCGATGTACTTCTTGTACTCCGACCAGGTGGTGGCGCCGATGGTGCGCAGGCGGCCGCGCGCGAGCGCGGGCTTGAGCAGGTTGGCGGCGTCGCCGGTGCCGGCGGTGCCGCCCGCGCCCACCAGCGTGTGGACCTCGTCGACGAACAGCACGATGGGCTTCGGGCTCTTCTCGACCTCGTCGATCACCTGCCGCAGCCGCTGCTCGAACTCGCCCTTCACGCCCGCGCCGGCCTGCAGCAGCGTGGGATCGAGCACCCACAGCGAGACCTCGCGCAGCGAGGGCGGCACGTCGCCCGCGGCCAGGCGCTGCGCCAGGCCCTCGACCACCGCGGTCTTGCCGACGCCGGCCTCGCCCGTGAGCAGCGGATTGTTCTGGCGCCGGCGCATCAGGATGTCGACGATCTGGCGGATCTCGTCGTCGCGGCCGTAGACCGGATCGAGCTCGCCCGCGCGCGCCTTGGCCGTGAGGTCGCTCGCGTACTTGGCGAGCGCCGAGCCGCCCGCGGCCTGCGGCGCGGCACCGGCCGGGGCCGGCGCGCCGCCGGCCGCCGGTTCGGGCGCGATGTCGTAGTCGTCCTCGGGCGAGCCCTCGGTCCAGGCCGGCAGCTGCGCGATCAGCACGTCGGGCACCAGCTTGTCGAACTCGCGCGAGATGCCCGAGAGCACCTGGCGCAACCCCGGCGTCTTGACGATGCCCGCGAGCAGGTAGGCGCCGCGGATCGAGGTCGCCTCGAAGCGCAGGCTGGCATAGACCCAGGCCCGCTCGACCGCGCTGTCGACATGCTCGGAGATGTCGCTGATCGAGGTCGCGCCGTGCGGCAGCCGGTCGAGCGCGCGCACCAGGTCCTGCTCGACCGCGTCGAGGTTGAGGCCGGCGCGCTTGACGATGCGCAGCAGGTCGCTGTCCTGCAGCTGCAGGATCTGGTGCAGCCAGTGCACGAGTTCGACGTAGGCATTGCCGCGCAGCTTGGCGAAGGCGGTGGCGGTCTCCAATGCCTTGTAGAGCATCGGGTTGAGCTTGGAGAACAGCGAGACGCGGCGGATGTCGGTCATGAGGCCTGGGTGAAGGAAGCGGAGGTGTGGGAAGCGGTGGCTGCGGAACGCGAATGCAGGGCCTCGGGCGCGAACACCAGGTCGCCGGCGTCGGTGTCGGACAGGCGGGTGCCGAGCCAGCTGCCCCAGCCCAGGCGCTGGCCGCCGTTGAGCTGCATGCCGCCGGCCTCCTCCTTGCGCAGCACGAGCCGCAGCTCCCACGCGAATTCGATGCCGACGTACTGGCGCACCCAGTCGACCACCTGCTGCAGCCGCTGGCTGCCGGGCAGGAAGGCGCGGTACTGCTCGAGCGTGAGCGGCCCGAGCTCGAGGCGGAACTTGCTCTGCGCATCGCGCACGGCGAGGCCGATGGTGGCGCCGGCGCCGAGCCGGTGGTTGCGCCCGAACAGGCCGATGCGGCTGACCTGCGGTTCGTCGATGGTCACCCAGTCGCTCACGAACTCCTCGATGCGCACCGGCAGGTCGAAGTACAGGCGCAGGATCTGGATCAGGCCCTCGGGGTTGCGCGTCTGGCGCACCAGGTGGCCCGCCATGTGGGTGCGCGCATGGTCGGCGATGCGGTCGCGCTCCTTGAGCCCGGGCTGCCCCATGTTCATGAGGCTCGCGACGTACTCGACGAAGCGGTGGCCGTCGGGCCGGTCGAGGCTGTTGACCGACTGCGCATCGGCCCAGGCGCGGTAGAACAGCAGGATCAGCCGGTGGTGGAACAGGTCGGCGAAGGCGCTGAGCGTGTGGTCGTTGTGGTGCCGCTTGCGCTCGCGCGCGTACTCGGTCAGGTGCAGCGGCAGCGGGCCGTTGGGACCGAACAGGCCGAAGCCGTAGATCGAGATCTGCGGCGGGCCGTCGCGGCTGTCGTCCACGCCCGAGACGTTCGAGGGCGCGAAGGCCATCGAGGGCTCCTGGCCGAGGCGCAGCGGCTCGTCGAGCGGGCGCGGCGCGCGGCCCAGCAGCGGATGGTCGCCGTGCGCGTCGAGCCGGCGCAGCAGCATGAAGAGGTCGTGCTCGAAGGGCTGCTCGACCAGGCCGGCCCACAGCGCCGGATCGACCTGCGGCAGGCCGCGCGCGGGCGGCGGCGCGGCCTCGGCCCGTGCTTCGTGGTCGACCGCCCGATCCACCGCGTCGCTCGCCGGCGCCTGTTGCGCGGCATCCGTGTCCTCGCGGAGGTCGGTGGTGCTGTTCATACGGCGGGGCGGCGTCCGATGCGCGGCGTCCAGCGCGCGATCTCGCCGCGCTGCAGGCTGGCCAGCGCGAACTCGGTGAAGGCGTTGAGCGACACGTGGCGGCTGAAGAACTGCTCGAGCACGGCGCCGAACAGGTACGGGCTCGCGCCCGAGAACGCGGTCTCGTCGAGCTTCAGCGCGATCTCCACGCCGCGGCCGAAGACGATCGGGCCCGGCTCGGGCAGGCGGCGGAACACCGGCGCCAGCTTCATCGAGCGCACGCCCTGGATCTGCCGGCGCACCGCGGGATCGGCGAGGTTGCCGTAGAGGTCGAGCATCTCGCGCAGCGCGGCCGCGCCCTGGTCGGCATCGACGTCGGTGAGGCTCAGGTAGTTGAGGCCCAGGTGGCTGATGAGGCGCCAGGTCAGCGCGCCCTCGGCCAGCGCCGGGTAGGGCCGCGAGGGCCCGCGCAGGATGCGGATCGCGCGCACCGGCGCCGACACGCGCAGCGTGAAGTCCGACTCCAGCCCGGTGGGCAGCAACAGCGGCAGGTCGCGGTTGGTGCACAGCGCATCGAGCGTGATGTGGCGCAGGCTGTGCGGAAAGGGCGCGTCGTGCTGGTCCACCAGCGAGACGTAGACCTCGCTGCCGGTGTAGCTGGTGCGCGTGCCCTGCGCGCGTGCGCGGTCCGACACCAGCCGCGGTTCGCGCCGCACCGAGAAGTAGGCGCCGAAGTCGCCGTCGTCGGAGGCGAAGGAGCCGAGAAAGGGGCGGAACTCGCGCTCCTCGGAGCCGTTGCTCATGTGGCCGACCACGCGCTCGACCGTGAAGATCTCGAAGTCGCGCGGCCGCGTGCGGTCGATCACCGCATGGTGCTCGTGCTGGCCCGGGCCCACCGGGATGCGGTCGCTGCGGCGCGGCACCAGGTTGACGATCGGCGTGCAGAACAGCGAGAACTGGCGCGCGTCGATCAGCCGCTCGAGGTCGCCGTCGGCACGGTCGAGCAGGATCACGATCTCCATCGTGGTGCCGCTCATCGCCGCGGCCGCGGCACGCAGCTTGTTGACGCTGAAGAACAGGTAGCGGTCGGGAAAGGCGAAGTACTCGTGCAGCAGCCGGTAGCCCTGGAACGAGCGCGCGTCGTAGGGCAGCAGCGCCTGGTCGGGGTCGAAGCCCTCGTGGCGGATCGCCTCCTCGCCCAGCGGCACGATGCGCGCGCCCTGGCCCGCGGTGCCGGGCCCGGTGCGGCAGACGGTGCCGATCGAGTGGTGCACCGCGAGCTCGAGCACGCGCAGCGCATGCAGCTCGGCGCCCGAGAGGAAGAACTCGAGCCGATCGAGCGGCATCTCGGCGAAGCGCGCGCCGCCCACGGCCTCGAGCTTGATCGTGATCGCGCTCCTGGCCTGCCGCGCGACGATCGGCAGCGCATGCAGGATCTCGGCCGGCACCGGCCCCAGGCTGGCCTCGGCGATGCGGATCGGCCACAGCGTGACCGCGTGGCCGGTGCGGAACTCGCAGGCCGTCTGCTCGCCCTTGATCATGCGGCCACGCAGGATCGTGTGGCGCGGCAGCTCGTAGCCGGCCTTCAGCGAGCCCTCGTTGAGGTTGCCGTCGATCTGCACCACGCCCATGGCGGGCAGCGGCGCGAGGAAGTTCGGATAGACCACCTCGAGCAGCCGCTGCGAGAAGCGCGGGAACTCCGCGTCCATCTTGAGCTGGATGCGCGCGGTGAGGAAGCTGAAGCCCTCGAGCAGCCGCTCGACGTAGGGATCGCTGACCTCGATGCCGCGCATGCCCAGGCGGCCCGCGATCTTCGGATAGCGCTGCGCGAACTCGGCACCGAGCTCGTGCATGTAGGTGAGTTCGCGGTTGTAGTAGTCGAGCAGCCGCGCGTCCATCAGAGGCCTCCGGTGGGGCGCAGCATCATGTGGCCGCTTTCCAGGTCGAGCTCGGAGCGCAGGATGAACTCGATCGGGTAAGGCACCGACCACAGCGTGCCGCGGATCTCGAGCGCGAGCAGGTTGTGGTGCTCGAGCTCGGTGGCGTCGGTCACGCAGCGCACGTCGATGCTGTCCTTCATGATGCGCGGCTCGAAGTCGATGATGGCGGTGCGGATGGCGGCCTCGACGTCGGCGAAGTCGACCTCCGACATGCGCCCGCCGGCCCAGCCGCGCACGCCGTAGTTGACGACCGAGCGGCGCGCGCGCGGCAGGTCCTGGATCGAATGCGCGGTGCCGAAGTTGGTGGTGTTCAGCAGCCACTGCAGGTCGCGCAGCACCGAGTCGCGCAGCAGCTTGCCGCTCATCAGGAAGGCGCCCGCGCGCTCCTGGCGGTTGCTCGGCTGCTTGTCGGTCAGGCGGTCGAGCAGCACCGGCTGCAGCCGGTCGCGCGCGACGCTCTCCTGCTCGCCCTCGGCATCGGGCCCCGACCAGGCGGAGGCGCCGGCCGTGGCCATCAGGCGGCCTCCCCGGCGGTGAATTCGATGGTGCGCAGTTCGAGCAGCGCATGGTCGCCCGCGTCGCTGATCAAGGTGCGCTGGCCCGCGCCCGCGAACGCGGCCTCGCCGGGCAGCGGCAGCCAGTCGGTACGGCGCGCGAGCGCGAGGCCGTCCTCGAGCGTGGCCAGATCGCCCGCATAGCGCACCGGCACCAGCACGGCCAGCGCGCGGCCATTGGCCAGCTCGACCTGCACCGGCGACCACAGCAGGTCGACCAGGTGCTGCGGCCGCTGGAACGTCAGGCGGCGCACCGAAGGCAGCGGCAGCCAGCCATAGCCCGCGGGCGTGATGACCTCGAGCGCGGCGCCCAGGCGCGCGTCGCCATCGCAGAGCCAGTCGAAGTCGATGCGCTCGAGCGCTTCGTCATCGACGCGTTCGCTCGCCGCATCGCCCGATCGGTCCACGGCCTGCAGCAGGCCGCGCAGCGCGGGCGTGGCATCGCGCGCCGACTCGCGCAGCCGGGTGGCCTCGTCGGCCTGGTCGGCCGGCAGCGCGGCGGCCGCGATCAAGGCATCGACCCAGTCCGCGCCGTCGCCGAGCACCACGGGCGCGCGCGCCGCGTCGCCGGCCCAGAAGGCGCTGCGCTGGCGCTCGCCGGCCAGCGCCATCGAGCAGGTGGCGCTCGCGGGCGTGAACGAGGGATCGAACTTGACGGCCGCCTTGAGCTGGTCCTCGGCGCGCTGCCATTCGCCGCGCAGCGCGAGGAAGTGGCACAGCGCGAGCCGCAGGCTGGCGTTCTGGGGATCGGCGCGGATCTGCCGCTGTATCCCCTCGGTGTGCTCGGCCACCGAGCGCTCGCCCAGCACTGCAAACGCATCGCCCATGAAGCAGCTTCCTCTGTCGTTTCGCCAATGCGCGGTCCCGGCCCTGATGAAGCCAGAGCCGCCGCCGTGGTCGGTGGTTGGATATCGCTCGTGGCCGCCGGCGCCCGCCTCGCGGGGCCGCGGACCTGTCGCGGATGACGGCGCGATGCGCCGCCTTCGCCGCTCGGCCTTCGGCTGGCGGCCCGCAGACCGTCAGCCGGAGACCGGCTCGCGCGCGGCGCCGAGGCACCGCCCGCGAGCCCGGCCGGGCCCGCGGATCAGGCTTCCTTGTTTTCCTTGATGTTCCAGCCGAGCTGGGTTTCGGCGCCCTTGCCGCCCTTGTCGGTCTGTTCCCAGTACTGCTGCTTGACCTTGGCGGCCTGGAACGCGTACTGCACGAACACCGCGTCGCTGCCCTGCTCGGCCGTGTACTGCACCGAGGTGACCAGCACTTCCTCGAGCGTCACGCGCGTGTATTCGATCTGTCCGCCGCCGGCCTTGCAGACCGAGACTTCGACCTTGCTCAGGTGCTTGCCGCTGGCGCAGTTCTTCATGACGGACGGAGCCGCCTTGTCGATGCGCGCGAGCACCTGCAGATCGTTGAAGCTGGCCTTGCCCACGCCACCGCCACCACCGCTGACCATGTTGCCAGGCTGCGTCGCACCCCATGCGAACGACTTGATATCCGTCCAGTCCTTGTGGTTCGAGTCTTTGGATTCGCCGTTCGCGCCTTCGACGCGCATGAACATGTCTACTGCCATCATTAACCCCCGGAGTTGTGCGTGCCCCATCGAGGCACTGTTGAATTAGCTGCTGTCCTTCTTGTTGGACGGCAACTTCGAAACCAGCCGCAAAGACACCGTGAGCCCTTCGAGCTGGTAGTGCGGCCGGAGAAAAAACTTGGCGGCGTAGTAGCCGGGGTTGTCCTCGATGGGCTCCACCTGGACCTCGGCGGCCGCCAGCGGCTTCATCGCCTTGGTGTCCTGCGACGAGGTACCGGGGCTGCCGTCGACGTAGTTCATGATCCAGTCGTTGAGCCAGCGCTCCATGTCCTCGCGCTCTCGGAACGAGCCGATCTTGTCGCGGACGATGCACTTCAGGTAGTGCGCGAAGCGGCAGCAGGCGAACAGGTAGGGCAGGCGCGCCGCGAGGTTCGCGTTGGCCGAGGCATCGGCGTCGTAGTACTCGGCCGGCTGCTGCAGCGACTGCGCGCCGATGAAGGCCGCGAAGTCGGAGTTCTTGCGGTGCACCAGCGGCATGAAGCCGTTCTTCGCGAGCTCGGCCTCGCGCCGGTCGCTGATCGCGATCTCGGTCGGGCACTTCATGTCGACGCCGCCGTCGTCGGTCGGGAAGGTGTGGGTCGGCAGGTTCTCGACCGCGCCGCCCGATTCCACGCCGCGGATCGAGGTGCACCAGCCGTATTGCTTGAACGAGCGGTTGATGTTCACGCCCATCGCATAGGCCGAGTTGGCCCAGGTGTAGCGGCTGTGCGCGGCCGAATCGGTCTCTTCCTCGAACTCGAACTCGTCGACCGGGTTGGTGCGCGCGCCATAGGGCAGGCGCGCGAGGAAGCGCGGCATCGCCAGGCCGATGTAGCGCGCGTCTTCCGAGTCGCGCAGCGAGCGCCACGCGGTGTGCTCGGTGTTGTGGAAGATCTTGGTCAGGTCGCGCGGGTTCGACAGCTCCTGCCACGAGTCCATCTGCATCACGGTCGGCGAGGCGCCCGCGATGAAGGGGCAGTGCGCGGCCGCGGCGATCTTGGCCATCTCGCCGAGCATCTCGACGTCGGGCGGGCTGTGGTCGAAATGGAAGTCGCCGATCAGCGCGCCGAAGGGCTCGCCGCCGAACTGGCCGTACTCGGCCTCGTAGATCTTCTTGAACAGCGGGCTCTGGTCCCAGCCGATGCCCTTGTGGCGCTTGAGCGAGCGCGCCACTTCGCGCTTGGAGGCGCACATCACGCGGATCTTGAGCTGCTCGTCGGTCTCGGTGTTGTTCACGAGGTAGTGCAGGCCGCGCCAGGCGCCCTCGAGCTGCTGGAAGTCCTCGTGGTGCAGGATCTGGTTGATCTGCTCGGAGAGCTTGCGGTCGATCTCCGTGATGATGGCCTGCACCGTGCGATAGGCATCGTTGGAGATGGTGACGGAGCTCTCGAGCGCCTGCACCGCCAGCGTCTTGACGGCGTTCTGCACCGCCTCGCGCGCCTGGTCGGTCTTGGGCTTGAACTCGCGCTGGAGCAGGTCCGAGAACTCGTTCGGCTCGAGCGCCTCGACGGTCTGCTGCGCACGCGCGGATTGTTTTTGCACGGTACTCATGGTGGTGGTCCTGTCGACGTGATCGGCTCGCGCCTTATTCGGAACTGCCGGCCGGCTTCTCGCTGGCCGCCGCCGCATCCAGCGCACCGGCCACGGCCGGGTTCGGGCTGGTGGCCAGCGACTTCAGCAACGCCGGGTTCTGCAGCGCCTGCGCGATGAGCTGCTCGGCGCCGTTCTTGCCGTCCATGTAGGACAGCAGGTTCGACAGTTCGGTGCGCGCATCGAGCAGCTGCTGCAGCGCGTCGACCTGGCGCGCGATGCGCGCGGGCGAGAAGTCGTCCATGCTGTCGAAGGTGATGTCGACATTGAGCTGGCCGTCGCCGGTCAGCGTGTTGGGTACCTGGAAGGCCACGCGTGGCTTGATCGACTTCATGCGGTCGTCGAAGTTGTCGATGTCCACCGCCATGAACTCGCGCTCGGCGAGATCGGGCATCGGGTCGACCTGCTTGCCCGCGAGGTCGGCGATCACGCCCATCACGAAGGGCAGCTGGATCTTGCGTTCGCTGCCGTAGATCTCGACGTCGTACTCGATCTGCACGCGCGGCGCGCGATTGCGCGCGATGAACTTCTGACCACTGTTCCTGACACGGTTGTCTGCCATAAAGCTTCCTCTTGATTCTTCGATCGAATGCGTGCGGACCGCGTGCGCCGGCCGCCGGCGCCTACTGCGATGCGTCGGACCCCGAAGGCCGGCCCGCCAGGCTCTCCAGCTTCTGCAGTCCCTCGGGCATGAGCTCCTCGATGATCTGGAAGAAGTTGAGCGCCAGCAGCTTCTGCGCCCTGCGTATCAACAGGGGCGCGGGATGGCTGGGCTCCGCGCGCTCCAGATACCGGCACGCCTTTTCCAACAACACCTGCACATCTTCGCGGCTCGTTATTTCAATATCGTTGATACCGATCGCGCGTAGGCCGGGACCGCCACTTGCAGCGGTCTCGATCGCGCCCGGCGACGAAGACGTCGCGGCCGGATCGATCGCCGATGGGCTCTGGCGTGCGGTCTGTGGCGCCTCGACCGCGCTCTGCAATGCCTGCTCGGGCAGCAGCTGCGCCACCGTGCGCATCGATCGTTCGAGGCGCGAGAAATCGGGGGCCCAGCTCTGGCCCAGTGCACGTTCGGAGGTCTCGCGGATGCGCTGCAGCAGCGCGAGCGCCGCGCGCAACGCGACGATCGGCGGCGCGTCGTTGTCGTAGGCGCGGCGCGCGGCCTCGCGCAGGCGGCCCACGCCGCCCGGGTAGTCGATCTGGTCGGCCTTGCTCGAATCGAGCAGCGCCTCGACCTGTCGCAAGGTCATCGTCACGCCACCGTCATCGAGCAACCGCGCATCGCGCACGCTGCGCCCGATGCCTTCGCTCTCGGCCAGCGCGGCCAATGCATTCATGCGCGGCAGCGGGTCCTCGTCGCCACCGTCGACCACGCGCGGATGCACGTCGTCCCAGTAGGTCTGCAGCACCACGTCGACCAGCTGCAGCCCTTCGACGTAACCCGGCAGGCCGCGGTTCTCGGTCCATGCGAGCGTGAGCGGCACCAGCACGCGCAGGTCGCGCGTGCGTTCGCACAACTGCCTGGCGATGCGCTCGACCTTGGTCCAGTCGGGCGGCTCGGCCGGAATGATGGTGTTGCCGAACTGCTGCTCGCGCTTGCCGAGCGTTGCCTGCTGCAACGCCATGAAATCGGCGTCGTATTCCAGATCCTCACCGCACGGAAGCGGGCCCTCGACGGGCTTTTGCAAAAGCTCGATCTCTGCCTGCGACACCCGATCTCCCTCGTTCAACCAATCAAAACATTAACGAATCATTGGTTATCTTGAGTGGAAGCGAGGAGCCGGTCAACTACATCAGAGGTCATCATGCCGTCTCTGAATCACAAAGAAGTACATCTTCCATTAACGTTACACAGTACGGCTTAACGGTGCATGACGGCACCATGACAGAACTCAGCGCAGCAGGCCGCGCGCGCCCAGGTTGCGCATCAGCGCGCCGATGCCGAAGGTCCAGCGCGGTGCCTTGTCGGCATGCGCGACGCGATTGACGAGCGCGCCGAGTTCGGGCGCCGCGATGCGCACGATGTCGCCGACCGTGTGCGTGAAGCCCTGGCCCGGACCGTGGCGGTCCTGCGTGGGCGCGAACATCGTGCCGAGGAACAGCATCAGGCCATCGGGATAGTCGTGATGGATGCCGATGGCCTGCGCCACGAGGTCGAGCGGATCGCGGCTGATCTTCGCGAGCGAGCTCGAGCCCTCGAGCACGAAGCCCTCGGGCCCGCGCACTTCGAGCGCGACCGTGATGCGGCGCACCTGCGCGATGCCGAAGTGCGCATCGAACAGGCGGATGAACGGACCGATGGCGCACGATGCGTTGTTGTCCTTCGCCTTGCCCAGCAGCAGTGCGCTGCGGCCTTCGAAGTCGCGCAGGTTGACGTCGTTGCCGAGCGCGGCACCCAAGGTCTCGCCGCGGCTGTTGACGGCGAGCACGACCTCGGGCTCGGGGTTGTTCCACACCGAGGCCGCATGGATGCCGATATCGGCCCCCGTGCCCACCGACGAGAGCACGGGCGCCTTGGTGAAGATCTCCGCATCGGGACCGATGCCGACCTCGAGGTACTGCGACCACGCGCCCTGCGCGATCAGCACCTCCTTGGCCTTCATCGCCTCGGGCGAGCCCGGCACGATGTCGGCGAGGTTGTCGCCGAGCACGCCGCCGAGCGCCGCGCGCGTGGCCTCGGCCTTCGATGCATCGCCGCGCGCCTGTTCCTCGATCACGCGCTCGAGCAGGCTCGCGACGAAGGTCACGCCGCTGGCCTTGACGGCCTGCAGGTCGCAGGGCGCGAGCAGCCAGGGCCGGTCCTCGTTGCGCGCGCCGCCGTAGCTGTTGGCGAGCACCTCGGCCAGCTCCGCGATGCGCGGTGCCTGGCCGCTGCGCAGCACGCGCCGCACGGCATCGGCGGGCGACTCCTGCAGCTCGAGCAGGTCACTCATGGTGGGCGCGAGCCGCGAGAGCTCATGCAGGCCGTCGCCCTGCACGGCCACGAGCACGGGGCCCACGCCCGGTTGCCAGAGGCGGCCGACGAGGGTGGCCTGGTCGGCGTCTTGCGGGAGGCTGGTGGCGGTCTGGAGATCGAGTGACATGGCGTTGGTTGTCTCTGGAGGTTGGAAGGAATGCGCGGGCATCGTAGCGCCGCACGCGCCGCGGCGTGCGGTCTTCCACCGACAGGGACCCCGTGGCCTCAGTGCCCCGGCGCCGCGCGCACGCGCGCGACCTCGGCCTGCAGGTCGGGCCAGGCGGGCTCCTGCGGCGCGAAGCGCGCGCGCATGTAGCCCGCGAGCTCGGCGATCTGGCGGTCGTCGAGCGCGTCGCGGAAGGCAGGCATGAAGCCGATGTCACGCGTCGCGGGATCGCGCACGCCATCGAGGATGGTGCGCAGCAGGTTGTCGGGCTTCGCGCTCGCGAGGTTGCCGTTGAGCGCGAGCGGCGTGTTCACGCCCAGCAGCGTGGGGCCGTCGCCGTCATGGTGGCAGGCGGCGCAGGCGCTGTCGAACATGCGCTGCGCGGGGCCGAGCAGCTGGCCCCGCGTGCGCGCCGCCGTGTCGACGATGCGCCGTGCCTCGGCCTGTGCGGTGGCCTCGGGCACGGGCTCGGGGTTGAACGAGGCGAGGTAGGTCGCCATCGCGCGGATGTCGGCGTCGGGCACGGCACCGAGCTCGCGCACCACCTCGGCCATCGGGCCGCCCGCGATGCCGTGGCGCGGCGAGTGGCCGTCGCGCAGGTAGCGGTAGAGCGGATCGGCATCCCAGGGCATGGCGGACTTCGAGCGCATCGTGAGCGACGGCGCCTCCCAGCCATCGACCATCGCGCCCGACAGGAAGGCGCTGCCGCCCTGCTCCGCGCCCAGCGCATTGCGCGGCGTGTGGCAGGCGCCGCAATGGCCGAGGCCGTTGACGAGGTAGGCGCCGCGGTTCCACTCGGCGCTCTGCGTGGCCACGGGCGCCAGCGGCGCGGGATCGTGGAAGAGCGCGTTCCATCCGGCCATCAGCGGCCGCAGGCTGAACGGGAACTTGAGTTCGGACTTCGGCGTTTCGGCGCGCACCGCGGGCATCGCCATGAAGTAGGCATAGAGCGCCTGCAGGTCGTCGTCGCTGGTCTTCGCGAAGGCGGTGTAGGGGAAGGCCGGATAGAGGTGATGGCCGTCGCGCGACACGCCCTCGCGCATCGCGCGCTGGAAGGCGCTGAAGGACCAGCGGCCGAGGCCGGTCTCGGCATCGGGCGTGAGGTTGGTGGTGTAGAGCGTGCCGAAGGGCGTGTCCATCGCGCGGCCGCCGGCGTTGGGCGCACCGCCCGGCGCGGTATGGCAGACCGCGCAGTCGCCGAGCGCCGCGAGCACGCGGCCGCGCTCGATGGTGGCCTCGCTGTAGACCGGCGCGGTGAGCGACACCGGCGCGATTGCCGAGCGCCAGCCGAGCAGGCCCGCGACGACGCCGATGCCGCCGACCACGAGCGCGGCGCCCGTGGCCCACAGGCTCTTGCGCGTCGGCCATGGCGCATCGGTCTTGCTCCTTCCCCCTCTGGGGGAAGGTCGGGATGGGGGCACGCCGGCATCCCCATCGCCCGGCGGCTTGCCGTCGCCCTCTCCGGGCGGCGGCGGCAACAGCCCGCGATTCAACTCCGCCAGCACCGTCTCCGGCGTGAACGGCGGCGCCCTGAAGCGCACGCCCGTCGCATCGAAGATGGCGTTCGCGATCGCCGCCGTGCCCGGCACCGACGAGGACTCGCCCGCGCCCAGCGACGGCTCGCCGGGGCGCGGCATGTGCATGACCTCGATCACCGGCACTTCGCGGAAGTTGATGATCGGGTAGCTGCCCCACTCGCGGCTCGCGACCACGCCCGAGGGCAGCACGCCCGGCAGTCGTTCGCCGCCCTCGGCCGGCCCGGACTGCGGCGCGAATTGCACCTGTTCCTTGAGCGCGCGGCTCGTGGTCTG
Source organism: Variovorax sp. PDC80 (assembly GCF_900115375.1). Lineage (NCBI taxonomy): Bacteria > Pseudomonadati > Pseudomonadota > Betaproteobacteria > Burkholderiales > Comamonadaceae > Variovorax > Variovorax sp. PDC80. Next base: position 327,001 of record NZ_FOWG01000004.1, on the reverse strand, counting down.
GATCACGTTGCCGTGCACCTGGTGCTCGACGCCCGCGGGATTGACCAGCAGGCCCGCGTCGTGCCCCACCACCACGCGGCGCACGTGCACCTCGCCGGTCCGGCGGTTGACCTCGACATCGGCCACCCAGGCCGCCCAGGCGGCGCCGAAGCCCGGCCACTTGCTGTGCACGTAGCGCGCATAGGCGAAGCCCTGGCCGAACAGGATGTCGCCGCCGGGCCCGAGCCCGCCCTCGGCGTTCTCCTGCGGGCCGGTGCGCAGCCGCCAGCCGGCCTTCTGCGCGGTGGCCTGCACCAGCTCGACCGCGCGCGGATCGTCGAGGTGGCGCAGCCGGAACTGCACCGGGTCGACGCCGGCCGCGGTCGCGAGCTCGTCGATGTACGACTCGTGCGCGAACGAGCTCGGCAGCGCCGACACGCCGCGCAGCCACGAGGCGCGCACGATCGGCGCCATGTCGTTGACCTTCACGCGCAGGTTGTCGTAGCCGTAGGGCGGGCGCGCGGTGCGGTCGCCCATCTCGTAGGCCTGCGCCACCGGTTCGATGGCGCGCGTGAGCAGCAGCGCGAGCGTGGGCGCGCCGTTCGACGGATAGGAAGTCTGGAAGTCATAGGCCGCGACGCTGCCGTCGGCCGCGAGGCCGCCGTCGATCTCCATCAGTTGCGCGGCGCCCTTGGGCTCCCACGCATGCTCCTGCTCGCGCGTGAGCTGCACGCGCACCGGCGCGCCCACGGCGCGCGCGAGCAGCGCGGCATCGGCGGCCACGTCGTCGGCGCCGTTGCGGCCGTAGCAGCCCGCGGCTTCCATGCGCACCACGTCGACCTGCAGGTCCTGCACGCCGAGCAGCTTCGCGAGATCGGCGCGCAGCACGTGCGGGTTCTGCGTGCCGGCCCAGCAGCGCAGTTGGATGCCGCTGCCAACGTCGTCCGCGGGCTGCCATTCGGCCAGCGCGCACGAGGGCCCGATCGAGGCATGCATCTGGTAGGGCCAGACATAGGTGCGCGGCATCGGATGCGCGGCGCGCGCGATCGCGCCGTCGACGTCGCCCTCGTCGACCAGCAGGCGCTGCGTCGAGGGGTTGTCGCGCAGCGCCTGCGCGAGGTCGTCGAGGCCGGGCATGCCGGGCCAGGGCTTCCAGCGCACGCGCAGTTCGCGCAGCGCCTGTTCGGCGTGCTCCTCGCGCTCGGCCACGAGGCCGACGAAGTCGCGGATCACCACCACCGCACGGATGCCGGGGATGTGGGCGATCGACGATTCGTCGACCGATTCGAGCGTGTTGCCGATGAAGTCGCCATGGTCGGCGCCCGCGTAGGGCGGACGCACCACGCGGCCGTGCAGCATGCCGGGCACGCGCATGTCGTGCACGAAGACCAGTTCGCCCGCGAGCTTGGCCGGGATGTCGACGCGTGCCTGCCGCGTGCCGACCACGCGGTAGTCGGCCGGGTCCTTGGTGGCGGCCTTCGCATCGAGCTTGAGCACGGTGCGCTGGCCCGCCACCAGTTCGGCGTAGCTCAGGTGCCGGTCGGGCGCCTCGGCCACGCGCACGATGCCGTTGCGCGCCTGCAATGCCTCGGGCGCCACGCCCAGGCGCTCGGCCGCGCGCGCGAGCAGCCAGGCGCGCGCCTGCGCGGCCGCGAGGCGCAGCGGCTGCGCATGGATCTGGATCGAGGCGCTCGCGATGGTCGCGCCCTGGTTGGGCGCGCGCGCGGTGTCGCCGAGCATCACGCGCACGCAGGGCATGCCGAGCTCGAGCTCCTCGGCCACGATCTGGCCCAGCGCGGTCTGGATGCCGGTGCCGAGGTCGACATGGCCGTTGAGCGCCGAGGCGCTGCCGTCGTCCCACACCGCGAGCAGCACCTCGTCGCCCTCGGCGGGATTGCCCGCGATGAAGGCCGGCTGGCCCTTCGCCGGCGGCGGAGCCGGCGGGGTCTCGCGCACCACCAGCAGCACGCCTTCGGCGGCGAGGAACTCCGCGCGCGTGCGCGGCAGGTCGGCGCGCCGTGTCATGGCTGCGCCGCCCGCAGCTGGCGCGCCGCGCGCTGCGCCGCGTCGAGGATCTCGATGTGCGTGCCGCAGCGGCACAGGTTGCCTGAGAGCTCGCTGCGGATGCGCGCCTCGCTGGCGCCCGGCTCGCGCGCCAGCAATGCCGCCACCTGCATCACCATGCCGTTGAGGCAGTAGCCGCACTGCGCGGCCTGCGCCTGCTCGAAGGCGGCCTGCACCGGGTGCCAGTCGCCGCGCGTGCCCAGGCCCTCGAGCGTGGTGATGGCGCGGCCCGCCACGCCGTGCGCGGGGATCACGCAGGCGCGCGCGGCCATGCCGTCGACATGCACCGTGCAGGCGCCGCACTGGCCGAGGCCGCAGCCGTACTTGGGACCGTTGAGCCCGAGGTCGTTGCGCAGCACCTGCAGCAGCGAGGCCTCGCGCGGCACCGCGAGCGCGCGCGCATGGCCGTTGACCCTCAGTTGCAGCGGCTCGGCACGGCCTTCAGCGCCGCAGCTGGCCGTCACGGGTGTACATCTCCAGGTCCACGAAGTTCGAGCCGTTGTGGTTCTTCGGCCCGTACTCGATCGGGAAGTCGCCGAAGCGCGTGCTGCCGATGCTCTCGAGGCCCGCGACGAAGCTCTCGCGCGTGAGCGCCTTGCCGCCGCGGCGCAGGCCCTCGGCCATCACGCGCGCGACGATGTAGCCCTCGAGCGCGGTGTAGCTGTCGATCTTCTCGCCGAATTCGGCGCGGTCGCGCTGGTAGTCGGCCACGATGGGCACGCGCACGGCCTGCGGCGGCGGCACGATGCTGGCCGTGACCAGGCCCGCGAGCTTGCCCTCGAGCCGCTGCGCCGAGCCGGCCGCGTCGGTGATGCCGACCGACAGCGTGTACAGCGGCGCGCCGCCCGCGCTCGCGCGGTAGTCGCGCATGAAGACCTCGACCTGGCGTCCGGCCATGATCATCACGACCGCGCCGGGCCTGGCCTCGGCGAGGCCCGCGACCACCGGCTTCGCATCCTCGGCGGCGATCGCCAGCGGGAAGGTCTTGACCACCTTCACCTTGTAGTCGGCCGCGAGCTCCTCGCAGGTCGCGAGATTCGACTTGCCGAAGGCGCTGTCCTGGTGCACCACCGCGATCGACTGGATGCCGATGGTCGACAGGTGGCTGATGATCTTGCGCAGCTCGAGGTCGTAGCCCGCGCGCACGTGGAACAGCAGCCGGTTGGTCTTCGTGCGGAACGAGGTGGTGCCCACCAGCGGCGCGAACATCGGCACGCCCGCCTTCTCGGCCAGCGGCATCGCGGCCGCGAGGTTGCCGGTGGCGACGTAGCCCGTGAGCGCGAACACCTTGTCCTCGTCGATCAGCTTCGCGGTGTTGAGCGCGGTCTTCGCGGGTTCGTAGACGTCGTCGTAGCTCACCAGCTCGAGCCGGCGCCCGTTGATGCCGCCGCCCTTGTTGACGCGGTCGAAGTGCAGCTTGATGCCCGCGCGGTAGTCGATGCCGAAGTCCTTGGCCGGGCCGCTGAACACCGCCGACTGGCCGATGCGGATGGCGCCGTCGCTCACGCCGTTCTCGGCGCGCGCGGCGGCCAGCAGGCCGGGGCCGAGCGCGAGGGCCGCGCCGCCGGCCACCAGGGAGCGCCTGGAGAGGGAAATCGTCATGGGGTCGTCTTGTCTCGGAGTTGTGTTGTGCCGATGCGCGGCGGGGGCCCGCGCATCGCCGGGCTTCCCTGTCGTCTTCTCAGGCGCCCTGGATGTCGGCCGACTGGATGCGCTTCACGCCCTTGGCGCTCATCTGCTTCCAGGCCGCGGCCAGCGAGCCGTTGAGGTCGATGGCGCGCGTGGCGTCCTCGATCACGTAGGCATCGAAGCCGGCCTTGCGCGCATCGAGCGCGGTCCAGGCGACGCAGAAGTCGGTTGCCAGGCCGGTCACGAACACGGTCTTGATGCCGCGCGCCTTGAGGTAGCCGGCCAGGCCGGTCGAGGTCTTGCGGTCGGCTTCCTCGAAGGCCGAGTAGCTGTCGACGTCGGCGTGGAAGCCCTTGCGGATGATCAGCTGCGCGGTCGGCAGCTTGAGGTCCTTGTGCAGCGCCGCGTCGTCCGTGCCCTGCACGCAGTGGTCGGGCCACAGCACCTGGTTGCCGTAGTTCAGCTTGATGCTGCTGAAGGGCTTCTGGCCCGCGTGCGCGCTCGCGAACGAGGCATGGCCCTGGGTGTGCCAGTCCTGCGTGACCACGATGTTCTGGAACGAGGCCGCCAGCTGGTTGATGACCGGCACCACGTCGGCACCGCCCTTGACCGGCAGCGTGCCGCCGTCGATGAAGCAGTTCTGCACGTCGACCACGATCAGCACGGCCTTGTCGCCGGGCTTGATCTTCGCGCCGGCGGCGAAGAGCGCGCCCGAGGCGCCGAGCAGGCCGAGGGCGGCCGTGGATTGGAGGAAGCGTCTGCGGTGCGTGTCGTTCATGGTCTGTGCTCCGTGCTTGCGTTGATGGAAACGAAACCCTGCAAGGAATGCGCCCGAAGGCGCATCGACTGACTGACTAGACGCTCAGGTACGCGCGCCGCACTTCCTCGTTGGCCGCGAGCTCGGCCATGGTGGCGTGGTAGCGGATCTGGCCCTTCTCGAGCACGTAGGCACGGTCGGAGACCAGCTCCGCGAAGTGCATGTTCTGCTCCGACAGCAGGATGCTCACGCCCTGCGCCTTGAGCTCGAGGATCATGTTCGCCATCTGCTCGACGATGACCGGCGCCACGCCCTCCGAAGGTTCGTCGAGCAGCACCAGGTAGGGGTTGCCCATCAGCGTGCGCGCCACGGTCAGCATCTGCTGCTCGCCGCCGCTCATGCGCCCGCCGGGGCGGTGGGGCATCTCGCCGAGGTTGGGGAACAGCTTGAACAGCCGCTCGGGCGTCCACAGCGGCGCCTCGCTGCCGTCGGCCCAGCGGCGCGCGGCCTGCTTGCCGACCTCGAGGTTCTCCATCACCGTGAGGTCGGTGAACACGCGCCGGTCCTCGGGCACGAAGCCCAGGCCCAGGCGCGCCGCGTGGTGCGGTTCGCTCTTCGAGATGTCGTGGCCCAGGAAGCGCACCGCGCCGCGGCGCTTGCCGAGCATGCCGATCAGCGCCTTGAGCGTGGTCGACTTGCCGGCGCCATTGCGGCCCATGAGCGCGACCACCTCGCCGCGCCGCACCTCGAGGTCGACGTCGTAGAGGATCTGGGCGGCGCCGTACCAGGCGCACAGGGCCTTGGCCTGGAGCAGGGGTTCGGAAGCGTTCGTCGTGTTCATGCCGCTGCTTTCTCGAAGGTCTTGCCGCTGCCGAAGTACACCTCCTGCACCTTGGGGTGGTCGCGGATCTCGAGCGGCTTGCCCTGCGCGATGAGGCGCCCGCGCGCCAGCACGATCATGCGGTCGGCATAGGCGAACACCACGTCCATGCTGTGCTCGGTGAACAGCACGGCCATGCCGCGGTCGATGACCAGCTGCTTGGTCAGCGCCATCAGCGAGTTGCGTTCCTTCGGCGCCATACCGGCCGTGGGCTCGTCCATCAGCAGTAGCTTGGGGCTGTTGGCCATCGCGATCGCGAGCTCGACGCGCTTGACGTCGCCATAGGCCAGCACGCTGCAGGGCCGGTCGGCCTGCGACTTCATGCCGACCTGGTCGAGCAGCGCCAGCGCCTCGTCGCGCTGGTGCTCGGCGGCGCGGCGCCACATCGAGAACAGCTTGCGGTCGTGCGAGAGCAGCGCCATCTGCACGTTCTCGACCACCGTGAGCGAGGCGAAGGTCTCGGCGATCTGGAAGGTGCGGCCCACGCCCATGCGCCAGATCTCGCGCGGCTTGCGGCCCACGAGCTCCTGGCCGTCGAGCGTGATCGAGCCCTGGTCGGCCTTGAGCTGGCCGTTGACCATGTTGAAGGTGGTGGACTTGCCGGCGCCGTTGGGGCCGATCAGCGCCAGCAGCTCGCCGGGCGGCAGCTCGAAGCTGATGCCGTCGACGGCCTTGACGCCGCCGAAGGACTTGCCGAGGTTGTTGACCTTGAGCAGGCTCATGCCTTCACCTCCTCGAGCTTCGCATCGACGGCCTTCTTCTCTTCCTTCGGCGCGCGGAAACGCTCCGCGAGCTGCTTGATCGATCCCGCGATGCCCTGCGGGAACAGCAGCACCAGGATCAGGATGATGGCGCCGAGCATCGCGCGCCAGTAGTCGGTGTTGCGCGCCACGGTGTCGTGCAGCCAGGTGAAGGTGACGGCGCCGACCACCGGGCCCGCGAGCGTCTGGATGCCGCCGAGCAGCACCATCACGAGGCCGTCGACCGACTTGCCGACCGACAGCGTCTCGGGCGAGATGCTGCCCTTGGAGAACGCGAACAGCGCGCCGGCCAGGCCCGCCACCGCGCCCGCGATGACGAAGGCGGCCCACTGCATGCGCTTGACGTCGATGCCGATGGCGTCGGCGCGCAGCACCGAGTCGCGGCCCGCGCGCAGGGTGTAGCCGAAGGGCGAATACAGCACGCGGCGCAGCCACCAGACGCCGGCCGACACCAGCACCAGCGTGAGCCAGTAGTAGGCGCGCTTGTCCGACAGCCAGGCCGAGGGCCAGACGCCCGTGAGGCCGTTGCTGCCGCCCGTGAAGCTGTCCCACTGGTAGGTGATGGCCCAGGTGATCTGCGCGAAGGCCAGCGTGAGCATCGCGAGGTACACGCCCGACAGCCGCACCGCGAACCAGCCGTAGACGAAGGCGCCGAGCGCGGCCACCAGCGGCGCGACCACCAGCGTGAGCTCCATCGGCAGGCCCAGCGAGCGCGCGAGCAGCGCGGCGCCGTAGGCCCCGAGGCCGAAGTAGGCCGCATGGCCGAACGAATGCATGCCGGCCGGGCCCATGATGAAGTGCAGGCTGGTGGCGAACAGGGCCGCGATCAGCAGGTCGATCATCAGCACCAGGGTGTAGGGCGAGCCGGCCGTCAGCACCGGCAGCGCGGCGAGCACCAGCGCGAGCACCGCGGCGCCGGCCAGGTAGAGGTTGCCGGCGCGGCGCAGCGGTTCCTCCTGCATGCCGACGTAGCGGCTCGGCGCCTGCGCGCGGCCGAACAAGCCCCACGGGCGCCACACCAGCACGGCCGCCATCACGAGGAAGTCGACCATCAGCGTGAGCTTGGAGAAGGACACGTCGATGCCGAAGATCTGCACCACGCCGAGCCAGATGCACACGGCCTTGATCTCGGCGATCAGCAGCGCGGCCACGTAGGCGCCGGGCAGCGAGCCCATGCCGCCGACCACCACCACCACGAAGGCGGCGCCGATGGTGTTGAGGTCCATCTCGAGCGTGGCGGGCTCGCGCGGCAGCTGCAACGCGCCGCCCAGGCCCGCGAGCAGCGCGCCGAGCGCGAACACCGCGGTGAAGAGCCACGCCTGGTTGACGCCGAGCGCGCTGACCATCTCGCGGTCCTGCGTGGCGGCGCGCACCAGCGTACCGAAGCGCGTGCGCGTGAGCAGCAGCCAGACCAGGCCCAGCACCACCGGGCCGACCACGATCAGGAACAGGTCGTACGAGGGGAACTGGCGCCCGAGGATCTCGACCGAGCCCTTGAGGCCGGGCGCGCGCGGGCCCAGCAGCTCGTCGGGCCCCCAGAGCCACAGCACCGCGTCCTTGATGACCAGCACCAGCGCGAAGGTGGCGAGCAGCTGGAACAGCTCGGGCGCCTTGTAGATGCGGCGCAGCAGCAGCACCTCGATCAGCGCGCCGAGCACGCCGACCGCGACCGCCGCGATCAGCAGCGCGGGCCAGAAGCCCAGGCTCGCGCCGAGCTTGTCGACCAGCGTGTACGCGAGGTAGATGCCGACCATGAAGAAGGATCCATGGGCGAAATTGACGATGCGCGTCACGCCGAAGATCAACGAGAGGCCGGCCGCCACGAAGAACAGCGACGAGGCGCCGGCCAACCCGTTGAGCAACTGAACAACGAAGCCTGAAAAGCTCATTCAAGGATCCCGAGGAACTGGAAACTCCCGCCCCCGCCAGGCGCCCGAGGCGCATGGCTGACGCGGTGGTGGTGCCACCTGCTGCCCATGCCGTGCACGCGCGGACCGTTCGGGCAATGCCCGCGGTCCGCGCGCAGCGGCATCAGTCGGCGGGGCGCATCTTCTTGACTTCGTCGTCGCTCGGCTGGAACTTGGCGCCGTCGAGGTAGACGTAGTCCACCATCACGCCCTTGCCGCCGTCGTTCTTCGTCTTGCCCACGTACGCGCCCATGGTCGACTGGTTGTCCTGCGCGCGATAGCTGATCTTGCCGAAGGGGCTGTCGAGCTGCAGGCCCTTGAAGGCCGCGACCAGCTTCTCGGTGTCGGTGCTGCCGGCCTTCTGGATACCCGCCGCGATCGAGTGGATGGCGCTGTAGCCGACCACCGAGCCCAGGCGCGGGTAGTCCTTGAACTTGGCCTGGTAGGCGTCGAGGAAGGCCTTGTGCTCGGGCGTCTTGATGCCGCTCCACGGATAGCCGGTCACGATCCAGCCGTTGGGCGCCTCGTCCTTCAGCGGATCGAGGTACTCGGGTTCGCCGGTCAGCACGCTGACCACTTCACGGTCCTTGAACAGGCCGCGGGTGTTGCCCTCGCGCACGAACTTCGAGAGGTCGGCGCCGAACAGCACGTTGAAGATCGCGTCGGGCTTGGCATCGGCGAGCGCCTGCACCACGCTGCCCGAATCGACCTTGCCCAGCGGCGGCGCCTGCTCGGCGACGAACTCCACGTCGGGCTGCGCGGCCTTCAGCAGGGTCTTGAAGGTCGCGACCGAGGACTGGCCGTACTCGTAGTTGGGGTAGACGATGGCCCAGCGCTTCTTCTTGAGCTTGGCGGCCTCGGGCACCAGCATCGCGACCTGCATGTAGGTCGAGGGACGCAGGCGGTAGGTGTAGCGGTTGCCGTTGCTCCAGACGATCTTGTCGGTCAGCGGTTCGGCGGCGAGATAGAAGAACTTCTTCTGCTTCGCGAAGTCGGTCAGCGCCAGGCCGGTGTTCGAGAGGAAGGCGCCCGCGAGCACGTCGACCTTCTCGCGCGAGATCAGCTCCTCGGCCACGCGCACGGCGTCGCCGGGGTTCGCGTTGTCGTCGCGGCTGATCAGTTCGATCTTCCGGCCGTTGACCCCGCCCTTGGCGTTGATCTCGTCGACCGCGAGTTCCATACCCTTCTTGTAGGGCTCGAGGAAGGCCGGCTGCGCCTTGTAGCTGTTGATCTCGCCGATCTTGATCACGCCCTGGGCGTGCGCGGGAACGAGGGCGCAGGTCAGGGTCAGGACGGAAGCCGCGCTGAAAACATGGCGCAAGGGGATCATCGGGAAGCTCCTGGTGGGGTTCGAGAAAAACGGGAAAGGAACGAGGAAATCGGTGGAAAGGTGGAGTGTCGCCTCAGCGCAGGCCGTCTTCGCCCTTGATCTCGCCGGCCTGCAGGCCGCCGATGCGCGGCAGTGGGCGGCCACTGTCGGTGACCGCCACGGCCACCACGATCTCGCCGGCGCGCGGGGCGTCGGAGACGCGGGCCTCGATGGCGTCGAAATGGCTGCGCACGAAGGCCGCGTCCTTGTGGCCCAGCGGCACGTCGATGGCGGTGCCGAGGGTGCCGAGCTTCTTGGCCGAGGGCACGAGCGCCGCGCCCTTCTCGACCGCCACGCGCAGCGGCGCGCCGAGCTTGGGATGCAGGATCGCGGCCGCGTGTTCGAGCTCGCCGCCTTCGCCGACGATCGCGGCCTTGCCGTAGCTCTGCGCCTGGCCGGGCTCGATGCCCAGCGCCTTCACGGCCTTCTGGCCCAGCAGCGCGCCGAGCTCCTCGCCGATCGCGATCAGCTCGTCGAGGTTCTCGCTGTAGCGGCCCGCGTAGGGGTTGGCGATCACGGCGATGGCGACGGCGCGGCGCGTGGGCGGCGCGATGTCGCGGCCCATTTCCTTGCGGGTTTCGTCGACCTGGACGACGAGCTTGCGGATGTTGGCGGTCATGTCTGGATTTCCTTTGGCTTCTCTTCTTGTCTCTTCGTACACGGGCTCAGCGCAGGCCGTCCCACTTGGCGATGTTTTCCGCGAGCAGGCCGCCGACGCGCGCATGCACGCGGTAGCCGGTGCTCATCGCGAGGATGAACACGATCTCGTCGGCCGCGGGCGCGCCGGGCACGCGCACTTCGATCGCGTCGAACTGGCCGCGCACATAGCTGGCGTTGATGTTGGTCAGCGGCACGTCGAGCGTGGTGCCGGGCGCGCCGACCTTCTTGGTCGAGGGCACGATCGACAGCGCATTGCCGGGCTGGCCGGTCTTCTTCTCGTCGACGGTGCCCTTGGCATAGGCGACGCGGTCGCCCTTCCAGCCGAGCAGCTCGCGCATCGCATAACCGCCGGGCACGTGCCACAGCGCGCCATGCTCGAGCTCGCCCGCGGCGCCTACGATGGCGCCCTTGCCGTAGGTGGCGAGCTGCTCGAGCGGCACGTCCATCGCGGCGTGCAGCTTGTGCGCCATCTCGAGGCCCACCGGATCGAGCAGGCTCATCATCGGCAGGATGTCGGGCTCGTAGCGGCCCGCGAAGGGATTGGTCAGCACGGCGGCGATGGCACCACGCACCAGCGGCGTCTGGGCACGCGGCCCGAACTCGTGGTGGATGTGCTCGACCTGGGTGAAGACTCGGCGGATATCGATCATGAAAAAGAACCTTGCTTTTCGTTAAGCAATTACTGAACCAACTGCGCGCGGGAGTCTGGCTCCAAGCGGCTTCGAGCATAAGGGCTCGACCAGTCGCCACTGCCCCTGGCAAACGAGCAGAGCGGCCCATGCGAGCCCGCCTTTTTGCAGGACGCGGGCGCACACCGCGCCCGTATCGAGTGCGCTGCGCACCTGCGCGGGGGGCAGTGGCGGCACGTCGACGGTGACCAGCGTGTCGCCGAGGTCGCTGTTGTCCTTGCGCTCGCTCGCGGGCACGCGGCGGATCGCCTCGTTTTCGACGTCGACCGCATTGGCGATCACGGTGGCGGCCGCATCGGCCTGCGCCGCGGTGGCCGCCAGCACCGTCACGCTGTCGGCGATGCCGAGCGAGAAGCTGCGCCCGCGCCAGCCGCTGGTCGCGACGCCGCGCACCGGCTGGTCGGCGCGCAGTTCGAACTGGCCGTCGGTGTCGACGAGGCCGTTGGCATCGCGCCAGTCGAAGCGCGCGAGGTCCGCGTAGACGCCCACGCGCGCGGTCTGGCCCGGCGCCAGATGCACCGCGATGTCGCCGCCGTTGTTGACCCAGGCGCGCTCGATGCCGGGGCGCTGGTAGAAGGCGATCAGTTCCTGCGCCACCGCGCCCGCGACCGCGGCCATCGGCGTGATGAAGGTCGGCGCGAACGCCGCGCAGGCATCCCACATGCGGCGCGCCACCACGCCGCGCGGGCGCATCTTGTCGGTGACCGGCAGCCGCAGCAGCGGCAGTTCGTGCACCAGTTCGTCGAGCACGTGCGCGAAGCGCGCCCAGGCCGCATCGTGCGCGGCCGCCACCGCGTAGCGGTCGCCGTGCGCCTCGGCCACGATGTCGATCGGGCCGTGGTTGAAGTGCCAGCGGTGCTCGTCGAGCGCCGTGCGTTGGGCGGACATGGTTATCCCAGCATCGGGACGTGACCGAGGGGCCAGGGATTGGCTTCGTCGATGACGAGCCATTGGCGCGCGAGCGGCGCGCCGTCTTCCTGCCAGGCACCGCGCGCGAGCGCCTGCTCGAGCGGGAAGACATGCTCCATGTGGCCGCCGAGCGCCTCGTAGTCGGCGCGCCGCATGCTGAACTCGATGGGCGCGACGATCGCGGGCGTGGGCACGGTGCCGAAGCTGTTGTCGGGCATGCGCATGACGTCGGCCATCACCGTGATGCCGCCGCCCGGCCACACATAGGCCGGCGCGCCACCGCAGGTGACGTTGACCAGCGCGCGCTTGATGGCGCGCGTGAGCAGCACCGGGTTCTCGGTGACGCCCGCGCGCAGGCTGCCGCCGGCACCGCCGAGGAACAGCACGGTGCACAGCGAAGGCTCGCAGTTCTCGCCGATGCGGTCGACGATGCGCTTGACTTCGGGTGGCATCGGCTGCTCGACAGGCTGCAGCGCGTCGTCGAGCACATACCACTGCGCATGCTCGCCGGTGGTCGAGGTCATGAGCAGGCGCAGGCCGGGCTTGGCCACGCCGTCCTCCCAGCCCTCGATGATCGACAGCGGATCGGCGATGTCGGTGCCGCCCCAGCCGTTGCCCGGATTGGCGACCTGGAAGTAGCGCCCCGGCGTCGACTTGCGGCCCAGCATCTGGATGCCCGAGGGCGGCATGTCGAGGCAGCGGCCGGCCTGGTGCTCGGTCAGCACGCCGGTGATGTGGTCGTCGACCACCACCACCTCGTCGGCCACGCCGGCGAACTGGCGCGCGAAGATGCCGACCGCGGCCGAGCCGCAGCCCACGCGCATGCGCTGCTCTTCCACGCCGTTGACGATCGGCGCCTTGCCGGCCTGGATCACCAGGCTGGCGCCGCCGTCGATGGTGCATTCGATGGCCTTCTTGTTGCCCAGCAGCTGCATCAGCTCGGCCGTCATGCGGCCTTCCTTCTTGCTGCCGCCCGTGAGGTGGTGCACGCCGCCCAGCGACAGCATCTGCGAGCCGTACTCGGCCGTGGTGACGTGGCCCACCACCTCGCCGCGGTAGCGCACGTTGGCCTGCTCGGCGCCGAGGAAGCGGTCGGTGTCGATCTTCACCTTGAAGCTGCAGTAGCTGAAGATGCCCTCGGTGACCACGGTGACCATGTCCACGCCCTGCGCCTTCGAGGCGACGATGAAGGGCGCGGGCTTGTAGTCGGGATAGGTGGTGGAGGAGCCGACGCCAGTGACGAAGACCTCGTCGGCATGCAGCAGGTCGCCGTTCCAGTCGGGCGATGACTCTTCGGCCTTGCCGTCTTCGGCCGCCGCCGTGCGGTCGAAAGCCACCAGCGCGGGCGCATCGCTCGCGAGCTGGCGGCGCAGCAGCACCACGGGATCGACGCGCACCAGCACGCCCTCGCGGTTGGCATAGCGGTCACAGGCGCCGGTGCGTCCGTCGGAGATCTGGCACAGCACCGGGCAGGCATTGCATTCGACCTTGGCCGCGCTCATGCGCTCGTTGCGCAACGGCGCCTTGCCGAAACCGCCGGGGCCGGCCTCGGCGACCACCGGCACGTCCATGCCCGGCAGTCCGTCTGTCTTCGTGTGTTCCGTCATCGGGGGCGACCTCTTGTTGGCTGCAAATCGTGGTGGCGGGGTTTGCAACAAACGTGCCGCATGTCCGCTTGTGCCGGGGCTTTCGTTTGTGTAGCATCCCCTACACTTTCATGTTGCATTCACTACATTGAAGGTCAATGTAGCAAACGGGCCCGATGCTTGCAATGGTGTTTTCTCGCGATGTTCATCGGGGTTTTTCCGACCAACGACAATGGAGGGTTCGGAGCCGGCCGGCAGCTGGCGCCCCAAGGGCGTGCATCCCGGCTCAGCCAACCCCCCGTCATTCACCACTATTGAGTTCCGTATGAGTGCATTCAGCGAAGAGAAGGTCCTGAGCGTCCACCACTGGACCGACCGCCTGTTCACCTTCACCACCACGCGCGACCCGGCGCTGCGTTTCTCCAACGGCCACTTCACGATGATCGGCCTGCGCGTCAACGACAAGCCGCTGCTGCGCGCCTACAGCATCGTGAGCCCGAACTACGAGGAGCATCTCGAGTTCCTGAGCATCAAGGTGGAAGACGGCCCGCTGACTTCGCGGCTGCAGCACATCCAGGTGGGCGACACCATCATCGTGGGCCGCAAGCCCACCGGCACCCTGCTGATCGACTACACGCTGCCTGGCAAGCGCCTCTACCTGTTCGGCACCGGCACCGGCCTGGCACCGTTCATGAGCGTGATCCGCGACCCCGAGACCTACGAGAAGTTCGAGCAGGTCATCCTGGTGCACGGCGTGCGCCAGGTCGACGAGCTGGCCTACCACGACCTCGTGACCGACCACCTGCCCAAGCACGAGTTCCTCGGCGAGATGGTCGCCAAGCAGCTGCTGTACTACCCCACGGTCACGCGCGAGGAGTTCCGCAACCAGGGCCGCATCACCGACCTGATCGCGAGCAACAAGCTCACCGACGACCTCGGCCTGCCGCCGATCAACGCCGCCGAAGACCGCGTGATGCTGTGCGGCAGCCCGGGCCTGCTGGTCGACCTCAAGCACATCCTCGAGGCACGCGGCTTCAAGGAAGGCAACACCTCGACGCCCGGCGACTTCGTCGTCGAGCGCGCCTTCGCCGAGAAGTAAGCAGGACGTCGCGCGATCGATGGCCGACAGCCGCTCCATCACCAAGCCCAAGCCCCAGCGCCGCACCGGCGTGCGCGAGGCCGCGGCCCAGGCCACGCGCGACAGCATCCTCAAGTCGGCGACCAAGGTGTTCGCCAAGTACGGCTACGACGGCGGCAGCGTGGAGAAGATCTCCAAGGCCGCCAAGTCGTACGACCGGATGATCTACTACTACTTCGGCAGCAAGGAAGGCCTGTTCATCGCAGTGCTCGAGGGCATCTACCAGCGCATGGACGACGCCGAGGCCGCGATCGCGCTCGACGCCTCGCGCCCGGTGGAGGCGCTCACCGAAGTGATCCGCTTCGTGCTCGGCTACTACCGCAAGAACCCCGAGTTCGTGACGCTGCTCAACACCGAGAACCTGCACAAGGGCCGGCACATCTCGAAGTCGCTGCGCGCGCGCGAGTACTCGTCGCGGGCGGTGGCGATCATCGCGGAGATCCTCGCGAGCGGCGCGGCCCAGGGGCTGTTCCGCAAGGACCTCGTGGCGCGCGACATCTACCTGCTGATCGCGTCCACCGGCTATTTCTACACCTCCAACCGCCACACGCTCACGGCCTTCCTCGGCGAGCCGCTGGAGTCGCCGGACGCGATCCGGCACTGGGAAGACTTCGTGATCGAGACCGTGCTGCGCACCGTGCGCGCGGACGATCTGCAGGACAACAACACTCCCCCCCACGACGAGGACAACACGAAATGGCAGAAATCGCGAGCAGCGGAAAGTCGGGCAAGGTCGTCATCCAGAACATAGGGCTGCTGCTCTCGGGCGACATCGACAAGCCCATCCTCGACGCCGACACCATCGTGGTGAACGACGGCCTGATCGTCGCCATCGGCAAGCAGAAGGACTGCGACCTCGAGGGCGCGAAGACCGTCATCGACGCGCGCCGGACCTGCGTCGCGCCCGGCCTGATCGACAGCCACGTGCACCCGGTGTTCGGCGACTGGACGCCGCGCCAGGGCCAGATCGGCTGGATCGACTCCACCATGCACGGCGGCGTGACCACCATGATCTCGGCCGGCGAGGTGCACCTGCCCGGCCGCCCCAAGGACATCGTGGGCCTGAAGGCCCTGGCCATCACGGCGCAGCGCGCCTTCGACAACTTCCGCCCCGGCGGCGTGAAGGTGCTGGCCGGCGCGCCGGTGATCGAGAAGGGCATGGTCGAGAGCGACTTCAAGGAACTCGCCGAGGCCGGCGTGGGCCTGCTCGGCGAGGTCGGCCTGGGCTCGGTAAAGGCCGGCTACGAGGCCAAGGAGATGGTGGCCTGGGCGCGCAAGTACGGCATCCAGAGCACGATCCACACGGGCGGCCCCTCGATCCCGGGCTCGGGCCTGATCGACAAGGACGTGGTGCTCGAGGCCGATGCCGACGTCATCGGCCACATCAACGGCGGCCACACCTCGCTGCCCGAGGCCCATGTGTGCGAGCTCTGCGAGAAGAGCTCGCGCGCGATCGAGATCGTGCACAACGGCAACGAGAAGGTGGCGATCGCGGCCGCCAGGGCCGCGCTCGAGCTCAAGTGCCCGCACCGCGTGATCCTCGGCACCGACGGCCCCGCGGGCTCGGGCGTGCAGCCGCTGGGCATCCTGCGCATGGTCGCGATGCTGTCGTCGATCGCGAACATCCCGGCCGAGCTGGTGTTCTGTTTCGCCACCGGCAACACCGCGAAGATCCGCAAGCTCAACTGCGGCCTGATCGAGATCGGCCGCGATGCCGATTTCGTGTTCATGGACCGCGCGCAGCATTCGCCCGCGCCGGGCCTGCTCGAGAGCGTGCAGCTCGGCGACATCCCGGGCGTGGGCATGGTGATGATCGACGGCATCGTGCGCTGCGGCCGCAGCCGCAACACGCCGCCAGCGACCGAGATTCCGGTGGTGGTGTCGGGCGCGCACTGAGGCGCGCTGCGCTCAGGGCGAGCGCCGCGCCTTGAAGACCAGGTAGCGCGCGGCGAAGAAGTTCACGACCATGCCCGCGCCGCTGCCCACGGCCACGCCGAGCATCGGCGCCCAGCGGCCGCCCACCGCATGCAGCACCAGCACGTAGGCGCCGTAGTTCACGACCGCGCCGCCGAGCATGGTCGCGAGGTAGCTCGCATATTCACGCCACACCGTGGTCTCGGAATGACGGTCGCCGAAGGCCAGGTGGCGGTTCATCACCCAGGTGGTGGTGGCGGCCGCGATGAAGGACAGCACGCGCGCGCCATACCAGCCCAGCAGCGGCGCGGCGAGGTACAGCACCGCCACGTCGACGCCGAAGCCCACCACGCCGGCCACGGCGAACAGCAGGAACTGGCGCCCGGCCTGCTTCATCGGCTCAACCGCAGGCGCCGTCTTGCCACGAGGCCGACCCGGCCGCGGGCATGGCGAGGTAGCGCAGCCGCTTGGCCTCCTGGCGCCCGATGGTCACGGTGTGCAGCACCGCGCCGCAGACCAGCGCGAGCATCGCGCTGAGCATCAGGCCGGTGGCCAGCACCGCGGTGGGCAGACGCGGCACCAGGCCGGTCTCCCAGAAGGTCATCGCGAGCGGAATCGCGAGCCCCACCGAGGCCAGCGCGAGCAGGCCCGCGAGGATCGCGAAGAACATCAGCGGCCGCTCGCTCACGAACAGCTTGGAGATGGTGACGAGGATGCGCCAGCCGTCGCGGTAGGTCGACAGCTTGCTCACCGAGCCCTCGGGCCGCGAGCGGTAGACCGAGGGCACCTCGGCATAGGGCATGCGCAGTTCGAGCGCGTGCACGGTCAGCTCGGTCTCGATCTCGAAGCCCTTGGCCAGCGCGGGGAAGGACTTCACGTAGCGGCGCGAGAACACGCGAAAACCCGACAGCATGTCGGTGAAGCTGCCGCCGAACAGGCCCGCGACCGCGCCGGTCAGCATCTGGTTGCCCAGCCGATGACCGCGGCGGTAGGTCTGGGCATCGCTCTGGTCGTCGACGCGCGCGCCCACCACCATGTCGAGCTTCTGGTCGACCAGCATGCGGATCATCTCGCGCACCGTCGAGAGGTCGTAGGTGGCGTCGCCGTCGACCATGACGTAGATGTCGGCCTCGACGTCGGCGAACATGCGCCGCACCACGTTGCCCTTGCCGCGCAGCGGCACGTGCACGACGTGCGCGCCATGGGCGCGCGCGACCTCGGCGGTGCCGTCGGTGGAGTTGTTGTCGAAGATGTGGATCTGCGCCTCGGGCAGGTCGGCACGGAAGTCGGCCACCACCTTGGGAATGGCCAGCGCCTCGTTGTAGCAGGGGATGATGGCGGCGATGCGCAGCGCCGGCGGCAGCGGCGAGAGCGCGGCGGCGGCCGTGGGGGAAGCGAGGCGGTCGGCGGTCGTCATGGCGTGGGCGCGAGTATGCGGTAGGCCTTCACACCATCCTTCTCGACGATCAGGCTGAAGTACTTGTCGAAGTCGGGCTTGGTGTGGACATAGGGCGCGAGCGCGGTCTGGATCACGATCGAGCCGAACTGCTGCGAGGCCAGCTTGCGCGCGAGCTGGTCGGCCGGCAGGTACAGGTAGTCCGAGTAGCGGAAGGGCCCGAAGATGTCGCCCCACACCGGGTTAGGCGCGAAGTAGATCGAGTCGTTGAGGCCGACCTGGTAGAGCCGGCCCACGGGGTTGGCGCGCAGGTGGCTCAGCACCTCGTAGCCCGGCACATGCCGGGCGAGGAAGGCCTCGCGCGAGGCGGGCGTGGGCGAGATCATGCGCACGTCGCGCACCGAATGCGCGAGCGCGAAGCCCGCGAGCACCACCATCAGCAGCCCGCCGAAGACGCCCGGCGTGCGCCCGCGCGCGAGCGCCGGCAGCCGGCGCCGCACGAAGGCACCGGCCCAGCCCAGCAGCGTGTGCCAGCCCACGGCGGCCATCAGCGCGAGCAGCGGGAACGAGGCCATCATGTAGCGCGGATAGCGCGAGGTCGCGACCCAGATCACCAGCGAGTAGATGCAGAACACGAAGGCCGCGCGCACCGGACCCGGGCGCCACAGCGGGCTGAACGGCACCAGCAGCAGCGGCCAGAACAGGCCGTTGGGCATGTTGGCGTGGTCGCGCACGTCGGCCAGCTGCTGCGTGTAGTCGGCCATGTTCCAGTTGGTGAAGCCGAACACGCGCGCGCCGATCGGGTTGAACGGATCGCCGGTCTGCAGGTAGTTGCGCGCATACCAGTAGATGCACGGCACCAGGAACAGCGCGAGGGCCGCGAGCCACGGCAGCGGCCGGCGCTCGCGCCGCGCCACGAACACCGCCACCAGCGGCAGGAAGATCAGCGCCTGGTACTTGGAGCCCGCCGCCACGCCGAGGAAGAAGGCCGCCAGCAGCAGCCAGCGCGCGCGCCCGTGGCACGCTGCGCCGGGCTCCGGTTCGAGCACGTGGCCCTCGTCCCACCACCACAGCGCGACGAAGGCCGCGAGCACGAACAGCGCCACGCCCATGTCGATGTACGAATTGGGATAGTCGCCGAGCGCGAGCCAGATGCCGGCGCCCAGGCAGGCGATGTAGCGGTTGGCGTGCAGCCGGCCGAGGCGATGGATCATCAGCACCGACAGCCAGCCCGCGAGGCCATGGATGAAGTGGGTGAAGACGTCGTCGTAGACCGTCAGCGCGGCGGCGTAGAGCAGGTCGTAGTTGTAGGGGAACCAGGGGTAGCGCAACCACTCGTAGACGCCCAGCGTGCCGCTTTGCGCGACCTGGCGCGCATAGGGCAGGTGGTACATCACCTCGTCGAAGGCCACCGGCGGCGCCAGCGGCGAGAACAGCGTGGGCAGGCCCACGAGCAGCAGCGCGGCGAAGGCGCACTTCTCGCCGAGGGTCGGTGCCGGCTGCGCGGGCGCGAGCGCGGCGCGCGCCTTCAGCTCGCGGCGCCAGCCGGGCAGCCGCAACAGCGCCAGCACGATGCCGGCACCCAGCAGCGCGAGCACCGCGCCCTGGCGCAGCGCGCCGACGATCGCCAGCGCCTGGAAGGCGACGATGAACAGGCCGACACCGAGCGTGGTCGCGATCGCGCCCTCGAGCCAGGCGTCGCGGCGCGCGGGCGCCCCGAAGCGCGCCAGCACGGTGGCGCCGAAGCCCCAGGCGCCGGCCACGAAGAGGGCCAGCGCCGCGTGGTGCGCGAGGATGAAGAGCAGTGTCTGAATGGGAATCCCCCGGAAGCCTGGATCGGTTCAGCGGCCCGCGGGGCGGGCGGCGTGGATGGCGGCGGCGCGGGGGAACGGAAGGGCCCGCCGCGCGCCGTCAGAGGTTGGGCGCCAGCAGCCGCTCCAGTTCGGATTCGCTCGCCTTGCGGCGCACCGCCTGGTCCTGCAGCTGGTCATGGCCGATTTTGCCTACGTTGAAGTACGTGCTGTCGGGGTGCCCGAGGTAGAACCCCGACACGCTGGCGGCCGGCATCATAGCGAGGCTTTCGGTCAGGCTCATGCCAATGTCCGTGCAGTTCAGGAGGTCGAACATCGGCTTCTTCACGCTGTGGTCGGGGCAGGCCGGGTAGCCGGGCGCGGGCCGGATGCCGCGGTACTTCTCGGCGATCATCTGCTCGTTGCTCAGCGCCTCGTCGGCAGCGTAGCCCCAGAGGTCGGTGCGCACGCGGTGGTGCATGGCCTCGGCGAAGGCCTCGGCCAGCCGGTCGGCCAGCGCCTTGAGCATGATCGCGGAGTAGTCGTCGAGGTCGTCGACGAAGTACTTCTCCTTCTTCTCCACGCCCAGGCCCGCGGTCACGGCGAACATGCCCACGTAGTCCTTCAGGCCGCTCTCGCGCGGCGCGACGAAGTCGGCCAGGCAGCGGCTCGGGCGCATCGTGCCCTCGATCTCCTGCTTCTCGGTCTGCTGGCGCAGGCCGTACCAGGTGAGCGCGGCCTCGCTGCGCGACTCGTCGGTGTAGAGCACGATGTCGTCGTCGTTCTCGGTGTTGGCCGGCCAGAAGCCGACCACGCCGCTCGCGCTGAGCCAGCGGCCCTCGATCAGGCGCTTGAGCATGCGCTGGCCGTCGGCGTAGACGCGCACGGCCTCGGTGCCGACGATCTCGTCCTTGAGGATGGCCGGGAACGGGCCCGCGAGGTCCCAGGTCTGGAAGAACGGGCCCCAGTCGATGTACTTGGCGAGCTCGGTCAGGTCGAAGTTGCGGAACACGCGCCGGCCGATGAACTTGGGCGCGGGCGGCACGTAGTTCGACCAGTCGATGGGCGTCTTGTTGGCGCGCGCCTTGGCCAGCGGCCACAGCGGCACCTGCTTCTTGTTGGCGTGCTGCGTGCGCACCTTCTCGTAGTCGGCGTTGATCTCGCCGATGTAGGCCGCGGCCTGGTCGCTCAAGAGCGACTGCGCCACGCTCACGCTGCGCGAGGCGTCGGGCACGTAGACCACCGGGCCTTCGTAGTGCGGCGCGATCTTCACGGCCGTGTGCACGCGGCTGGTGGTGGCGCCGCCGATCAGGAGCGGGATCTTCTTGATGCGGAAGTGGTCGTCCTTCTGCATCTCGCCGGCCACGTACTGCATCTCTTCCAGGCTCGGCGTGATCAGGCCCGACAGGCCCACGATGTCCGCGCCCTCGACCTTCGCCTTGGCGAGGATCTCGTGGCACGGGACCATCACGCCCATGTTCACCACCTCGAAGTTGTTGCACTGGAGCACGACGGTGACGATGTTCTTGCCGATGTCGTGCACGTCGCCCTTCACGGTGGCGATGATGATCTTGCCCTTGGTTCGCACGTCGCGGCCCGCGGCCTCGTCCTGGCGCTTCTCTTCCTCGATGTAGGGGATGAGGTGGGCCACGGCCGACTTCATCACGCGCGCCGACTTCACCACCTGCGGCAGGAACATCTTGCCCTGGCCGAACAGGTCGCCCACGATGTTCATGCCGTCCATCAGCGGGCCTTCGATCACGTGCAGCGGACGGCCGCCCTTGGCGAGGATCTGCTGGTAGGCCTCCTCGGTGTCTTCCACGATGAAGTCGGTGATGCCGTGCACCATCGCGTGCGACAGCCGCTGGTTGACGTGCACCGGCTGCTCGGGCGTGCCGCGCCACTCGAGCTTCTTGCTGTCGTCCTTGGCCCCGCTCTTGGCGCTCTCGGCCACCTCGACCAGGCGCTCGCCGGCGTCGGGCCGGCGGTTGAGCACCACGTCCTCCACGCGCTCGCGCAGCTCGGGCTCGAGGTCGTCGTAGACGCCGACCATGCCGGCGTTGACGATGCCCATGTCCATGCCGGCCTGGATCGCGTGGTACAGGAACACGGTGTGGATCGCCTCGCGCACCGGGTCGTTGCCGCGGAAGCTGAAGCTCACGTTCGACACCCCGCCCGAGACCTTGGCGCCCGGCAGGTTCTGCTTGATCCAGCGCACGGCGTTGATGAAGTCGACCGCGTAGTTGTCGTGCTCCTCGATGCCGGTGGCGATCGCGAAGATGTTCGGGTCGAAGATGATGTCCTCGGGCGGGAAGCCCACCTCGTCGACCAGGATGCGGTAGGCGCGCTCGCAGATCTCGACCTTGCGCTCGTAGGTGTCGGCCTGGCCCTTCTCGTCGAAGGCCATCACCACGGCGGCCGCGCCGTAGCGCTTCACGAGCTTCGCCTCGTGCTTGAACTTGTCCACGCCCTCCTTCATGGAGATCGAATTGACGATGCCCTTGCCCTGGATGCAGCGCAGGCCGGCCTCGATCACTTCCCACTTCGAGCTGTCGACCATCACCGGCACGCGCGCGATGTCGGGCTCGCTGGCGATCAGGTTGAGGAAGCGCACCATCGCGGCCTTGCTGTCGAGCATGGCCTCGTCCATGTTGATGTCGATCACCTGCGCGCCGTTCTCGACCTGCTGGCGCGCGACGGCCAGCGCCTCCTCGAACTGGCCGTTGAGGATCATGCGCGCGAAGGCCTTGGAACCGGTGACGTTGGTGCGCTCGCCGATGTTGACGAACAGGGATCCCTCGCCGATGGCCACCGGTTCGAGACCGGACAGCTTCATGGGAGAAACGAAAGGCGCGGGGACATCGCTCATGGGGCTCACCTGGGCAGGGGAAGACACGTCAGGTGAGCGTCGTTGCAACCGGGCCTTCCGGGCAGGTTCTGCGAGAAGGCGCCTTCCAAGCCTGACGGCGGGTCGCGGACCAGGGGGTCCCGCGCGCCGCCGCTGCAACGCTCCTTGGAAGGGGTGGCGATTTTACCGGCTGCCGGACGTGCCAACGGCCCGCGGGTGTATCCGCGGGCCGCCGGGAAGGCTCAGGCCGCCTGCGCGACCGGCGCCGCCGAGGCCGGCAGCCCGAAGGCGCGGTCGAAGGCCCAGTTGAAGACGAAGGTGTAGACCAGGAAGAAGACCACCAGCCCCAGGTCCATCACCAGCGCCTGCCACAGCGAGATGCCCAGGCCCCAGGCGAACATCGGCACCAGCAGGCCGATCAGGCCGCCCTCGAAGCCGATCGCATGGGCGATGCGGCGCTTGAGGCTGCGCCCGCGCACCGCCTGGCGCGCCTCCCAGCGCTCGAACAGGCTGTTGAAGATCAGGTTCCAGATCACCGCGATGACCGAGGCCGCCACCGCCAGCGCGCCCGAATGGCCGAGGCCGGCGCCCGTCAGCAGCGCCAGCCCGGCGCTGGCGGCCACGATGGCGATCCCTTCGTAGAGGGTGATGTAGACGATGCGACGCTGGATTCCCTGCATGACGGACTCTCTTGGCTTGTTGTGTGACTGCGATCCGTCGACTTTATGTGTCTCTTGCTGATATAAAAAGTCAACTTATTTCAGTTTTGTTGATAGATCGGCGAGAAACCAGCCATGAGCTTCTCCAGCGACAGCGTCGAGGTCTTCCTGGCCGTGATCGACCACGGCTCCTTCTCGGCCGCCGCCCGCGCCCTGCGCCGCGTGCCGTCGGCGGTCAGCATGGCCATCGCCCATCTCGAGGCCGAGCTCGACCTGCAGCTGTTCGACCGCAAGGGCCGCGAGCCCCGGCCCACGGCCGCCGCGCGCTCGCTCGAGCCGCAGGCGCGCTCGCTGGCGGCGCAGCTGCGCCAGCTCGACGCGCAGGCGCTGGCGCTCACGCAGGGGCTGGAGGAACGGCTCACGCTGGCGATCGCGCCCGAGCTGCTGGCCGCGCCCTGGAGCGGCGCGCTGGCCGAGCTGGCGCACGAATACCCGCTGCTGCAGGTCGAGGTGCTGGCCGCGCCGCAGGCCGATGCGCTGGCGCTGCTGCACAGCGGCCGGGCCCAGCTCGCGCTGGTGTTCGAGCGGCCCAGCCTCGACGGGCGCGAGGGCTTCCAGGAGGTGGGCAGCGACACCATGGTCGCGGTGATGGCGCCGGGCCACCCGGTGCTGGCCGCCGCGCCCGGCGGCCGCTTGCGCGAGGAGCACCTGATCGCCACCCGCCAGATCGTGGTGGCCGGCCGCGACCTGGTCACGGCCATGGACCCGCGCAGCGTGTTCGCGCGCCACCTCTGGCGCACCGACAACGCGCTGGCCGCCCTGAGCCTGATCACCGCCGGCGTCGGCTGGGGCTGGCTGCCGCGCAATTTCGTGCGGCCGCACGTGGCGGCGGGCGCGCTGGTCGAGATCCCGCTCGAGAACCTCAGCAACGGCCTGAACCTGTGGGTGGACGTGGTGTGGTCGCGCGAACGGCCGCTGGGGCTGGGGGCGCAGCGCTTCGTGGCGTTGATTTCGCGCGAGCGGCAGGCTGCCGGGGTGTCGGTGCCTATCGCGTCCTGAAACGCGAGGCTACGGGCCTGGGCTCAAGCCGCTTCCTTGTAGAACCCGGCCGCATTGTTCAGCAGCCGCCCCGCCACCGGCGACACCGCGCGCCCGATGGCCGCGATGTGGTCCGGCGTGGTGCCGCAGCAGCCGCCGACGATGTTGACCAGCCCCTCGGCCGCGAACTCGTGCAGCAGGCGCGAGGTCACGTCGGGCGTCTCGTCGAAGCCGGTGTCGCTCATCGGGTTGGGCAGGCCGGCGTTGGGGTAGCAGCTGATGAAGGTGTCGTCGGCCACGCGCGCCAGTTCCTGGATGTAGGGGCGCATCAGCGCCGCGCCCAGCGCGCAGTTCAGGCCGATGGCCAGCGGCCGCGCATGGCGCACGCTGTGCCAGAAGGCGGTCACGGTCTGGCCGCTGAGGATGCGGCCCGAGGCGTCGGTCACGGTGCCGCTGATGATCAGCGGCAGGCGCTCGCCACTGTTCTCGAAATACTCGTCGACCGCGAACAGCGCAGCCTTGGCGTTGAGCGTGTCGAAGATGGTCTCGACCAGGATCACGTCGGCGCCGCCCTCGACCAGCGCCTCGGTCTGCTCGTAGTAGGCCGCGCGCAGGGCCTCGAAATCGACATTGCGCGCGCCCGGATCGTTGACGTCGGGGCTGATGCTCGCGGTCTTGGGCGTCGGGCCGAGCGCGCCGGCCACGAAGCGCGGCTTGTCGGGCGTGGAGTACTTGTCGCAGGCGGCGCGCGCCAGCTTCGCGGACTCGAGGTTCATCTCGCGCGCCAGGTGCGCCATCTTGTAGTCCTCCTGCGCGATGGTGGTCGCGCCGAAGGTGTTGGTCTCGATCAGGTCGGCGCCGGCCGCGAGGTAGCTCTCGTGGATGTCGGAGATGACGTCGGGCCGGGTCAGCGACAGCAGCTCATTGTTGCCCTTCACGTCGCGCTCGAAGTCCTTGAAGCGCTCGCCGCGGTACTGGGCCTCGGTGAGCTTGAAGCGCTGGATCATGGTGCCCATGGCGCCATCGAGGATGGCGATGCGGCGCCCGAGGATCTCGGGCAGTTGCTGGGCACGGGTGTAGACGATCGGCTTCATGGGTCCGGATTGTAGAAAACGCGCCCCGCCGCACCGCCGAAGCGGTCTTCGGGACTTCAGCCCGGCGCGTGCCGCGCCGCGCGCGCCAGGCAGCCGACCGACAGCAGCGCCAGCAGGCCGCTGGCGCCAATGGCCAGGTCGTAGCTGCCGCGCAGGTCGAACAGCAGGCCGGCCGCGCTGGCACCGATCGAGGCGGCCACGCCGACCGCGATGTAGAGCGTGCCGAGGATGGCGCCCAGCGCGCGCGTGCCGTACCAGCGCGCCGCCAGCGCCGGGTAGAGCGCGATGCAGCCGCCGTTGGCCGCGCCGAACAGCAGCGCGAACAGCGCCAGCGAAGCGAAGCCGCCGGCCGCCCACCACAGCAGGTGCAGCGCGGCCAGCGCCAGCGTGAGCAGCGAGAGCAGCCGGCGCGCGCCGATCCGGTCGCCGAGCCCGCCGAGCACCAGCCGGCCGCCGACGTTGCCCACGCCGATCAGTCCGATCAGCAGGGTGGCGTCGGCCGCGCCGATGCCCAGCCCCTGCGCCGCCGGCGCCATGTGGACCAGCGCGACGAACAGCCCGATCGAGCCCCAGCCGATGGCCGCGAAGTACCACCAGAAGCAGGCGCCGCGCACCGCCTCACGCCAGCGCAGGCCGGTCTCGACAGGTGCGCCCGCCGATGCGAAGACCCGATCGCCGTCGGGCAGCAGCCCGAGCTCCTGCGGCCGGGCCCGGATCGCCCAGGCCGCCACGCCGCCGAGCAGCAGGATGCCGAGCGCGAACAGCTGCATCGTGGCCTGCCACGACAGGTGCTGCTGCAGCGCGCCGGCCGTCACCGGGCCGACGAAGGTGCCGAGCCCGGTGCCCGCCAGCGCCAGCCCCGAGGCCCGGCTGCGCCGGCGCACGAACCAGCGCTGCACCGCGGCCACCGCCGGCACGTAGACCAGGCCGACGCCGAAGCCGACGAACAGGCCGAACAGCGCGAACAGCACGGCCAGCGACGGCGCCAGGCTGGCCAGCGCGAAGCCGGCCGCGAGCAGCACGATGCCGGTGCCGACGACGGCGCGCAGCGGGAAGCGGTCGGCCAGCGCGCCCGAGAAGGCGCCGACGATGTAATAGAGCAGCGCCGTGGCCGAGAACAGCGAGGCGACCGGGAAGCGGCCGGCGCCGAAGCTGGCCTGGATGCCCGCGAAGAAGGCGCCGAAGGAATAGGCGGCGCCGAACACCAGCGCCAGCAGCACATGGGCCGCCGCGACGACGCCCCAGCCGCGAAAGAGCCTCATGGCGCCTTCGACATGATCGCGTCCATCGCGGCGACGAAACGCTCGAGCTCGTGCGGCGCGCCGACCGAGACGCGGATGAAGCGCTCGAAGCCCGGCTCCTTCCACGGCTTGACGATGATGCCGCGCGCCAGCAGCGCCTCGTTGACCGGCCCGTTCGGCCGGCCCAGGTCGATGAACAGGAAGTTGGCCGCCGAGGGCGCGATGCGCAGCCCCGGCCAATCGCGCGCGCGCAACTGTGCGGCCAGCGCGTCGCGCAGCCGCACCGTCTGTTCCACGGCCGCCTGCATGCAGGCCTCGTCGCCCCAGGCCGCGAGCGCCGCGGCCTGCGCCGCGAGGTTCACGTTGAAGGGCGTGCGCACGCGGTCGAGCAGCTGCACCAGCGCCGCGTCGGACGCGATGCCGTAGCCCACGCGCAGGCCGGCCAGGCCCCAGGCCTTGGAGAAGGTGCGCAGCACGATCCACGGGAAGGCCACCGCTTCGCCGCGCAGCCGCGCGAGCACGTCGGGGTAGCCGCTCGCGAGCCGCGCGTATTCGTAGTAGGCCTCGTCGACCACCAGCAGCGTGCCCGCGGGCACGGCGGCCAGCAGGCGCTCGAAGTCCCGCGCGTCGAACATGCAGCCGACCGGGTTCGAGGGATTGGCCAGCATCACCAGCTTGGGGCCGCGCGCGAGCGCCGCGCACCAGGCCTCGATGTCGAAGCCCAGTTCGGGCGTGAGCGCCAGCAGTTCGACCTGCGCGCCCATCATGCGCGGATAGATCTCGTGCAGGCCGAAGGCCGGTCGCTGCGTGAGCACGCGGTCGCCGGGGCCCAGGAAGGCCTGGCACAGCATCTGGAGGATGTCCTCCGAGCCGTTGCCGATCACCAGTTCCGCGGGCTGCGCGCCACAGCGTTCGGCGATCGCGGCGCGCAGCGCGGTGCAATGGGCATCGGGGTAGGTGCCCGCGCGCGCCGCCAGGTCGACCAGCGCGCGCGCCACCGCGGGGCTCGCGCCGTAGGGGTTCTCGTTGCTCGCGAGCCGCGCGATCTCGTCGACGCCATAGCGCGCGCGCACGGCCTCCGAGGACAGGCCGGCGTTGTAGGCCGGCAGC
The DNA here is from genome assembly GCF_900115375.1 of Variovorax sp. PDC80. Taxonomy (NCBI): domain Bacteria; kingdom Pseudomonadati; phylum Pseudomonadota; class Betaproteobacteria; order Burkholderiales; family Comamonadaceae; genus Variovorax; species Variovorax sp. PDC80. Next base: position 299,583 of record NZ_FOWG01000004.1, on the reverse strand, counting down.
GGCGCGATTTCGGGCCGCGCGAGGGCATGGATGGCGGTCGTGTTCACAGGTCGAATACCTTGCCGGGGTTGAGCAGGTGGAGGGGATCGAGCGCCTGCTTGATGGCGCGCATGGCGGCCAGCTCGTCGGGAGTGCGGCTCGCGCCCAGGTAGGGCTTCTTGTGCAGGCCGATGCCGTGCTCGGCCGAGATGCTGCCGCCGCGGGCCTCAACCTGCGCGTAGACCATGCGCTCGAAGGCCTCGGCTTCGCCGCCGATGGCCTGGCCGTCGGTGGTCACGTGCAGGTTGCTGTCGCCCACATGGCCGAAGAACAGCGAATGGTGCCCGGGCCAGCGCGCATCGAGCGCCGCGCGGCAGTCGTCGGCGAAGCGACCGATGCTGGCCATCGGCAGGCTCACGTCGAGATTGATCGGCGGATGCATGTGCACCGGCAGCTCGGCCGTGGCCTCGCGGATCTTCCAGAAGGCGCGCGCCTGCGATTGCGACTGGGCGATGGCGGCATCGACCGCCGCGCCCTCCTCCATCGCGCCGGCCAGCGCCGCCTCGAGCGCCTCGCGCAGCGCGGCCTCGTCCTCGCCGGCCACGTCGACCAGCGCCACCAGCGGATGCGCCGCGTCGAAGGGCTCGCGCAGCTGCTGCCAGCGCAGCGAGGTCTGCACGAAGTCGCGCCACATCAGCTCGAAGGCCGCCAGCGCGCCCGGAAAGCGCGCGCCAAGCCGGCGCAGCAGCGCCAGCGCGGCCTCGAAGTCCGGCAGCGCGACCAGCGCCGTGGCCTTGGCGCGCGGCGCCGGATGCAGCCGCAGCAGCGCGCGCGTGATCACGCCCAGCGTGCCCTCGGCGCCGATGAAGAACTGCTTGAGGTCGTAGCCGGTGTTGTTCTTGAGCATGGGCCGCAGCATCGGCAGCACGCGACCGTCGGCCAGCACCACCTCCAGGCCCAGCGCCTGCTCGCGCATCATCCCGAACTGCAGCACGCCGTTGCCGCCCGCGTTGGTCGACAGCGCGCCGCCGATCTGGCACGAGCCGCGCGCGCCGAAGTCCACGCCGAACAGCAGGCCCTGCGCGGCGGCCGCCTCCTGCACCGACTGCAGGGTGGCGCCGGCCTGCACGGTCAGCGTGCCGGCGGCGGCATCGAGCGATTCGATGGCGTTCATGCGTTCGAGCGACAACGCGATCGCATCCGCGCGCGGCACCGCCGCGCCGGCCAGTCCCGTGAGCCCGCCCTGCGGCACCACGGGCACGCGGTGCTCGCTGCAGAGGCGCAGCACGGCCGACACCTCGCGCGTGTCGCGCGGGCGCACCAGCGCCAGCGGCAGCACCGGCGCCACGCCGCTCCAGTCGCTGCGGTGGCGCTCGGCGATGGCCTCGCCGCGCAGCACCTGGCCGGCGCCCAGCGCCTCGCCGAGCGCGGCGAGAAAGGCTTCCTGGCTCAACCGCGGCCTTCGACGAAATCGAGCACCGCCTCGAGCATGCGGCGCACCTGCGGCTGCACACCGGCCGCCACCTGGGGCAGGTAGGCGAAGGGCAGCGCCTCCTGCATGTAGCTCGACTGCGTCATCTCGAGCTGCACCGCATGCACGCCACCCGCGGGGTTGCCGTACTGGCGCGTGATGTGGCCGCCCTTGAAGCGGCCGTTGAGCACGCCGGTGTAGCCGGGATTCGATGTCGCGATGCCCAGCAAGGTGGCGGCGAGCGCGGGATCGCAGCTCTTGCCGTCGGCGGTGCCGAGGTTGAGGTCGGGCAGCTTGCCTTCGAAGAAGCGCGGCAGCACCGAGCGGATCGAGTGCGCGTCCCACAGCGCGATGGTGCCGTGCGCGGCCTTGAGTCGCGCCAATTCGGCCGCGAGCTGCGCGTGATAGGGCTGCCAGATCGCCTCGCGGCGCGCGGCGATCTCGGCCTCGCCGGGCAGGTCGCCCGCGGCATACAGCGGCGTGTCGTCGAAGGTGTCGACCGGGCACAGGCCGGTGACGCTCTGGCCCGGATAGAGGCTGGCGCCGTCGGGCGGACGGTTGAGGTCGATCACGTAGCGCGAGTGCGTGGCCACCAGCACCGAGGCGCCGAGCGCGTCGGCGAAGTCGTAGAGCTGCTCAAGGTGCCAGTCGGTGTCGGGCACATGGCGCGCCTCCTCGGTGAAGCGCGCGAGCAGCGCGCCCGGCACGTGGGTGCCCACGTGCGGCATCGAGATCAGCAGCGGGCGCGTGCCCTGGCGGAAGCGGAAGGCCGGTTCGGTGGTGGTGAAGCTCATGGCATGGGGTTCCTCAGTCTTGAAGCAGTTGGGTGCGCGCGGCCACGAAGGCGGACGCGGCCTCGGTATGCAGCGCATGGCGCCCGGCGGCGACGCGCGGGCGGCCCGCCACCCACACGGCGTCGATGGCGCTGGTGCGGTGGCTTGCGAAGACGTGCGCCGACAGCATGTCGGGCGCCGACAGCCCCTGCAGCGCGAGCTGCTGCGCATCGAGCACCACGAAGTCGGCCTGCTGGCCCGTCGCGAGGCCGCCGATGGCGCGGCCCGCGGCCTGCGCGCCGCCCTGCACCGCCTGCAGGGTGAGCGCGGTCGCCACGTGTGGCTGCGCCGCGGTCGCGCCCACGTTGCGCTGGCGCGTGCGCAGGCGCTGGCCGTACTCGAGCATCAGCAGCTCCTCGGCCGCATCGACGCAGGCGTGGCTGTCGGAGCCCAGGCCCCAGGCACCGCCGTGCTGGCGCCAGGCCGCGAAGTCGAACAGGCCGTCGCCGAGGTTGGCCTCGGTGGTCGGGCAGAGGCCGGCGACCGCGCCGCTGCGGGCGCCGCGCCGGTATTCGTCGGCGTCCATGTGCGTGGCATGCACCAGGCACCAGCGCGCGTCGACCGGCGCATGGTCGAGCAGCCATGCCACGGGGCGCTGGCCGCTCCAGGCGATGCAGTCGTCGACTTCCTTGGTCTGCTCGGCGATGTGGATGTGGACCGGCGCGCCGGCCTCGATCGCATCGAGCCCCGCGAGCGCCTCGCGCAACGCCTCGGGCGGCACCGCGCGCAGCGAGTGCGGCGCGAGGCCGAGACGCGCGCCCTGTGCGTCGCAGGCGGGCTTCAGCGCCTCGAGCAGCCGCAGCATCGAGTCGGTGGAACGGATGAAGCGCCGCTGCCCCTCGTTGGGCGGCAGGCCGCCGAAGCCGCTGGTCTGGTAGAGCACCGGCAGCAGGGTGAAGCCGATGCCGGTCTTGTGGGCGGCGCGCAGCAGCGCGAGGCTCAGCGTCGCGTCGTCGGCATAGGGCCTGCCGTCGGCGTCATGGTGCACGTACTGGAACTCGCAGACGCTGGTGTAGCCGGCCTCGAGCATCTCGGCATAGAGCCAGGTCGCGATGTCCTCCATCTGCCGCGGGCCGAGGCGCGCGGCGAAGCGGTACATCAGCGTGCGCCAGCTCCAGAAGCTGTCCTGCTGCTCGGCGCGGTGCTCGGTCAGGCCCGCGAAGGCGCGCTGGAAGGCGTGCGAATGCAGGTTGGGCATGCCGGGGATCACGGGGCCGTTGGCCGTGTCGGCATCGGCGGGCTTGTCGGCGCCGGCCTTCGCCTCGACGAGCTGGCCGGCCTCGTTCCATGCGAGCAGCACGTTCTTCGCCCAGCCGGTGGGCAGCAGCGCGTCGGCCGCGAACAGCGCGCGCGTCATGCCGGGGCTCCCACGGCTTTGACGGCGATATGGCCCTGCCGCACCACGGTGCGCACGGGCCGCTGGCCGAACCAGTAGGCGAGCTCGGCCGCGTCGCGCACCGACCAGAGCACGAAGTTCGCGGGCCGGCCCGCGGCGATCGCGCCATGCGTGGCCGCCAGGCCGAGCGCGCGCGCCGCATGCACGGTGACGCCGGCCAGCGCCTCTGGCACGGTGAGGCGGAACAGGGTGCAGGCCATGTTGACCATCAGCAGCAGGCTCAGCGCGGGCGAGGTGCCGGGATTGTGGTCGGTAGACACCGCCATCGGCACGCCCGCGGCGCGCAGCGCCTCGATCGGCGGCAGGTGGGTGTCGCGCAGCGTGTAGTAGGCGCCGGGCAGCAGCACGGCCACGGTGCCGGCCGCGCGCATCGCCGCGATGCCCTCGGCCGACAGGTGCTCGATGTGGTCGCAGGACAGCGCGCCGTAGCGCGCGGCCAGCGCGGCGCCGCCCATGTCCGAGAGCTGCTCGGCATGCAGCTTGACCGGCAGGCCCAGCGCCCGGGCGGCCTGGAACACGCGCTCGGTTTCTTCGAGCGAGAAGGCGATGCGCTCGCAGAACACGTCGACCGCGTCGACCAGCCCCTCGGCCGCGAGCGCCGGCAGCATCTCGCGGCACACGAGCTCGATGTACTCGCCGCTGCGCCCCGCGTACTCGGGCGGCAGCGCATGGGCGCCGAGGAAGGTGGTGCGCACCGTCACGCCGTAGTGCTCGCCGAGCCGCCGCGCCACGCGCAGCTGCTTGCGCTCGTGCTCGAGCGCGAGGCCGTAGCCCGACTTGATCTCGATCGCGCAGACGCCGTCGGCCAGCAGTGCCTCGAGCCGCGGCGCGGCCTGGGCGAACAGCGTGTCCTCGTCGGCCTCGCGCGTGGCGCGCACCGAGGAGACGATGCCGCCGCCGGCCTTCGCCACCTCCTCGTAGCTCGCGCCCGCGAGCCGCATCGCGAACTCGTTGGCGCGCTGGCCGCCGTAGACCAGGTGGGTGTGGCAGTCGACCAGGCCCGGCGTGGCCAGCGCGCCGCCGCCATCGTGCACGGGCAGTGCGACGTACTCGGCCGGCAGCGCGGCGCGCGCGCCGACCCAGCGGATCGTGCCCTGCGCGACGACGAGGGCCGCATCGTCCGATTCGATGCCGGGTGCGGCGCCCGGCGCGAGGCGCAGGCCGGTCCAGAGGCCGTCGGCGGAAGGATGGGAGAGGGTCATGTCTGTGGTCTCGGGTTGCGGCCTCAGGCGGGAACGATGCGCACGGCCACGAGGCGTGCCGTCGCGTCCTCGGGCGCGAGCTGCCAGGCGCGCGGTGCATCGGACCAGCACAGGCCCTCGCCCTCGCGGCACGCCGCGCCACCGGCATCGAGCCGCCAGCCGCCGCGCAGCGCGAGCAGCACGCCATGCGGCGCGGCTTCGAGCGCGGTGGCGCCGTCGAGCACGCGCACCTCGGCGTGCCAGGCGCCGCGGCGGGTCATCACGTTGAAATCGCTCGAGGCGCCGCCCAGCAGCGTGCAATCGAGCGCGGTGTCGCCGCTGAAGGCGAAGGGCCGGTGCGGCGCGTCGAGCGGATGGTCGATGGCGCCGTCGGCCGAGCGCAGCCGCACGCCGTCGCCCTCGAGCAGCATGATGCTGCGGTCGATGCCCGCGAAGCGCGAGAACGGCCCGGCCTGCGCGATGCTGGCGATGCTCACGCGCCAGCCGAAGTCCTCGAGCCCGGCGCCGGCCGGCCAGCAGGCGATCTCCTGCGTGGTGCCGCCGCCGTTCTTCCACGGCGTGACGGGCAAGGTGGCGCGCGAGAAGCGCTGCGTGCCGCCGGCCATGCTCAGCCCTTGATCATCGGCAGCTTCAGGCCCTGCTTCTTCGCGGTGGCCACGGCGATGTCGTAGCCCGCGTCGGCATGGCGCATCACGCCGGTGGCGGGGTCGTTGAACAGCACGCGCTCGATGCGCCTGGCGGCGGCGTCGGTGCCGTCGCAGACGATCACCACGCCCGAATGCTGCGAGTAGCCCATGCCCACGCCGCCGCCGTGGTGCAGGCTGACCCAGGTGGCGCCGCCCGCGGTGTTGAGCAGCGCGTTGAGCAGCGGCCAGTCGCTCACGGCATCGGTGCCGTCCTTCATCGCCTCGGTCTCGCGGTTGGGGCTGGCGACCGAGCCGGTGTCGAGGTGGTCGCGGCCGATCACGATCGGGCCCTTGAGCTCGCCCGACTTCACCATCTCGTTGAAGGCCAGGCCGGCCCTGTGGCGCTCGCCCAGGCCGAGCCAGCAGATGCGCGCGGGCAGGCCCTGGAAGCTGATGCGCTCGCGCGCCATGTCGAGCCAGCGGTGCGTGTGGGTGTTCTCGGGGAACAGCTCCTTGATCTTGGCGTCGGTCTTGTAGATGTCCTCGGGATCGCCCGAGAGCGCGACCCAGCGGAACGGGCCCTTGCCCTCGCAGAACAGCGGCCGGATGTAGGCCGGCACGAAGCCCGGGAAGTCGAAGGCGTTCTTCACGCCCTCGTCGAAGGCCACTTGGCGGATGTTGTTGCCGTAGTCGACGGTCGGGATGCCCATGGCCTGGAAGTCGAGCATGGCCTGCACGTGCACCGCGCACGATTGCGCGGCCGCCTTCTTGAGCGCGGCATGCTGCGACTCGTCCTTCATCGCGGCCTGCCATTGCGCCACGCTCCAGCCCGCGGGCAGGTAGCCGTTGATCAGGTCGTGCGCCGAGGTCTGGTCGGTCACGAGGTCGGGCTTGAGACCGCCGGCCTTCGCGCGCTTCACCAGTTCCGGGAGGATCTCGGCCGCGTTGCCCAGCAGCGCGATCGACACGGCTTCCTTGGCGTCGCAGTGCTGCTTGATCAGTTCGAACGCATGGTCGATGTCGCGCGCCTGCTTGTCGACGTAGCGGGTGCGCAGGCGGAAGTCGATGCTCGACTGCTGGCACTCGATGTTGAGCGACACCGCGCCCGCGAGCGTGGCCGCGAGCGGCTGCGCGCCGCCCATGCCGCCGAGGCCGGCCGTGAGGATCCACTTGCCCGCGAGGCTGTTGTTGTAATGCTGGCGGCCGGCCTCGACGAAGGTCTCGAAGGTGCCCTGCACGATGCCCTGGCTGCCGATGTAGATCCAGCTGCCGGCCGTCATCTGGCCGTACATGAAGAGACCCTTGCGGTCGAGCTCGTTGAAGTGCTCCCAGTTGGCCCACTGCGGCACCAGGTTCGAGTTGGCGAGCAGCACGCGCGGCGCGTTCTCGTGCGTCTTGAACACGCCCACCGGCTTGCCCGACTGGATCAGCAGGGTCTCGTCGTCCTCGAGCTCCTTCAGCGAGGCGAGGATCTGGTCGAAGCATTCCCAGTTGCGCGCGGCGCGGCCGATGCCGCCGTAGACCACGAGGTCCTGCGGCCGCTCGGCCACCTCGGGGTCGAGGTTGTTCTGCAGCATGCGGAACGGTGCTTCGGTGAGCCAGCTCTTGCAGTTCAGCTGGCTGCCGCGCGGGGCGCGGATCACGCGCGTGGGGTCGTGGCGCGGATCGGCGGCGGTGGCAGCGTTGGCGGCGATGAATTTGTCGGGTGCGTTCATGGCGGGAGTCCTTTCGATGGCAAGGAAGGTCGGACGAGGAATCGGGGAAGGTTCAGGCGCGGCTCGGCAGCACGGCGGCCAGCGGCGCGGCCCAGTCGCCGCGGCGGGCCCACAGGCGCATGGCTTCCACGTCGGGCGCCATGAAGCGGTCCTGCTCGATGAAGGCCACGCGCTCGCGGATGGCGGCGAACTCGGCCTCGACCAGCGCGGAGCTGCGCGGGCTGTCGGCGTTGCGCTTGAGCTCGATGCCCTGGCAGGCGCCCATGGCCTCGATGCCGACCACCACCGCGGTGTTGTCGACCATCTCGGCCAGGCGGCGGCCCGCGAAGGTGGCCATCGACACGTGGTCTTCCTGGTTGGCCGAGGTCGGCAGGCTGTCGACGCTGGCTGGATGGGCCAGCGACTTGTTCTCGGAGGCCAGCGCCGCGGCCGTGACCTGCGCGATCATGAAACCGGAGTTGACGCCGCCGTCGCGCACGAGGAAGGGCGGCAGGCCCGAGAGGCCCGAGTCGAGCAGCAGCGCGAGCCGGCGCTCGGAGATGGCGCCGATCTCGCTCACCGCCAGCGCGATGATGTCGGCCGCGAAGGCCACGGGCTCGGCGTGGAAGTTGCCGCCCGAGATCACGTCGCCGGTGTCGCTGAAGACCAGCGGGTTGTCCGACGCCGCGTTGGCCTCGATGCGCAGCACCCGCGCCGCATGCGCGAGGTTGTCGAGGCAGGCGCCCATGACCTGGGGCACGCAGCGGATCGAGTACGGGTCCTGCACGCGGCCGCAGTCGGCGTGCGAGGGCACGATGGCGCTGCCCTCGAGCAGCGCGCGCACCGCGCCCGCCACCGCGATCTGGCCCGGCTGGCCGCGCGCGGCATGGATGCGCTCGTCGAAGGGCTTGATCGAGCCCTGGATCGCCTCGAGCGAGAGCGCGCCCGCCATCAGGCCGGCGGCGAACACGTCCTCGGCGCCGAACAGGCCCGCCAGCGCGAGCGCGGTCGACACCTGCGTGCCGTTGAGCAGCGCCAGGCCTTCCTTGGGGCCGAGCACGAAGGGCGCGAGGCCGATGCGGCGCATGGCCTCGGTGCCGCCGATGGTCTCGCCCTCGGGCGTGCCGACCTCGCCCTCGCCGATCAGCACGCAGGCCATGTGGGCCAGCGGCGCGAGGTCGCCCGAGGCGCCGACCGAGCCCTTGCTCGGGATGCGCGGCAGCAGGCCGGCGTTGAACAGCGCGAGCAGCGCGTCGACGATCTCGGGCCGCACGCCCGAATGGCCGCGCGCCAGGCTCACGGCCTTGGTGGCGAGCACCAGCCGCACCACGCCGTCGGGCAGCGGCACGCCGGTGCCCACGCTGTGCGAGAGCACGAGGTTGCGCTGCAGCTCGGCCAGGCGCTCGGGCGGGATGATGGTCTGCGCGAGCTTGCCGAAGCCGGTGTTGATGCCGTAGACCACCTCGCCGGCCTCGACGATGCGGCGCACGGTGGCCTGGGCGGCCAGCAGGCCGGCGCGCGCGGCGCCGGCGAGCTCGAGCCGCGCGCCGCCCGCATGGATGCGGCGCAGCGCGGGCAGGTCGACCTCGCCGGGCGAGAGCACGAGCGGTTCAGTGGCGGCGTTGGGAGCAAGCTTCATGGTGCGATCCTGTATATACAAGTAGGTGCGAAAAAAATCGAAGGCCGGAATGGCGTGCGTGGATTCAGCCGAAGGCCTGGTTGCCGTCGACGCGGAAGCGGCTGCCGAGCCGGTAGCGCGAGGCCGGGTGCAGGCAGCGCACCAGCGTCACGGGCAGGTCGCGGGTCCAGGTGCGGCGGGTCAGCAGCAGGCAGGGGTCGGCCGGCGGCATGTCGAGGCGCTCGGCCTGTTCGGCGGTGGGCAGCACCGCGTCGACCACGTGCTCGATCTGGTCGAAGGGCACGTTGCGCACCAGGTACTCGCCGGGCGAGACGACCGAGAAGTCCTGGTCGAGGAATTCGGGCACGGCGCGCGGATTGACGTAGCGGTCCTCGATCTGCACCGGCGTGCCGTTCTCCAGGTGCAGGCAGACGGTGTGGAACACCGACTCGCCGGGCCGCAGGTCGAGCCACACGGCGATGTCGGGCGAGGCGGCGATGCGCTCGAGCGCGATGAACTCGCAGCGGTAGTCGTGGCCGCGCTGGCGGATCTCGCTCGCGATGTTGGCGATCTGCAGCAGCGTGGACTGCGGCTTGTTCTCGGCCACGAAGCTGCCCACGCCGGCCACGCGCACGATGCGGCCCTGCTCCGAGAGCTCGCGCAGCGCGCGGTTGGCGGTCATGCGCGAGATGGCGAACTGCGCCACCAGCTCGTGCTCGGACGGCAGCCGGTGGCCGGGCGGCCAGGTGCCGTCCTGGATCTTGCGCGAGATGTGGTCCTTGACCTGCGCATAGAGCGCGAGCGACGGCGCGGCCGCGGGCGCGCCGGCGGGGCTGGGTGCGGAGGACGGCAGGTCGCGCTTCATGGTCTCAATGCTCCGCCGCCGCCATCGACTCGGCGCGGATCTCCTCGGTCAACCGGGCCTTGATCTCCATGAACTCGGGCGAGGTCTTGATCGTGTAGTGGCGCGGATGCGGGAAGTCGACCGCGATCTCGGTCTTGATGCGGCCGGGCCGGGCGCTGAACACGGCCACGCGGTTGGCCATGAAGATGGCCTCGTCGATGTCGTGCGTGACGAACAGCACCGTCTTCTGCGCCGACTCCCAGATGCCCAGCAGCAGTTCCTGCATCAGCACGCGGGTCTGGTTGTCGAGCGCGCCGAAGGGCTCGTCGAGCAGCAGCATCTTGGGGTCGTTGGCCAGCGCGCGCGCGATCGCGGTGCGCTGCTGCATGCCGCCCGAGAGCTGCTTGGGATAGTGGTGCTCGAAGCCGCGCAGGCCGACCTTGGCGATGAAGAACTCGCTGCGCTCCTTCTGCTCGGCCTCGCTCATGCCGCGCTCGCGCAGGCCGAAGCGGATGTTCTGCGCGATCGTGAGCCAGGGGAACAGCGTGTAGCTCTGGAACACCACGCCGCGGTCGGCGCCCGGGCCCTCGATCGGCTGGCCGTCGAGCAGCACCTCGCCGGTGGTCGGGAAGTCGAGCCCCGCGACGATGCGCAGCAGGGTGGACTTGCCGCAGCCCGAGGGGCCGAGGATGGTGACGAAGTCGTTCTCGCGCACCTCGAAGTCGACCGGCAGCAGCGCCTGCGTGCGCTGGCCGCGCGTGCCGGTGAAGGTGCGCGAGACGCCGTGGATCGACAACTGGGCCGGCTTGATGATGGCGCTCACAGCGTGCTCCAGGCGAAGAGGCGGCGGTTGACCGCCTTGAAGGCGAAGTCGGACACGAGGCCGATCACGCCGATGACGATGATCCCGAAGATGATCTGGCCAGTGTTCAGGAGCGCCTGGCTGTCGGTGATCATGTGGCCGATGCCCGAGGAGGAACCGATGAGCTCGGCCACGATGACGTAGGTCCAGGCCCAGCCCAGCACGAGGCGCAGGGTCTCGGCGATGCCGGGCGCGGCGCCCGGGATCAGCACGCGGCGCACGATGCCCCGGCTGCTGGCGCCCAGCGTGTAGGCGGCCTCCACCAGGTCCTTGCGCGCGCTGCCCACGGTCACGGCCACCATCAGGATCACCTGGAACACCGAGCCGATGAAGATCACCAGCAGCTTCTGGCTCTCGCCGATGCCGGCCCAGAGGATCAGCAGCGGAATGAAGGCCGAGGCCGGCAGGTAGCGGCAGAACGAGACGAAGGGCTCGAGGAAGGCCTCGATCGGCTTGTAGGCGCCCATCGCGATGCCCAGCGGCACGGCGATGACCGAGGCCAGCACGAAGCCGCCGACCACGCGCCACACCGTCATCCCGATGTCCTGGATGAAGTTGTACTCGGTGAACAGCAGCCAGCCTTCGCGCAGCATCGTGACCGGGCTGGCCAGGAAGGTCGGCGAGACGAAGCCGCCGAGCGTGAAGACGGCCCAGACGGCGAAGAACAGCACGAAGAAGCCGACGCCGAGCATCCAGCGCGCACGCGGACTCACGGGTTCGAGCGGTGCCATCGCGCGGCGGCGCCGCGCGGCAGCCACGCGCACGGCGGCGGGGGGAACGGAGGCCGCCGCGGGAGCGGCTGGCGCGGAGGGGATGACGGTCGTCGCTTCCATGGCGGGCGATGCGTGGCGCTTCGTCGTTATGCGTTGAGGTGGCTTACTTGATGAAGCTCGCGTCGAAGGTCGCGGCCAGGTCCTCGGGCGCCTTGCGGATCACGCCGGCCTCCAGCAGGATCGGCACCGACTCCTTCATGAACTGGGTCAGCTCGGCGCTGAAGAACTTCTGGTTCGCCGCCTTGTCCTGCCAGCGCAGGTAGGCCGAGGACTTGGCGAACTGCTCGCCGCTCTGCTTGACCGCGCTGCCCATCAGCTCGTTGGACTTGGCCGGGTCGGACTTGATCATCTCGAGCGCCTCGAAGTACGAGTCGGTCAGCGCCTGCGCGGCCTTGGCGTTGGCCTTGAGCCAGGTCGGCGCGCAGCCCACGGTGTCCATCACCATCGGGTAGTCGAGCGTGGTCGCGAGGATCTTGCCGGCCTGCGGGTTGGCGCGCACGGTCGACAGGTAGGGCTCGTAGGTCATGGCGGCATCGTTCTGGCCCGCGACGAAGGCCTGCGCGGCCGGCTGGGGCTCGAGCGAGACGGTCTTCACGTCCTTGATGCTCATGCCGTTCTTCGACAGCATCCAGGCCAGGCCGAAGTACGGCGCGGTGCCGGGCGCGCTCACGCCCACGGTCTTGCCCTTGAGGTCGGAGAAGCTCTTGACGTCGTTGCGCACCGCGATGCCGTCGGCGCCGTAGGACTTGTCCATCTGGAAGATCTGCACGATCGGCACGCCGTTGGCGTTCCAGGCCACGTGCGTCTCGATGGTGGTGGCGGCGCACTGGATCGCGCCCGCGGCCAGCGCCAGGTGGCGGTCCTTCTGCGGAATCATCTTGAGCTCCACGTCGAGCCCGTTCTTCTTGAAGATGCCGGCCTTGTCGGCCAGCGACAGCGGCGCGAAGCCGGTCCAGCCCGACATGCCGAGCGTGATCTTGGTCTGGGCGGCGGCGCCTCCGGCCGCGCCCGCGATACATGCACCGGCTGCCAGCAGCGTGGCGATCTTTGCGACTGTCTTGGCCATCGAGGCCCTCCTGTTCGTGTGAAGCGTCAATTGAATCGGCTGGCAGCGCCCGTCGGAGCTTTCCGTGGTGCGCGGCCGCAGTGTCATTCGCCTGAACACCCCTGTATATACAGGATAACCCGAAAAAGCCGCGGCGAGAACGGTGCAAGCCGGCGCGGAGCGCACCTTGTATTGGTGCGAACCACTCAGCGCATGCACCAGTATGCTGTCTATACAGGCGTTTCAGACGAATGCCGACCGCTTGCAAACGGCGTGCCAGCCGGGCCGCCACCCAGGCCGCTATCCAGGCCGACGGGCGGTCGCGCCCGGCCCCGCGACCGCGGCGGCGCGCCTGCTGCGCTGCGGCGACAATCGACCCCTTCCGTCGCCACCCAGCCCGCCGCCTTGTCCAATTCACCTTCCGCCGACCCCGCGCAGATCCTGCACGAGGTCTTCGGCTACGCCGCCTTCCGCGGTCCGCAGGCCCCGATCGTCGACCACGTGACCGGCGGCGGCGACGCCCTGGTGCTGATGCCCACCGGCGGCGGCAAGTCGCTGTGCTACCAGATCCCCGCGATCGCGCGCCAGCGCGCCGGGCACGGCATCGCGGTGGTGGTGTCGCCGCTGATCGCGCTGATGCACGACCAGGTCGGCGCGCTGCACGAGGCCGGCGTGGACGCCGCCTTCCTCAATTCCACGCTCGACTGGCAGCAGACGCAGGACGTCGAGCGCCGCATGGCGCGCGCCGAGGTCACGCTGCTGTACGCCGCCCCCGAGCGCGTGACCACGCCACGCTTCCTCGAGCTGATGGACGCGCTGGCCGCGCGCGGCAAGCTGTCGATGTTCGCGATCGACGAGGCGCATTGCGTGAGCCAGTGGGGCCACGACTTCCGTCCCGAATACCGCGCGCTGACCGTGCTGCACGAACGCTACCCGGGCGTGCCGCGCATCGCGCTGACCGCCACCGCCGACGCGCTCACGCGCGCCGACATCGTCGAGCGGCTGCAGCTCGAGCAGGCGCAGCAGTTCGTCTCGAGCTTCGACCGGCCGAACATCCGCTACACCATCGTCGAGAAGAAGGAAGCCACCACGCAGCTGCTGCGCTTCATCGAGCGCGAGCACGAGGGCGATGCCGGCGTGGTCTATTGCCAGTCGCGCAAGCGCGTGGAAGATGTGGCGGTGGCGCTGCGCGACGCGGGCATCAACGCCCTGCCCTACCACGCGGGGCTCGACGCCTCGGTGCGCCAGGCGCACCAGGACCGCTTCCTGCGCGAGGAAGGCATCGTGATGTGCGCCACCATCGCCTTCGGCATGGGCATCGACAAGCCCGACGTGCGCTTCGTGGCCCACCTCGACATGCCCAAGAACATCGAGGGCTACTACCAGGAAACCGGCCGCGCGGGCCGCGACGGCGAGCCGGCCCAGGCCTGGATGGCCTACGGCCTGCAGGACGTGGTGAACCAGCGCCGCATGATCGACGAGAGCCCGGCCGGCGAGGAATTCAAGCAGGTGATGCGCGGCAAGCTCGACGCACTGCTCTCGCTGGCCGAGGCCAGCGACTGCCGGCGCGTGCGCCTGCTGGGCTACTTCGGCGAGCAGAGCACGCCCTGCGGCAATTGCGACAACTGCATCGCGCCGCCGCAGGTCTGGGACGGCACCGACGCGGCGCGCAAGCTGCTGTCCACCGTCTACCGCGTGCAGCAGCAAAGCGGCATCAGCTTCGGCGCCGGCCACGTGATGGACATCCTGCGCGGCAAGGAGACCGAGAAGGTCAAGCAGTTCGGCCACGAGCGCATCAGCACCTTCGGGCTCGGCGCGGAATTCAGCGAGGTGCAGCTGCGCGGCGTGCTGCGCCAGCTGATCGCGATCGGCGCGGTGGCGGTCGACGCCGAGGCCTACAACACGCTCAAGCTCACCGAGGGCTCGCGCGCGGTGCTGCGCGGCGAGACCACGGTGTCGCTGCGCGAGTCGATCTCCTCGCCGACGGCGCGCGGCGGCAAGGCACGGCGCGAGAAGACCGCGCGCGGCGCGCCCTCGCCGGCCGCGGCCACGCTCGACGCGCAGGGCCAGTCGCGCTTCGACGCGCTCAAGGCCTGGCGCGCCGAGGTGGCGCGCGAACACAACCTGCCGGCCTACGTGATCTTCCACGACGCCACGCTGGCCGCGATCGCCGAGCGGGCACCGGCCACGCTCGAGGACCTGAAGGGCATCAGCGGCATCGGCACCAAGAAGCTCGAGGCCTACGGCAGCGAGGTGCTGCGGGTGTGCTCGGCCTTCTAGCCGGCCCCCCCACCGCGCGCTACGGCCTCAGTTCGTGACCGGCAGCTTCACCGGCACCGGCCGCGTGAGCAGGTCGACGTAGAGGTCGTAGAAGCGCGCGTTGTCGAACTTCTTCACCACCTTCATCTTCTGCAGCGGCACGCCCGCGGGCGGCGTGGCATAGCCGACCGAGCGGCCGTTCTCGGGATCGCCGGGCTTGGCGATCACGTCGACGTACTCCTCGCTGACCTCGGTCGCGTAGCTCGGGTCGAGCAGGTAGGCGATGGTCAGCGTGTCCCAGATGTTCGAGGTGTAGCCCGGCTTGGTCTCGAACGAATCCGCGAACCATTCCTTGCGGAAGACCTCGGTGACCGGCGTGGGCGTGGCCGGGTGCGCGATCTTGTCGTAGATGGCCTTGGTCATCAGCACCGTGTCGGTCACGTCCAGCGGCAGCACCACCTGCGGGATCGGCAGCCGCACCACGTACTGCGCCGCGTCGGGATCGAACCACCAGTTGAACTCGGCCGTCTTGGTGGTGTTGCCGGCCACGTGGACCGCGCCGCCCATGTAGATGATCTCCTTGATCAGCGGCACGATCTCGGGCGCGCGCTTGGCGGCCAGCGCGATGTTGGTGAGCGGGCCGATCGCGAGGATGCTGACCTCCTTCGGGTTCGCCTTGATGGCGTCGATCAGGAAGTCGACCGCGCCCTTGGCCTGCACCTTGGTGTGGGTGGCGAAGCCGTCGGGGATCGGCACCAGGTCGGCGTCGCTCTTGGGCTCGGGCGAGCTCCAGGCGCCCAGGTAGCCGTCGCCGCCGGCACCGGCCTTCATCTCGGCGTCGATGTCCGCCTTGGTGTGGTTCAGCGCGTAGTTCTCGCCCACGTAGACGCCGATGCGATCGCCCACGCCGAGCCGCTCGACCGACTTCAGCGCCTCGGCCACGCCCTGGCGCAGCCACTTGTTGCCCGACACCACGCTGATGCCCAGCACGTCGACCTTGCCCTCGGCCTGCAGCTGCGCGGCCATGGCGCCGAGCTGGCCGTCGTCGCTCATCGTGTTGTAGTCGCTGTCGATGATGATCTTGCGCGCCGGCGGAGGGGGTGGCGGCGGAGGCGGCGGGGGTGGGGGCGGCGGCGCGCTGCCGGTCGGCACGAACGCGAAGCCGTTGCTGCCACCGCCGCCGCAGGCGGTGAGCACCGCGGCCGACAGGGCCGACACGATCCATCGTCTTCTGGGCATCTGCATTTCTCTCTCTCCTTGGAATAGTGGTGTCTTTTCAGGGGGAAGCCGTCGAACGGATGCTCGAACGAAAACGTTTGCGCAAACGTTTGCCGAATTCTGGGCGCGAGGGCACGGCACAGGCAAGGCCCGGGGCCTAGGGGTTTTCCGCGAGGCGGATGGCGCGCGGCAGGCGCGCACGGACACGTGAAAACGGGCCCGTCGGGCCCGTTGTCGGTTCGGCAAGAAAGCGCCGGCGAAGCGGCGCCGGCCGGTGGATCAGTCGGTCTCGATCAACCGGTTCTCGCGCAGCGGCGAACGCAGCAGCAGCGTCGGACCCGCGTCGGGCGCCGCCTCCGCCTTCTCGAGCCCCGGTGCGGCGCGCGCCGCCGCGGCCGCGACCGGCACCGGGCAGCTGCCGGTGCTGCGCAGCGCGAGCGCGGCCGAGAAGCGGGCCTCGCTCGGGTCGCCCAGCGCATGCGCGAAGTCGTCGGCCACCGTGCAGTTGGGCGTGAAGCCGTCGCCGTAGTCGCCGAAGCCCTTGTTGTTCACGCCCTGGAACTGGATCGCGAAGTAGGTGGTGCCGCAGTTGTCCTGCGGATAGAAGCCATAGGGCTTGCCGCAGGTGGCGCCGCCCACGAGGTTGACCTTGATGTCCACGCCGCGCAGGCCGTTGATGACCGACTCGCTGGCCGAGCAGGTGTCGGGGCTGGTGAGCACCGTGACCTGCGACAGGCCGAGCTGCGGCAGCGGCTGGCCGGCGCGCGAGGTGCTCTGGAACGGCAACGGGCTCTGCAGCCCGAAGGGGTTCTTGTTGTTGAAGGCCAGCCGCTCGAAGGTGGTGCCGGAGGTCGCGGCCGGCGTGGCCACCATGTAGGCGAGTTGGCTCGCGATCTGCAACCGGCCGCCACCGTTGTAGCGCATGTCGAGCACGAGGTCCTGCACGCCATCGGCCTTGAACTTGTTCATGGCCGAGATCAGCTGCGCCTCGGCGGTGGCGATATGGTCGTTGAACAGCAGATAGCCGACGCGCCCGCTCGGCGTGTCGACGGTCTTCACGTTCTGCACCGGCGTGCGCGTGATCCGCGCCGAGGTCAGCGTGACGGTGCGCGTGGCGCCGCCGGCCTCCTCGAGCTTGAAGCTGTGCGACTCGCCGAGGTCGTCGGGCGAGAGCGCGTTGTTGATGGCGGTGGTGTTGGTGCTGTTGACCACGCTGATGCCGTCGACCTCGAGGATCTTGGCGCCGCGCGCGATGCCGGCGTTGGCGGCCGGCGAGTTCGGTTCGGTGAAGGCCACGCGCAGGTCGCGCGGACGCGAGTTGCGCACGAACGCGAACTCGATGCCGTAGCCGGCCGAGACCCCGGCCTCGGACAGCTGGCGGTAGACCTCGGTGTCGTAGATGTAGTGGAAGCGGTCCTTGGCCCGGCCCGAGGACGTGGTGAGCGGGGTCTTCAGCACGTTGAAGTAGGCCACCGGCGTCGCGTAGTCGGCCGCCTTCAGCGTGGTCGGCACCTCGTTGTACCAGAGGTAGGTTTCGTCGATCCAGGCGCGCACCCAGCGCTTCTCGATCGCCAGCGAACCGGCGCGGTCGGGGTAACCGGTGCCGGTGGCCGGGTTGATGCCGCCGCGCGGCGCCGCGCACTGGCCAGCCACGCTCGAGGAGGCGACGATCGCGTCGTCGTCGCCGGGCGTGCCGCCGCCCGGGCCCGGAATGAACGGCAGGCCACCGCCTCCGCCGCCGCCCCCACCGCCGCAGCCGGCGAGCAGCCCCGCGAGAGCCAGGGCACCGGCCAGGGCCCAGGGGGTCGAAGCCCCGGCGTGTTGCCGCGCGCGGCCTGCGTTGCGAAACCTCATCGAACATCTCCCTCATGCGGGCCCGCGAACGCGGGCGGACGTCTGGAACCCGGAAGCGCCCGGCCGCCCTCGGCGCGTGTCTCCCGGCGTGATGGCGGCTTCCCTTCCGCCTTTTTTCTTGCTGCGCCCCGGCGGCGGCGCGGGGCCGCTACTGCACGAAGCCGATGCCGCGCGATTCGCGCACTTCGGGCTTGATGCGGTGCTCGGCCTCGAGCTGGTCGAGGAACTCGGCCGCCGAGAACTCGGTCGCCAGGATATCGGTCTGCCGTTTCACCGCCGCGAAATCGCCGGGGCACAACTGCGAAAGCTGCGCCAGCCGCGCGCGGACCTCGCCCGTGAGCAGCGACGCGTCGCCCGCGAGCGCCTCGGTCACGAACATGCGCTCGCGCTGCGCCGCGGTCAGCGGCATGAACTTGATCTTGAAGGTGAAGCGCCGCAGCGCCGCCTGGTCGAGCCGCTCGAGCAGGTTGGTGGTGCACACGAAGATGCCGTTGAAGCGCTCCATGCCCTGCAGCATCTCGTTGACCTCGGTGACCTCGTAGGTGCGCTGGGCGCCGCGGCGGTCCTGCAGGAAGCTGTCGGCCTCGTCGAGCAGCAGCACGGCCTTCTCGCTCTCGGCCTCGCGGAACATGGCGGCCATGTTCTGCTCGGTCTCGCCGACGTACTTGCTCATGAGGTCGCTGGCCTGGCGCACGATCAGCGGTCGCGCGATGGCCTTGGCGATGTGCTCGGCGAGCGCGGTCTTGCCGGTGCCGGGCGCGCCGTAGAAGCACAGCGTGCCGTGGCCGCGCGCCTTCAGCGCCTCGACGATGCGCGGGATCTCGAAGCGGGTCTCGACGTTGAGCATGTCGAGGTCGTAGGTGGTCACGGTGCGGCGCTCGCCGCGACCGGTGTCGCTGGTGCCCAGCGCAAGGTCGGCATTGCGCAGCTGGCGTTCGATCAGCGCCTCGACCGAGGCGCCGTCGGTCCGGGCCAGGCCCGCGAAGCGCACCGCGGTGCGGATCTGCGCCGGCGTCAGGCCCTTGCGCTCGGCCAGCTTGGCGGTGAAGGCCTCGGACACCGTCACGCCCTCGAGCGTCTTCTTCACGAGCTGCTCGCGCGCGCCCGGCGGCGGCGACTTGAGCTCGAGGTGGTAGGCGAAGCGGCGCCGGAATGCCGGATCGATCTGTTCGATGCGGTTGGTGACCCACAGCGTGGGCACCGGGTTGGCCTCGAGGATCTGGTTGACCCAGGCCTTGCCGCTGACGCTGCCGTTGGCCGGCGCGGGAATCTGTTCGGCGCGCGCCATGTACTGCGCGGCCTCGGTGCTGATCGGCGGAAACACGTCCTCGACCTCGTCGAACAGCAGCGCGGCCTGGGCACTGCCCTTGAGGAAGACCTGCGCGATCTGCAGCGAGCGGTAGCGGTCGCGGCCTGACAGCGAATTGCCGTCGCGGTCGGCGTACTCGACCTCGAACAGCTCGAGCCCCGCGGCCTGCGCCACCACCTTGGCGAGCTCGGTCTTGCCGGTGCCGGGCGGGCCGTAGAGCAGCACGTTCACGCCCAACTCCTTGCGCGCGACCGCCGCGCGCAGCAGCGTGACGAGCACGCGCACCTCCTCGTCGACGAAGGAGAAGTCGTTCGGCAGCAGCGCGCTCTTGGCCGAGGGCCGCGTGAACACGGCCATCAGCTCGTTGTGGTCGCGGTACTCGCGCATCAGCACCGGTGGCAGCTTCTCGCTGACCTTCATCAGGTCGGCGAGGTCGGTGATGTTGTGTTCGGAGATCAGGTTCTCGACCAGCCCGATGCGCTCGAGCCGCGAGCCGGCGCGCAGCGCCTCGCCGACCTCGCTCGCGTTCACGCCCGCGATGTCGGCGATCGCGGCATAGGCCTCGGGCGCGTTGTTGACCTTGAACTCGACCAGCAGCGAGCGCAGGTCGCGCTGGTAGCGCGCGAGCGTGCCGTACAGCAGCAGCGCGCGCTCGGCCTTGTTGAGCTGCAGCAGGCCCGCGAGCGCATCGATGTTCTTCTCGACCAGCGTGGACTGCTTGCGCAGCGCATGCGTGAGCCAGTCGCGAGTGACGGCCAGCACCGACAGCAGGTCCTTGGGCTGGTCCTTCGCGTACTCGTCGAGGTAGAAGAACAGCGTGCCTTCCTCGTACGGGCCGCGCCAGACGCCGTGGCGCTCGAGCAGCGTGCGGCCGTCGAGGTTCTCGATGCCCTTCCAGGCCTCGTTGCCCGCGCAGCGGCGGCCGAGGAATTCGCGCAGCCGCTGCAGCACCGCGGCCGGCCACACCAGGTGGCGGCCGGTCAGCGAGAGCAGGCCGTTGATGTCGCGCCGCACGTTGAAGCGCGGCCCCTGCTTGGCGGCGAGCGTGAGCACGAAGTGCGAGCACATGAGCTCGAGCACCGGTGCTTCCTTGAGACCGGGCGACGGCAATGCCTGCCCGCGAACCGCAGCAGCCACTACATCGACACCCGCACGCTTGACCATCGGACGAACCTCCAGAGAGGGGAATTACCGGCCAGACCATAACGCAGACTTTTGGCTTCGGGAAGACGCCGAAAGGGTAAAAACCCTGGTGTCCGATTCCGTCCACAATGCGCGCCATGGTCGAAATCGAAGAAATACGCCGCGCCGCGGCACGCCTCGCGGGACAGGTGCTCGACACGCCCTGCGTGGAATCGCGCACGCTGTCGGAGATCGTGGGCGCGCAGGTGTTCCTCAAGTTCGAGAACCTGCAGTTCACCTCCTCGTTCAAGGAGCGCGGCGCCTGCAACAAGCTGGTCGACCTGTCGGAGAGCGGCACCCGCGGCGTGATCGCGATGTCGGCCGGCAACCATGCGCAGGGTGTGGCCTATCACGCGCAGCGGCTCGGACTGCGCGCGCTGATCGTGATGCCGCGCTTCACGCCCGGCGTGAAGATCGAGCGCACGCGCGGCTTCGGCGCCGAGGTGGTGCTGTACGGCGACACGCTCGACGCGGCGCGCGCCCACGCGGTCGAACTGGCGCAGCGCGAGGGCCTGGCCTTCGTGCATCCCTACGACGACGAGGCCATCATCGCCGGCCAGGGCACGGTGGCGCTCGAGATGCTCGCGGCCGAGCCCGAGCTCGACACCCTGGTGGTGTCGGTCGGCGGCGGCGGCCTGATCGCGGGCATGGCCGTGGCCGCGCGCGCGCTCAAGCCCGGCATCGAGATCGTGGGCGTGCAGACCACGCGCTTCCCGGCCATGGTCAACGCGGTCCAGGGCACGCAGCATCCGCAGGGCAAGAGCACCATCGCCGAGGGCATCGCCGTCGGCACGCCGGGCGTGCTGACGCGCGAGATCATCGCGCGCCATGTCGACGACCTGGTGCTGGTCGACGAAGGCGACATCGAGCAGGGCGTGCTGATGCTGCTCGAGATCGAGAAGACGCTGGTCGAAGGCGCCGGCGCCGCCGGGCTGGCCGCGCTGATCCGGCACCCCGAACGCTTCAAGGGCAAGCGCGTGGGCCTGGTGCTGTCGGGCGGCAACATCGATCCGCTGCTGCTCGCGGCCATCATCGAGCGCGGCATGGTGCGCGCCGGCCGGCTCGCGCGGGTGCGCGTCAGCGCGCGCGACGTGCCGGGCTCGCTGGCCCAGATCACGGCCACCGTGGCCGAAGCGGGCGCTAACGTCGACGAGGTCCACCACCAGCGCGCCTTCACCATGCTGGCGGCGCAGAACGTCGACATCGAGCTGGTGCTGCAGACCCGCGGCCGCGAACACCTGGCCAGCGTGCTGGAAGCGCTGGCCACGGCGGGCTTCGAGGCGCAGGAGCAGCACTGAGCCAGGCCGGGCCGGCTCGTCCGGTTACGTCTGGTTCCAGGGGTCTGGCAACCCCCTAGACCGCGGGCATGCACCCCACCGGTAAAATGCCATCAGTTCGTGTCATTCAAAGTATCAGAGGTATTTCCGATGTCCCACCCCACTCCTGTCGAGCCCGCACACGGCGCCGCCGCCGAGCAAGACACGGTCGAGTCGATCGTTCACCTGATGCCGCTCGTGCTGCCGATCGCCGGCGGCGTGCTGATGCTGCTGCTGGCATCGATCGCCGTCTTCCTGGCCTGACAGGCATTTGCGCTTTCGTCCGCGGGTCGTGCGGCCCGCGCTGACGCATCCTCCTCTCCCGAGCCGAAACGTTTTCTCAAACGGACCTCCACGCCGCCAGGCGTGGCGCACCGTTCGGAAAGACGATTTTTCAACTTAGGAGATTTCCGATGAACGCACCCACGACGAAGGGCCTTGGCATTCAGGCGCCCGCCTACGTCAAGAACGCCAAGCTGATTGCCTGGGTGGCCGAGATGGCCGCGCTGTGCAAACCCGAATCCATCTACTGGTGCGACGGCAGCAACGAAGAGTACGACCGCCTCTGCCAGCAGCTGGTGGACGCCGGCACCTTCCAGAAGCTCAATCCCGCCAAGCGCCCGAACTCGTTCCTCGCCTCGTCCGACCCGAGCGACGTGGCGCGCGTCGAGGACCGCACCTACATCTGCTCCGCCAACAAGGAAGACGCCGGTCCCACCAACAACTGGATGGCCCCGGCCGAGATGCGTGCCACTCTGCAGCCTCTTTTTGACGGCTGCATGAAGGGCCGCACGATGTACGTCGTGCCGTTCAGCATGGGCCCGCTGGGCTCGCCGATCGCGCACATCGGCATCGAGCTGTCGGACAGCCCCTACGTCGCGGTCAACATGAAGATCATGACCCGCATGGGCAAGGCCGTGTACGAGGTGCTGGGCGCCGACGGCGAGTTCGTGCCCTGCGTGCACACCGTGGGCGCGCCGCTCGAGGCCGGCCAGAAGGACGTCGCCTGGCCCTGCAACAAGACCAAGTACATCGTCCACTACCCCGAGACGCGCGAGATCTGGAGCTTCGGCTCGGGCTACGGCGGCAACGCGCTGCTGGGCAAGAAGTGCTTCGCGCTGCGCATCGCCTCGAACATGGGCCGTGACGAAGGCTGGCTCGCCGAGCACATGCTGATCCTCGGCGTGACCAGCCCCGCGGGCAAGAAGCACCACGTGGCCGCCGCCTTCCCGAGCGCCTGCGGCAAGACCAACTTCGCGATGCTGATCCCGCCGGCCGGCTTCGACGGCTGGAAGGTCACGACCATCGGCGACGACATCGCCTGGATCAAGCCCCAGGCCGACGGCACCCTGCGCGCCATCAACCCCGAGGCCGGCTACTTCGGCGTGGCCCCGGGCACCAACGACCTGACCAACCCGAACTGCATGGCCAGCCTCGACCGCGACGTGATCTTCACGAACGTGGCGCTGACCGACGACGGCGACGTCTGGTGGGAAGGCATGGGCGGCGCGCCCGCACACTGCATCGACTGGCAGGGCAAGGACTGGACGCCGCAGATCGCCAAGGAAACCGGCGCCAAGGCCGCCCATCCGAACGCGCGCTTCACCGTGGCCGCCACCAACAACCCCGCGCTCGACGACGCCTGGGACGATCCGAAGGGCGTGAAGATCGACGCCTTCATCTTCGGCGGCCGCCGCTCGACCACCGTGCCGCTGGTGACCGAAGCCCGCAACTGGGTCGAAGGCGTCTACATGGCCGCGACCATGGGCTCGGAAACCACCGCCGCGGCCGCCGGCCAGCAGGGCGTGGTGCGCCGCGATCCGTTCGCGATGCTGCCGTTCATGGGCTACAACATGAGCGACTACTTCCAGCACTGGCTCGACCTGGGCAAGAAGCTGCAGGCCTCGGGCGCCACGCTGCCGCGCATCTACACCACCAACTGGTTCCGCAAGGGCGCCGACGGCAAGTTCGTCTGGCCCGGCTACGGCGAGAACATGCGCGTGCTCAAGTGGATGATCGACCGCATCGAAGGCAAGGCCGACGGCGTCGACCACATCACCGGCGTGAGCCCGCGCTACGAGGACCTCAACTGGACCGGCCTGGACTTCAGCGCCGAGCAGTTCGCCACCGTCACCAGCATCGACAAGGCTGCCTGGCAGGCCGAGCTCAAGCTGCACGACGAGCTGTTCGAGCAACTGGCCCATCACCTGCCGAAGGAACTGCCCGCGACCAAGGCGGCGATCGAGCAGCGCCTCGCGGCCTGATGTCAAAGCGCCCCGCGAGGGGCGTTCCAGACGCAAAAAAGCCGCCCGAGGGCGGCTTTTTCGTGGGCGCGATCGCCCGCTCCGATCAGTAGTAGCGCGAGCTGTTCATGCGGCGCATCGCTTCGTACAGCGTGGGCATGCGGGCCGCTTGCGTACGGGCGGCGGCACCGGCCAGCGCGTCGATCCTGGCCACGTCGGCCACGCTCGCCGTGCCTTCGGACTGCTGGCGCCAGACGGCGGCTTGCAGTTCGGCCATCACGCGCGGGTCGCTTTGCGCGGTGTCGAGGAAGCGGGCGTCGGCACGGGCCGAAGCGCGGCGCTGTGCGGCGGCGAGCCAGAGCGCGCCCAGCTTGTTGGCACCGTTGGCCAGCGAACCGGCGAACAGGGCGATGACCGCGAAGGCACCGGCGCAGACCAGGGCCCAGGCCGCGAGCAGCGCGCCTTCGTCCCAGTGGGCGACGATGGTGTCGGCCACCACGAGCACCGCCGAGACGATGGCGACGATCAGCAGCAGGATCAGCGGACGGGCGCTGTTGCCGCCGCGTGCGGCCTTCAGGTGTCCGAACAGGACTTCGGCGCGTTGGACGCCGGGGTGGACGGTGGGTTGGTCGACGTGAATGAAGCTGGTCATGGTGCCCTCCAAGGCGTGTTTCTATTTCCGATGCCTCGATATTAGGGTTTGCCCTAGTAAGTTTCCACTTTATCTTTCTGATGTTTATCATTCACAAGACTGATGGACGTCAATTTCCGCACACTCGACCTCAACCTGCTTCGCGTCTTCGACGAGGTGATGGCGGAGCGCAACCTCACGCGCGCCGCGCGCAACCTGTCGATCACGCAGCCGGCGGTGAGCAATGCGCTGCGGCGGCTGCGCGAGGTGCTGGGCGACGAGCTGGTGCGCCGCGCCGGCGCCGGCGTGGAGCCCACGCCGCGCGCGCTGGCGCTGTGGCCCACGGTGCGCGACGCGCTGCGCCAGCTGCAGCACACGCTGGCGCCGGGCGAGTTCGATGCCGGCACCGCCGACACCACCTTCCTGCTGGCGATGGCCGATGCCACTGCGGCCGAGCTGATGCCGGGCCTGGTGCGGATCGCCGAGACCGAGGCGCCGGGCATTTCGATGCGGGTGCTGCCGCTGACCACGCGCGACCCGCGCCGCATGCTCGAGCACGAGGAGGTCGACATGGCGATCGGCTACTTCCCGGCCGTGATCGCGAGCCTGGCGGCGCGCGGCCAGTCGGGCGTGGGCGTACCCTTCGAGACCCAGCGGCTGTACCTGGGCCAGTACGTGTGCGTGATGCGGCGCGGCCATCCGCTGGCCGAACGACCGCTCACGCTCGACGACTACTGCGCCGCGCGGCACCTGCTGGTGAGTTTTTCGGGCCGGCCCTATGGCTTCATCGACCAGACGCTGGGCGCGCTCGGGCGCGAGCGGCGCATCGTGGTCACGGTGAACCAGTTCTTCACGGCCGGCCAGGTGGTCGCGACCACCGATCTGCTGACCGTGCTGCCGCGCCATTTCGTGACGGTCACGGGCATCGGCGACCAGCTGGTGCTGCGCGACCTGCCCTTCGACCAGCCGCCGGTGCACGTGGATGCCATCTGGCACCGGCGCGCCCAGCACGCCCATTCGCACGAATGGCTGCGGCAATCGCTGCTGCGCTCGGCGGCGGCCGCTTTCGCGGGCTCGATACTCGGGCAGCAGGTGCCGGGCTGAAACGCCCGGCGGTTGGAATCGCTCGCGGGTCAGCGAACGACGCGCAGCCAGGCGGCTGCCGCGCCGCGCAGTTCCTGCGCGTGGTGGGCGTCGAGGCCCGCGCGCACATCGGCGCTTTCCATCAGCGCCGCGGCGTGGCTGGCCGGCGCAGAATTGGCGGAGGAACGGAAGAAACGTGCCACTTGGGCAATGAGGCTGAACATGATGGTGCGCGGCTCTTGGCTGCGCTGCAGTGGTTGATGCCCCATAGATTAGGGGTTAACCCTAGTTAAAAAATGCCACATCTATGCGTGATGCGCATAGGCTGATCCACCTAGATAGAAACCCTGATGAAACTGCAGCTGCTCTCGGACCTGCATCTCGAATCCCACCCGCGCTTCCACGCCGAGCCCGTGCCGGGCGCCGACCTCCTGGTGCTCGCGGGCGATGTGGGCTCCTACCAGGAGGGCTCGCGCCTGGAGGAGCCCGACTTCGGCCTCGGCCGCTTCTCGCCCAAGAAGGGCTGGCCGACGCCCGTGATCTACGTGCCGGGCAACCACGAGTACGACAACCTCGATTTCGACGAAACCCACGTTCGGCTGCGCGCGCTGTGCGAGGAGCTCGGCATCCTCTGGCTCGAGCGCGAAACGCTGGTGATCGAGGGCATCCGCTTCATCGGCACCACGCTGTGGGCCGATTTCGACGCCCTCGTGACGCCCACCGACGGCCTCGCCGAAGCGCTCAAGAAGCGCGGCAAGGCGATGCGTGCGGCCGATTTCTATCTCGAGAAGATGTCCTCGCGGCGCAATGGCGTGCCCTTCCTGTCGGCCGAACTGAGAGAGCAAGGGCTCACATGCCAGGCCTGGCTGCGGGAAGCGCTGGCTGAGCCCTTCGACGGCACCACGGTCGCCATCACCCATTTCGCGCCCTCGCTGGCCAGCGCCGATCCGCGCTACGGGCTCACGCCCGGCACCGCGGGTTTCTGCAACTCGCTCGACGAGCTGCTGCCGCAGGCCAGCCTCTGGCTGCACGGCCACCTGCACTGCGCCTTCGACTACGTGAAGGACGGCTGCCGCGTGGTCGCCAATCCGCTGGGCTACCGCAGCAAGGGCGAGCAGGAGGGCTTCCGGCCCGAGCTGCTGATCGAGATCCGCTGAGTCCGACAAGCCGCCGCGACGCCGCCGATATGATGGCCCGCACTCCTCCAACCACCGCCCTTCGGCCTCTCGCCGCCCGCGCATGCTCGACAACCTCGCACCCTTCCTCATCCACTGGGCCATCACCGCGCTTTCGCTCTGGGTCGCCAGCCGCATCTTCAAGGGGCTGAGCTTCGAGAGCACCGGCGCGCTGATCATCTCGGCGCTGCTGCTGGGCCTGGCGAACGCGGTCGTGAAGCCGCTGCTGATCGTGCTGACCCTGCCGCTCACGCTGGTGACCTTCGGCCTGTTCCTGCTGGTGATCAACGCGCTGATGATCCTGCTGGTGGCGGCGCTGGTGCGCGGCTTCCGGGTCTCGGGCTTCTGGACCGCGCTGTTCGCGAGCCTGTTCGTCTCGATCCTCAGCATCCTGATCGGCGCCTTCGTCGGCGGCAGCGATCCGGCCACCACGATCCAGATGCCGCAGGGCACCGGCAACTGGCTCTAGCCAGCGCCGCGCTTCAGCGCGCGGCCAGCCCGTCGAAGCAGGTCGAGAGCACGAGCTCGACGATCTGCGCGTCGCTGTGCTGCCCGCCGCCCTGGAGAAAACCCAGCACCGGATCGCAGCCGCGCGCATAGAGCGTGTAGAGCACGCCGATCGCGGGCAGCTTGGGATTCATCGATCCGTCGGCCTGGGCCGCCTGGATCCAGCCGCCGAGGGTGTCGCTGATGGTCACCAGCCGGTCGATGTAGCCGCGGTTGCCCAGCAGGGTCGCGCGCAGGCTGGAGTTCTGGTGCGGCAGCGTGGGCATCTCGCCCGCGAGCTGCAGCTCGAGCGCCCAGCGCACCGTGGCGCGCAGCTTGCCAATCGGCGGCTCCTCGGCCGGCAGCGCCGCGAGCATGTCGAGCGTGCGCTGCATCAGTCGCACCATCGCGGCGGCCGCCAGGTCTTCCTTGCTCGGGAAATGCTTGTAGAGGCTGGCCTTGGCGATGCCCACCGCGGCCGCGACCTCGTCGACCGTCATCGACTCGAAACCCTTCTGCGCCAGCAGCCGGTTGGCGGTCTGCACGATGGCCTCTTCCCGCGCAGCCAGCATCTGCGCCTTGAAGGAAGGCTTGGCGGTCGAAACGGTCATGCCGAAATTCTAGTCTCGCGCGTCATCCGGCATACGGCGCGCGTGCCGAATTACCAAGCAGTCTGAAGTTCCACCCCGGGGCTCAGGCGCCGCGGCGCTCGTGCGCGCTGTCCTTGTAGTGCTGTGCCTTGTCCGCGTACATCGCGCGGTCGGCGCGCTGCAGCGCGGCCTCGAGCGAATCGCCCACGTGGCAGGTCGCCAGCCCGATCGCCAGGCTCAGCGCATGGCCGCTCTGGCCGGCATGGAACTGGTTGTTGAGCTCCAGCAGCGCGAGGATGCGCTCGCGCATCGCCTCGGCGCCGCGCTCGTCGGTCTGCGGCATCAGCACCGCGAACTCGTCGCCGCCGATGCGCGCGGGCCAGGACGGCGTGTCGACCGCCTTGTCGAGCACCTCGCCCATGCGGCGCAGCATGGTGTCGCCGGCGGCGTGGCCTTCCTGGTCGTTGAGCTGCTTCAGGCCGTTGAGGTCGATCGCCACGATCGACACCGGCCACGGCCCCTTGCGCGCCAGGCGGTTGAGCTCCTCGGTGTAGAAGGTGCGGTTGCACAGCTGCGTGAGCACGTCGTGCTTGCCCAGGTACTCGAGGTAGGCCTCGGCCTTCTTGCGCGCGGTGATGTCGACCAGCGAGACCAGCACCAGGTCCCAGCTGTCGAGCCGGTCTTCCTGCACCGCGAACTGCATGTGGATGTTGAGCAGCTCGCCCGACAGCGAATAGTTGATCACCTCGCGCTGCTGCAGCGTCTTGTGGTTCCACAGATCGTTGAGCTGCTCGGCGAACGATTCGCGCATCTCGTCGCGGAAGATGCGCGACAGGCTGCCCAGCAGGGTGCGCAGGTCGGGCGCGCCGAACATCCGCAGGGTCTCGTGGTTCACGTCGATGACGCGGATCTCCTGCATGCAGCGGGTCACGAACTCGGGATGCACCTTGAGGAAGGTGGCGAAGTCGGTGATGCCGCGCGCGCGCAGGTTGTCGAGCAAGCCGCGCACCGCGCTGAAGTCCTCCACCCACAGCGACACCGGCGAGTGGTCGAACAGGCTGCGCGCATAGCGCTCGCTCTCGGCCTGCCGGCGCTGGGCCGCCACGCGCTCGGTCACGTCGTCGAGCGCGACCAGCACGCGGTCCCAGTGCGCTTCGTGGCCCGGCAGCACGCGCGCGCGCACCCGCACGTCGAGCCGGCGGCCGTCGAGCGCGTAGTTCACGGTCTCGCTCTCGAAGCGCATCTGGCCGCGCCAGAGCTGGTCGAGCTCGTGCACCACGGTGGCCGACATGTCGCCGCGGAACACGCTGTCGAGCGACCCGAGCAGCTGCGCCTGGCTCTCGGCCGCGAACAGCTCGAGCGTGTGGCGGTTCACGCGCAGCACCTTCAGCGAGGCCATGCAGTCGCGCACCCGCTGCGGATCCTCGGCCAGGAAGGCGACGAGGTCGGTCACGCCCTGCGCGCGCCAGCCGTCGAGCATGCGCCGCAGCGCGCTGTAGTCCTCGATCCAGAGCGAGACCGGCGCCAGATCGAAGGTGGCGTCGAGGTCGTCGACGGGAGCGGCATCGGTCGCGTCGGTCAGGTCCATCCGTGAAGCTTTCGAAAGAAGAGGCGGGACAAGCGGGGCAGCGCGGACTAAAACCTAATTATTACCCTGCCAAGACACCATGGCGCATCCCGCAACCGGGGATTCTGCCTGCCGCCCGTCCAGAAAAGCCCCGCTCAGCTCAGCATCTGGCCGCGGCTTCCGATCACCGCCACGTCCACGAAATTCCCGCCTTCGCGGTTCGCGCGGCCGTAGTTCAGCTTCAGGCCGCCGAGGTCGAAGCCCTCGATGCGCTCGAGCCCCTGCAGCACCGAGGCACGATTCAGCGACGGCCCGGCGCGGCGCATGCCCTCGGCCAGCACGGCGGCATTCACGTAGCCCTCGAGGCTCGCGAGCGAGAACTCGCGCGTGCCGTTGGCGACCATGTCGGCCTGGTAGCGGCGCACGATCTCGAACTTGGTCGCGTTCGGCGACGGCACCACGATCGTGAAGCCCAGCCCGCGCGACAGCTCGCCGAGCGCGCCGAGCGAACTCGCCGTGATCGACAGCCCGTAGGCCGAGCTGTTGCCGCCCGCCTCGCGCAGCGCCTTGAGGAACACCGGCGCCGTGCCCGCGAGACCGACGATCACCACCTGCGGCTTCGCCTGGGCGATGGCCGTGGCGGCCGGGCCGACCTCCATGCTGGTGGTGTTGGGCGTGGTCGCGACCACGGCCGGCTCGAGCTTCGCCTTCGCGAGCGAGGCCTTGAAGGCCGCCAGCAGCGACTGGCCCAGCGGGTCGTCCGAATGCACGAGGCCGATGCGGTCCTGGCCCAGCACCCGGGCCGTGCTCACCAGCTTCTCGATCTCCTGCGCGTAGTTGACGCGCACCCAGAAGGTGTTGGGCGCGTTCTTCTTGCGCAGCGCGAGGGT
Source organism: Variovorax sp. PDC80 (assembly GCF_900115375.1). Classification (NCBI taxonomy): domain Bacteria; kingdom Pseudomonadati; phylum Pseudomonadota; class Betaproteobacteria; order Burkholderiales; family Comamonadaceae; genus Variovorax; species Variovorax sp. PDC80. The sequence goes on along the minus strand of NZ_FOWG01000004.1, from coordinate 269,437 downwards.
GCCGGTCAGCGGCCCCACCACCGCCATGCCCGGCACCGCGTCCATCACCTCCGAGGACGGGCGCGTGCCCAGCGGATGCAGCAGCGCAAGCACCGAGGCGTCCTTCTCGAAGGCCAGCGCATTGGCCTTGGCCAGCTCGGGCTTGAACTGGTCGTCGGCCATCACGAGCTCGACCCTGGTGCCGTTGAAGCCGCCCGCGCGGTTCATCGCCGCGAAGAAGGCCGAGGAGCCCTGGAACAACCCCTGGCCATTGACCTTCTCCACGCTGCTGTTGTCGAAGGTCGCGCCGATGCGCAGCGGCCGGTTCTGCGCGAAGGCCGGCAGGCCCAGGCCCGCGGCGAAGGCCGTGGCCGCGATACGGCCCAGGGCCTGGCGGCGGCCGGTGGGCAGGACGGGGGATGGCGGCACGCGCGGCGTCGCGACGGTCATGGTTCGGGGCTCCCTGGCGACATCCTGGCGATGTCTTGGTGACAAAACTTCACATTTTTGCCAGGAATGTAACCCAGGCCGTTCGCACCGGAATGACAGGCCGGCCGCCCTGCCCGCCGCGGCGCGTCAGAGCAGCTCTTCGCCCACGATCGGCAGCAGCAGCCAGTTCTTGAAGCGCAGCCAGATGAACTCGCCGGGCTCGTCCTCGTGGACGATGTCGCCGCCCGCGTCGTCGTACTCGAGCCACTGCACGCGGCGGCCGTCGGGCCCCAGCCGCAGGCGGTAGCCGATGTTCACGCGCGCAGTGGTGCGCATCAGCCGCTCGTAGTCGTTGACCATGTCGGGGCTGTCGATCACCAGCCCCATCTCGGTGTTGACCGCGGCCGAGCGGTGGTCGAGGTTCATCGAGCCGACGAAGAAGCGCTCCTGGTCCACGATCGCGAGCTTGGCGTGCAGCCGGCTGATGGTCTTGCCGAAGTCGCCGAACTGGCCCGAGCGCCCGCTGAGCAGCGGCGCGATCTCGAAGATGTTGACGCCGATCTTCAGCATGTCGGCGCGGTAGCGCTCGTAGCCCGCGTAGGCCAGCGGTTCGTCGGTGGCGCCCAGCGAATTGGTGATCACCGTGATGCGCACGCCGGAGGCCACGTTCTTCTTCATCTGCGCCATGCCGCGCGCGCCCGGGATGAAATAGGGCGAGGCGATCTTCACGTCGTGCTGCGCCGAGTCGATGACGCCGAGCGCGCCCTCGGTCACGCTGCCGCGGTAGGCCAGCTCGGGCTTGCGCGTGATCTTCTCGGGATCGTCCACGAACAGCGTGAACGGCGCCCAGTAGCGGTCGAGCTTGCCGGTGATCAGCTGCTCGCCCACCGGCGACTTGTCGAGGATGTCGCGCGGGCGGATCGGCACGTCGGGCACCGCCGTGCGCGCGATCTCGTCGAAGCGGCGCTGCGCCGTCTCGGGCGTCATCGCCAGCGGCGCGATGTTCTCGATCGGGCGCACGTGCGGGCTGTTCCAGTAGCGGTCGAAGCCGTCGGACATCTTGCGCACCACCGGGCCGCACGAGATCACGTCCATGTCGATGAAGTTCGCCGCGGTGCTGCGCATGAAGTACTCGTTGGCGATGTTGCGCCCGCCCGAAACCGCGAAGCTGTTGTCGGCGATCAGCAGCTTGTTGTGCATGCGGTGGTTGATGCGGCCGAAGTCGGTGATCGACAGCGCCAGCCGCGTGGCCAGCGAGCTCGAGCGCGAGGGCAGCGGGTTGAACAGCCGCACCTCCACGTTCGGGAAGGCCGAGAAGGTGCTGAAGACCTCGTCGGCGCCGCCGGTGTAGAGGTCATCGACCAGCAGGCGCACGCGCACGCCGCGCGCGGCCGCCTCGCGCAACTCCTTGAGGAACAGCAGGCCGACGTCGTCGTTCTGGATCAGGTAGTACTGGACGTCGAGCGACTTCTCGGCGTGGCGCGCCAGCGAGATGCGCGCGTCGAAGGCGAAGGCCGCCTCGGGCAGCAGCCGGAAGCCCGACAGCGGGGTTTCGCTGCCGCCCGGCGCGTCCTTGTAGGCGAGCTGGCCCAGCTCGGTCTGCGTCACGTCGGTGAAGGCCAGCGTCGGCGGCTTGTCGGGCGGCGGTGGCGGCAGGCTCGCGCAACCCGATATCCATGCGGCCGCGGCGCACAGGGCGAGCGCGGCAAGGCGGCGGAGCGAGGTGGCGGGCATGGCTCGAAATGTAGCTCGCGGCGGTGACGAACGTCACCCCTATGATCGGCGCGGCGCCACGGGCGCATGCGAGGGTAAGAGAAGGCTAAGAAAAGGGGTCGGAAAAGAGTGCTCAACGGCTTGTGGCTGGGTTTCTTCCTGGTGGCGGCGCTGGCCGCCTTCGGCCGCTGGCTGCTTGGCGGCGACCCGGCCGTCTTCGCGGCGCTGGTCGAGAGCCTGTTCGCGATGGCCAGGCTCGCGGTCGAGGTCATGGTGCTGCTGTTCGGCACCCTCACGCTGTGGCTGGGCTTCCTGCGCATCGCCGAGGCGGCCGGCCTCGTGGGCTGGCTCGCGCGCATGCTCGGCCCGCTGTTCCGCCGGCTCATGCCCGGCGTGCCGGCCGGCCATCCGGCGCTGGGCCTGATCACCATGAACTTCGCGGCCAACGCGCTCGGCCTGGACAACGCCGCCACGCCGATCGGCCTGAAGGCGATGCGCGAGCTGCAGCGGCTCAACCCCGACCCGGTCACGGCCACCAATGCGCAGATCCTGTTCCTGGTGCTCAACGCCTCCTCGCTCACGCTGCTGCCGGTCACCATCTTCATGTACCGCGCGCAGCAGGGCGCGGCCGATCCCACGCTGGTGTTCCTGCCGATCCTGCTGGCCACCAGCGCCTCCACGCTGGTCGGGCTGCTGTCGGTGGCCGCGGTGCAGCGGCTCAAGCTGTGGGACCCGGTGGTGCTGGCCTACCTGCTGCCGGGCGCGCTGCTGCTCGGCGGCTTCATGGCGCTGCTGGGCACGCTCTCGGCCGCGGCCATCGCCTCGCTCTCCTCGCTGCTGGGCAACCTCACGCTGTTCGGCGTGCTCGTCGCCTTCCTGCTGGCCGGTGCGCTGAAACGCGTGAAGGTCTACGAATGCTTCATCGAGGGCGCCAAGGAAGGCTTCGACATCGCGAAGAACCTGCTGCCCTACCTGGTCGCGATGCTGTGCGCGATCGGCGTGCTGCGCGCCTCGGGCGCGCTCGACCTCGCGCTCGAGGGCTTGCGCTGGCTGGTGCATGCGGGCGGCTTCGACGCGCGCTTCGTCGACGCCCTGCCCACCGCGCTGGTCAAGCCCTTCTCGGGCAGCGCGGCGCGCGCGATGCTGATCGAGACCATGAAGAGCCAGGGCGTCGACAGCTTCCCCGCGCTCGCGGCCGCCACCATCCAGGGCAGCACCGAGACCACCTTCTACGTGCTGGCCGTGTACTTCGGCGCGGTCGGCATCCAGCGCGCGCGGCACACGGTGGCCTGCGCGCTGCTGGCCGAACTGGCCGGCGTGGTCGCGGCGATCGCGGTCTGCTACTGGTTCTTCGGCTAGGACGCCTGCGGCACCGCCTCGCGGCCCGGCAGCGCCACCGCCGTACGGCTCGCCCCCGCGCGCAGCGCCTGCCTGTAGGCCGTCGGCGAACTCCCGGTGACGCGCTTGAAGGCATGGCTGAAGGCGCTCTCGGAGGTGTAGCCCAGGCTCTGCGCCACGAGCGCGACCGGCGTGTCGTCCTCGCCCAGGGCGCGCTCGGCCAGGCGCATGCGCCACTCGGTCAGGTAGCCCAGCGGCGCGATGCCGGCCACGGCCTTGAAGTGCGAGGCGAAGGTGGTGCGCGACATGGCGCAGGCGCTGGCCAGCTCCTCCAGGTGCCAGGCACGCGCCGGATCGTCGTGCATCGCCCGCAGGGCCGGCGCGATGCGCGGCTCGCTCAGGGCGCGCAGCAGCCCGCGACCAGCGGCCCCGAGGTTCCCAGGTGCGCGCGCAGGATCTGGATGAACAGCAGCTGCGCGAGCTGGGCCGCGGCGAGCTGCGCCCCGGGCTGTGCCTGCGTGCGCTCCTCCATCAGGTGATCGAGCAGCCAGCGGAACACCGGGGCCTGCGGCGCCGACGCGCGGACATGAATCCACGGCGGCAGGGCATTCAGCAGCAAGGGCCCGCTGACCGGGTCGAGCAGCACATGGCCGCCGATGTGCGCGAACTCGCTGCCGTCGCCGAGCTGCGCCGAGGAGCGGCCCGCGCCCGAGAACAGGCCCATGGCATCGACGGGCTCGGCCTCGGGATCGCTGGACAGGATCGACCAGCGGTGCGCCGACAGCAGCCCCACGTCGCCGGTCTCGAAGCGCGCGGGCTCGGGCTCCCCTTCGATGCGGACCCAGCAGTGGCCCTTCACGACGGCGAAGAACTTGATCTTGTCGGGCGCCGGAAAACGGATCGCCCAGGTACCGCCGGCCGTGAAGCCGCCGGTCACCAGGCTCTGCGCATGGGTCAGCTTGAGGATGTCGGAGAAGGGATCGGCGCTCATCTTCGTACTATCGCGCAAGCAAAGCGTACTCCCAAGCATTCACAGTCCGAGTCCCTCGAAATATCGTTCCCCATCTCGCATCACGCACGAACAAGGAACGGATATGGAACAGGCTTTGGTATTGGTCACCGGCGGCACCGGCTTCATCGCGCAGCACTGCATCCTCGCGCTGCTGGCCCAGGGATTTCGCGTCCGCACGACCGTGCGCACGCTCGCACGGGAAACGGAGGTCCGCGAGCACCTCAGGACGGGCGGCGCCGAGCCGGGCGAGCGGCTGGGCTTCGTGGTCGCGGACCTGGGCGCGGACGCCGGCTGGGCCGAGGCCGCGAAGGGATGCACCTACGTGATCCACGGCGCCTCGCCCACGCCATCGGGCAGCTATGCCACCGACGAGGACTGGGTCCGGCCGGCCGTCGACGGTAACCTGCGCGTGCTGCGCGCCGCGCGCGATGCGGGCGTCCAGCGCGTGGTCCTCACCTCGGCCTTCGGCGCGGTCGGCGTCGGCCATGGGCCGATGGGCCGGCCCTTCAATGAAGAGGACTGGAGCAACCTCGCGGGCGATGTCGCGCCTTATCAGAAGTCGAAGACGCTGTCCGAGCGCGCCGCGTGGGCCTTCGTCGAGAAGGAAGGCCGCGGCCTCGAGCTCGCGGCCGTCAATCCGACCGCGGTGCTGGGCCCCGCGCTCGGCGCCGACGTCTCGCACTCGATCCAGATCATCAAGGGAATGATGGACGGCCAGCCCGGCTCGCCGAAGATCAACTCGGGCTTCGTCGACGTGCGCGATGTCGCGGACCTGCACCTGCTCGCGATGACGCATCCGGCCGGCAAGGGCGAGCGCTTCCTCGCGATCGCGGGCGAGAGCCTGTGGCTGGCCGACGTGGCGGGCATCCTGCGCGAGCGCATGGGCGCGGCGGCGCAGAAGGTGTCGACGCGGGCCCTGCCCAACTGGCTGGTGCGGCTCGGCGCGAAGACCGACCCGCGCATGAAGGCCGTCGTGCCGATGCTCGGCGTGAGCATGAACGCCACCAGCGAGAAGGCCCGGCGGCTGCTCGGATGGAATCCGCGCTCGGCCGAGGAGGCGATCGTCGCGACGGCCGAGAGCCTGGTGCGGCTCCAGCTGCTGAAGGCGTGAGCGGCGCAGCTCTGCGGCCTCATTCCCTCCCGCGTGCCCGGTAGCTGCCGGGCGCGATGCCGGCGAAGCGCCGGAACGCGCTCGACAGGTGGCTCTGGCTGCTGAAGCCGCACTGCAGCGCGATCTCGACCAGGCTCAGCTCGGTGCGCAGCAGCAGCGTCCTCGCGCGCGCGATCCGCGCGGCCATCAGGTATCGGTGCGGCGGCATGCCGAAGGCGCGCTTGAACCAGCGCGCGAACGAATAGACATCGAGTTGCACGAAGGCCGCCATCTCGGCGAGCGTGAGCTTCTCCTGCAACTGGTCGAGGATGAACTGCTGCACGCGCCGGCGCAGCGCGTCGCCGGCCTCGATGCGCTCGACCTGCAGCCGCGGATCGGCCGCATGGTGCCGCCGCAGGTAGGCCGCCAGCGCCACCGCGATGCTTTCCCCGTAGATCGCGCCGCCTGGATAGCCCTCGCGGATGTCGGCGGCGAGCGCAAGGCTGGCCTGCCAGACGAAGCCGTCGCGGATGCCGTTGCCCGGCACCAGCTCGACCGTCCTCGCGCCCGGCGAGCTCGAGACGGCCTGCACCAGGCCCGGCGTCAGCCCCAGCACCACGCCGCGCCAGCGGCCGCGCGCATGCCCGCTGTACGACAGCCCGGCGGGAAAGATGCCGAAGCTGCCCGGCGCGAAGTCGCCCGTCACCGGCCGGTGCCCCGACCAGTGGATGCGCGCGGAGGTCAGTGCCTCGTGGTGGAGCATCACGCCGTGCTGGAACAGCACGGTCTCGGGCATCTCGCCGCCCGAGCCGCGCCACTCCTCGAGCCGCAGCCCGGGCCAGAGGCCCTGGTCCTGCAGCAGGACCGCCTCGGGTTCGAACTTCGTGCGGGACGCGGTCGTGGTGTCGAATCGCTCGGCGAAGGTCTGCACGGGCGTCTTGTCTTTCTGTCGGGGAAGGAAGGCACGAGTGTCCGACGCACGGCCCGCCGCGGGCATGCAGGTTTGCCCGCAGCGCCCGCAAGCAATTGCAAGATTCTGAAAAGCCGCGCCGTTTCGTGGAAGCCATGGCCGCGCGCGCTGCCTAGCATCGCGCCGCCAATCAATACCTGGAGACACGATGAGCGAGAAGACATGGAGCGGCCGCGGCAGCGTGCTGCTGGCGGCGTGGTGCATCGGCGGCGGCGCGCTGCTCGCGGGCTGCGGCGGCGGCGATGGCGGCACGCGCTTCGCGGGCCTTCCGCCCGCGAGCACGGGCAACCCCGCGCAGCCGCCCGCAACGACGACCAAGGCGGCCGACATCAAGGTGCTGTCGAACCGCGCGGACCTCGTCAGCGGCGGCGACGCGCTGGTCGAGATCGTGCCGGCCGCGGGCATCGCGGCGAGCGCGCTGCGCATCGAGCTCGACGGCACCGACGTGTCGTCCGCGTTCGCGATGCGGCCCGGCGAGCGCTTCATGGGGCTGGTCACCGGCATGAGCGAGGGCCGCCACCTGCTGACCGCGCGCGCCGGCGACACGGCGCTGTCGTCGCTAGTGATCACCAACCACGCCAACGGCGGGCGCATCCTCTACGGCCCGCAGATCCAGCCCTGGGCCTGCGATGCCGGCGCGCAGGACGCCGACTGCAACCGCCCCGTGAGCTACAGCTTCAAGTACCTGTCGAGCGATCCGGCCGTCGCGGGCTTCCAGCCCTACGACCCGGCCCGGCCGCCGGCCGACATCGCCACCACCACCACCGACCAGGGCCGCACCGTGCCCTTCGTGGTGCGCATCGAGACCGGCGTGCAGGACCGCGACTACTACGACGTGGCGGTGCTGTTCGATCCCGCGAAGCCCTGGGCGCCGTGGCAGCCGCAGGCCGCGTGGAACCGCAAGCTGCTGATCCAGCATGGCTCGGGCTGCGGCAACGGCTACGGCCAGTCCAACGCCCTGTCCTCGCAGCGCGTGCTCGACCGCGATGCGCTCTCGCGCGGCTTCGCGGTGCTGGCCGTGTCGCTCAACGACTCGGGCCACAACTGCAACATCGCCGTGCAGGCCGAGGCCACGATGATGGCCAAGGAGCGCATCGTCGAGGCCTACGGCGAGCTGCGCTACACCTTCGGCTACGGCAGCTCGGGCGGCGCCATCGCCCAGCAGTGGATGGCCAACGCCTATCCGGGCCTCTACCAGGGGATCATCGTCGGCGCCTCCTTTCCCGATGCGGGATCGACCGGCAACGAGGTCGAGGACTGCGCGCTGCTGCGCAACTACTTCGGCCGCACCGCCACCGCGTGGACGCCCGACCAGCAGGCCGCCGCCTCGGGCCACCTGAACACCGCCGTGTGCACCGAGTGGATCGACTTCTACAAGTTCAACAACAACCTGAACCCCTACGCGACCAACATCGCGAACATCCCCGGCACCTCGCCCACCGCGCTCGGCGGCTGCGACGCGCCCCCGGGCGCGCGCTACGACGCCACCTTCAACCCCGGCGGCGCGCGCTGCACCTCGGCCGACTCGGCGATCTCGATCTTCGGCAAGCGGCCCGACGGCTTCGCCAACCGGCCCTACTCGAACGTGGGCCTGCAGTACGGCCTGCTCGCGCTGAAGGCGGGCCGCATCAGCGCCGAGCAGTTCGTGGACCTCAACGCGAACATCGGCTCGCACACCATCGACTACGCGCTGCAGGCGCCGCGCGTGGCGGCCGACCCGGGCGCGATCGAGGCCTCGTACCGCTCGGGCTCGTTCAACCAGGCCAACGGCCTGGGCCAGGTGGCGATCATCGACATCCGCACGCTCGACATCAGCGGCATCCATCACCAGCACCGCTCGTGGACCCTGCGCGCGCGGCTCGACCGCGCCAACGGCGGCCACGCCAACCAGGCGATCTGGTACCAGGCCGGCAGCCAGCGCGAGGCCTACGACACGATGGATGCGTGGCTCGGTGCGATCGAGCGGGACGGCGACGCCACGCCGCTCGCGCGGAAGGTGATCGCCCATCGCCCCGCCAGCGCCAACGACCGCTGCGGCAGCGCCGACGGCACGGGGCTGTCGATGCTCGAATGCACCGGCCTGGCCGACGGCTCGACGCGCATGGCGGCCGGCGAGGCCATCACGGGCGACGTGCTCGAGTGCCAGCTCGCGCCGCTCGACCGCGCGAGCTACGGCACGGTGGTGTTCTCGGACGCGCAATGGTCGCGCCTGAAGGCCGCCTTCCCCACCGGCGTGTGCGACTTCGGCCGGCCCGGCAAGGGCCAGCAGCCCACGCGCTTCTGGCAGACCTACCTGGACACGCTGGGCCAGGTCGTCGTCGGCGGCATGCCGCTGCCCGACCTGCCCTGAGCCGGGTTCATCGCGGCTCCACCACCGGGAACATCGGCTCGAAGCTGTCGAGCATCGCCATCAGCTCGACCAGCTTCGCGCGGTCGCCCTCGATGCGCACCTGGCCGGCCAGCACCGCGGCCGGCAAGCTGGTCTGCTTCAGCGTCACGGCGTCGAGCGTGGCGCGGCTCAGCGTCACCGTGGCGTCGGCATCCGGCTGCCGCCCGGCGATGTGGGTCAGGGCCGAGTTCTCGAGCGTCAGCACGAACTGCTGCTTCGAATCCGTGAAGTTCCAGTTGATGACCAGCCGCTTGCCCTCGGCCTTCGCGGCATCGAGGCGCACGCCGAGGTAGTCGAAGAACAGGTCGTTGCTCACGGCCTTGAGCGTGTCGGCGTTGGCGGTGCCGCCCGACGGGATCTTCGGCACGCCGTTGCGCAGCTCCATCGCGCCCACCAGGTAGGCGCTGCGCCAAGTGCCGGCCTCCGACTGGTAGCCCAGCTGCTCGAGCGCGTCGGCGCCGAGCTCGCGCGCCGCGCGGTTCGAGGGATCGGCATAGACCACCTGGCTCATCGCGCTCGCGACCCAGCGGTACTCGCCCCTGGCGAAATCGCCGCGGGCGCGCGCGATCACCGCCTCGGCGCCGCCCATGTACTCCACCGTCTTGCGGGCCTGGGCCACGGGCGGCAGCGGATTCAGGTTGGCGGGATTGGCGTCGTACCAGCCCAGGTACTTCTGGTAGACCGCCTTCGCGTTGTGCCGCAGGGTGCCGTAGTAGCCGCGCGCCGACCATTCCTGTTCGAGGCTCGCTGGCATGCGCAGGGTCTCGGCGATGTCGGCCGCGGTGTAGCCGTGGTTGAGCAGCCGCAGCGACTGGTCGTTGATGAACTTGTACATGTCGCGCTGCTTCTTCAGCAGCTCGACGATGCGCTCGCGCCCCGTGGTGGGCCAGTGGTGCTGCGCGATCAGCACGTCGGTCCTGTCGCCGAAGGCCACGCGCGCCTGGTCGATGTACTTCGACCACAGGCTGCCGTCGCGCACCTCGGCGCCGCGGATGGTGTAGAGGTTGTGCATGGTGTGCGTCACGTCCTCGGCCATGTTGAGCACGCGGAACTGCGGCAGGTACATCAGCATCTCGGACGGCGCCTCCGAGCCCGGCACGAGCTGGAACACGAACTGCACGCCGTCGATGGTGCGCTCCTCGGTCGGCTTGTCGATGGTGGCGGTGGGCGCGATCAGCGTGACGGTGCCGCGCGCCAGCGCCTTGCCCAGCCCGGTGTCGACCTGGCCGCGCACGCCCGGCGGCAGCAGCGAGCCGAACTGGTACTGCGAGCGCCGGCTCATCGCATTGCCCGCGAGGATGTTCTCGGCCACCGCGGTCTCCATGAAGCCCGAGGGCGCGATCACCTGCACCTTGCCGGCCGCCACGTCGGCCTCGTCGACCACGCCCTTGACGCCGCCGAAGTGGTCGGCGTGGCCGTGCGTGTAGACCACGGTGCCGACCGGCTTGCGCGGCCGGTGCTGGTAGTACAGCGCGAGCGCGGCGCGCGCGGTCTCGGCGGCGAGCAGCGGGTCGATCACGATCAGCGTGCTGTCGCCCTCGACGATGGTCATGTTCGCGATGTCGAAGCCGCGCACCTGGTAGACCCGGTCGGTCACGCGGAACAGCCCATGGATCGCATTGAGCTGCGCCTGGCGCCACAGGCTCGGATTGACGCTGTCGGCCGGCGCGTCGGCCTGCAGGAAGCCGTAGGGCTTCATGCTCCATGCCGGGCGCTCGCCGGCGCCGGGCACCAGCGCGTCGGGCACGGTGCCGATGAAGCCGCGCATCGCGTCCTCGAAATCGCGCCGGTCGGCGAAGGGCAGCGTCTTCGCGAACTCGGCATTGGCGGCCAGCGTGGCGGGCTCCGGCGGCTTGGGCGCGAGGGGCACTGCCGGCTGCGCAAAGGCCGTGGCGCAGGCCAGCGCGGCGCAGGCGGCGGCGGCGCGATGCGCGCGTGAAAGGACGGGGAGGAGATGCATGGTGCGGCCTGGCGCGAAGCTGGAAGCTGGAAAGTGGCGCGATTCTGGGCAGCCCCCAAACCATTGGCAAATGCAAAATATGTCGATCGATTTGAAGAAAAACACAAGATCACGATGCAGCTGCGCCAGCTCCAGCACCTCGTCGCCCTCGCCGAGCAGGGCAGCTTCGGCCGCGCGGCCCAGGCCTCGCACCTCTCGCAGCCCGCGCTCTCGCGCAGCATCGAGGCGCTCGAGGAGGGCCTGCAGGTCCGGCTGATCGACCGCGCCTACGGCACGGTGCGCTTCACGCAGGCCGGCGAGCTGGTGCTGGCGCGCGCCCGCGAACTGCTCATCGACGCGCGCCAGCTCAAGGAGGACGTGCTGCAGCTCGAGGGCCTGGCCGCCGGCAGCCTGCAGGTGGGCCTGGGGCCGTTCGCGGCCGGCATGCTCGGGCGCGCGGCGCTGACCTTGCTGGTGCAGCGCCATCCGCAGCTCTCGGTGCGCACCGAGGTGGCCGACACCGCCACCCTGGCCGAGCGGCTGCACCGGCGCGAGATCGACCTGTTCATCGCCGACACGCGCGACCTCGCGCGCCAGGGCGGCCTCGAGACCATGCGGCTGCCCGACGTGCCGGTCTCGTTCTTCGTGCAGCCGCGCCATCCGCTGCGCAAGCTGGCCTCGGTCACGCTCGAGCAGGCGATGGACTACCCGGTCGCCGGCCCGAAGCTGCCGGCGCGCGTAGCAGCGCAGTTCGAACGCCAGGCGAAGCGCGCCGGCCGCGGCGTGTTCAACCTGGTCTGCGACGACACCGGCACCCTGCGCCATCTCGCGCTCACGGCGCGCGCCGTGGTGCTCGCGCCCGATGCGCCGGCCTTCCGCCACGAGACCCAGCCGCTGGTGCCATTGCCCATCGCGGGCCTCGAAGGCATGCGCACCCACTACGGCCTGGTCACGCTCGCGGGCCGCACGCCCTCGCCGGCCGCGGCGGCCTACACCCGCTTCGTGACCGAGGTGATGTCGGCCGCGCCGGGGGCGGGAAAGACGGGTGCGCCAGAATAGGCCCCTGCCCTCCACCGTTCCCGCTCTTTCGTGACCACCTTGCGCAGCGCCCAGCCGCCCACCTTCTCGTCCGCTGAATTCCGCGCGGCGCTCGGCATGTTCGCCACCGGCGTGACCATCGTCACGGCACGCGCGGCCAACGGCACGCTGGTCGGGCTCACCGCCAATTCCTTCAATTCGGTCTCGCTGTCGCCGCCGCTGGTGCTCTGGAGCCTGTCGCGCAGCGCCGCCTCGATGGCCGCGCTGCGGGCCGGCTCGCACTACACGGTGAACATCCTCGCGGCCAGCCAGAAGACGCTGGCCGAGCGCTTCGCCACCAAGGACATCGACCGCTGGGCCGACGTGGACTTCACCGAGGGCCTGGGCGGCGCGCCGGTGCTCGCGGGCGCCGCGGCGAGCTTCGAGTGCTTCAACCGCAGCCGCTACGACGAGGGCGACCACGTGATCTTCGTCGGCGAGGTGGAGCGCTGCAGCCACGACGCCGGCGCCTCGCCGCTGTTGTTCCACGGCGGCCGCTTCTACACGGAACATCCCTTGTGAAGCACGCGGCGCCGGTGCTCGCCCTGCTGTGCGCCGTGGCCGCGCCGCATGCGGCGAGCGCACAGGACGCCGCCGCGCCGCTCAAGCAGAACTGGTTCGACGATCCCTTCTTCCGCGTCTCGGCCGGACTGCCGGGCTGCCCCGAACCCGAAGGCCCGTTCTACACGGCCGAGGAGCGCCGCATCCAGATCCATTCGCGGCTCGAGCGCGGCACCAGCTGCTGGCTCGCGGGCAAATGCAGCGACAGCAACGCCTACCGCTACGACAAGCCGCTCGCGCCCAAGGTGCGCGCCGCGCTCGAGGCGGTGCCGGGTGTGCGCCGGGGCAGCGTGTGGGTCATGGTGCAGCGGCGCTGGGTCTACCTGCAGGGCTGCGTGCCCTCGCCCGCGCTGGCGCGCCAGCTCGAACGCGCGGCGCGCGCGCTGCCCGACGTCGAGGCAGTGGTGCCCGACCTGATGGTGGGCACGCGCGGCAAGCCGCCGTACCCGGTCGCGGGGCGCTGAAGCCTCGGGGCGGGTCGAGTCAGCGCGGGTCGAGGTGGAGCACGACCACGCCGAGCACGATCATCGCCACGCCGAGGCAGCGCGCGAGCGTGACCGCTTCGCCGAACAGCAAGACGCCGCAGACGGCGATCAGCGCGGTGCCGGCGCCGGCCCAGACCGCATAGGCCAGGCCGACCTCGAGCTGCCGCACCGCCAGCGCCATGAGCCAGATCGCGAGCGCATAGGCCGCCGCCACCACGGCCGAGGGCAGTGCGCGCGTGAAGCCGTCGGCGTGACGCAGCGCGAGGGTTCCGACGACCTCCGCCGCGATGCTGGCCGCGAGCAGCAGCCACGAGAAATTCCGCATGCCCATGCATGCCTCCCGGGCCCCGCATCTATACCGGATGCGGAACCAGGAACGGGAGGGGCGGTACCCGGGAACGAAACCCGGATGGTAGCGGGGAAGCGCCCGCGCGCTAGGATCGTCGGCGCCGCCGCGCGATGCGGGCGGGCCGCCTTGCGAAGAACGAACAACAGATGATCCAGAGAAAAACCCACCTCGACGCGCTCGCCATCGGCCTGCTCGTCGTCTGCTGCGCCTTCTGGGGCCTGCAGCAGATCCTCATCAAGACCACCGTGGCCGAGGTGCCGCCGATGTGGCAGGCCTCGATGCGCATGGCCGGCGCGGTCGTGCTGCTGGGGCTGTGGTGCGCCTGGCGCAAGGTGCCGCTGTTCGAGCGCGACGGCACGCTGCCCGGCGGCCTGCTCGCGGGGCTGCTGTTCGCCGGCGAGTTCGCGGGCATCTACCTGGGCCTGCAACTCACCAGCGCCTCGCGGCTCACGGTGTTCCTCTACACGGCGCCGTTCTGGGTTTCGCTGTTCCTGCCGCGCTGGGTGCCGGCCGAGCGGCTGCGCGGGCTGCAGTGGGCCGGGCTCGCGATCGCCTTCGCGGCCGTGGTGCTGGCCTTCAGCGAAGGCTTCGGCCATACCTCCTCGTCGCAACTGCGCGGCGATGCGCTGGCGCTCGCCGCCGGCATGCTGTGGGGCCTGACCACGCTGACCCTGCGCGCCACCCGGCTCGCCACCGCGAGCGCCGAGAAGACGCTGTTCTACCAAGTTGCCGTCACGGCCGCGGTCTGCCCCGTGATCTCGCTCTTGCTCGGCGAGACCTGGGGCACGCACTACTCGGCCTGGGCCTGGAGCTCGATCGCGCTGCAGACCGTGATCGGCGCCTTCGCGAGCTACCTCGCGTGGATGTGGATGCTGCGCCACTACCCGGCCACGCAGATGTCCTCCTTCACCTTCCTCACGCCGCTGTTCGCGCTGGTGTTCGGCGTGCTGCTGCTGTCCGAGCCGCTCACGCCGCAGCTGGTGGTGGCGCTGGCCGGCGTGGCGGTGGGCATCGTGCTGGTCAATCGCGGCGGCGCGCGCCGCGCCTGAAGGAACGAGCGACATGGCGACATCCACCCGCTTCCAGCCCGTGCTCGACGAGATCGCGGCCGCGATGCAACCGCTGCTGGGCCAGGCCGGCACGGTGGCCAGCTACATCCCGGCGCTCGCGCGCGTCGACGCGCGGCAGTTCGGCATCGCGCTGCGCACCTGCGACGGCGAGGAGGCGGCGGCCGGCGATGCCGACACGCCGTTCTCGATCCAGAGCGTGTCCAAGCTGTTCACGCTCACGCTCGCCATGCAGGCCGTCGGCGACGCGCTGTGGGAGCGCATCGGCCGCGAGCCCTCGGGCAATCCGTTCAACTCGCTGGTGCAGCTCGAGAACGAGCAGGGCAAGCCGCGCAATCCCTTCATCAATGCCGGCGCGATCGCGGTCGCCGACCGGCTCGTGAGCCATGCGCGCACCGAGGGCGGCAGCGCCAAGGCGCGCATCCTCGCGCTCATGGCCAGCCTGGCCGGCGAGCCCGTGGGCTTCGACGAGGAGGTCGCGCGCTCGGAGGCCGAGACCGGCTTTCGCAACGTGGCGCTGGCCAACTTCATGAAGAGCTTCGGCAAGCTCGACAACGACGTGACCGAGGTGCTCGACACCTACTTCCACCAGTGCGCGCTGCGCATGAGCTGCCGCCAGCTCGCGCGCGCCGCCGGCTACCTGTGCCGCGACGGCGCGCACCCGATCGACGGCGAGGCCGCGATCACCAGCGAGCGCCAGACCCGGCGCATCAACGCGCTGATGCTCACCTGCGGCACCTACGACGCCGCGGGCGACGTGGCCTTCTCGATCGGCCTGCCCTGCAAGAGCGGCGTGGGCGGCGGCATCGTGGCCGTGGTACCCGACCGGCTCACGCTCAGCGTGTGGTCGCCCGCGCTCGATGCCACCGGCAACTCGCTGCTGGGCATGAAGGCGCTCGAGATGTTCGTGGCGCGCACCGGGCTGTCGGTGTTCTGAGTTGCTTCAGGCGCCGAGCGCGCGCAGCACGTCGTGGCAGGCGCCCATCGTGTGGTAGTCGGTCTTGCCGGCCGGGCTCTTCTCGTCGCTGAGCTTGCGGTTGTGGCGCGACAGGATGCGAAACCAGGCGCCATGCTCGTGATCGACCATGTGCCGCCAGGCGTAGTCCCAGATCCGGTCGTACCAGTCCCAGTAGCGCGGCTCGCCGGTGCGCACCGCGAGCAGCGCGGCGGCCGCGAAGCTCTCGGCCTGCACCCAGAAGTACTTGTCGCCGTCGTAGAGCGCGCCCGCGGGATCGAAGCCGTAGACCAGGCCACCGAACTCGGCGTCCCAGCCGTGGCGCATCGCCGCCTCGAACAGCGACTGCGCGCGCGGCAGCATCCAGCCCGTCGCCACGCCCCGGCCGGCGAGCAGGCCCTCGAGCTGCAACAGCAGCTTGGCCCACTCGGTCAGGTGGCCGGTCTGGAAGCCCCAGGGCTTGAAGATGTCGGCGCGGTTGCCGCGGTTGTGGTCGGCATCGACCGACCAGTCCTCGTGGAAGTGCTCCCAGACCCTGCCCCCGGTCAGGTCGGCCTGGCGCAGCGCGATCGCCTGCGCCAGCGTCGCCGCGCGGTCCAGGTACTTCGCGTCGCCCGTGGCCTCGAAGGCCGCCATCATCGCCTCGCAGGCATGCATGTTGGCGTTCTGGCCGCGGTAGGGAGACACGGTCCAGTCGGCAGTGGCTTCGTTCGCATAGAGCTGATGGCGCGGCTCCCAGAAATGCCGTTCGAGCAACTGCCAGGTGCTCTCGATGCCCGCGCGTGCCTCGTCCACGCCGGCCATCGCGGCATGCGCATGCGCGAGCAGCACGAAGGCCAGGCCATAGCAGTAGTGGGTGTCGTCGCGCACCTGCGCGCGGCCCTCGTGCCAGTCGAGCTCCCACAGGTAGCCGCCTTGCGGATGCGCATGGGC
Source organism: Variovorax sp. PDC80 (assembly GCF_900115375.1). NCBI lineage: Bacteria > Pseudomonadati > Pseudomonadota > Betaproteobacteria > Burkholderiales > Comamonadaceae > Variovorax > Variovorax sp. PDC80. The sequence goes on along the minus strand of NZ_FOWG01000004.1, from coordinate 253,151 downwards.
GCGGTGCAGGAACGCGAGGCCGTGGCGCGTCGCCGCCAGGTGCTCGGGCCGGCCGAAGCGGCGCCAGGCGGTGGCGTTGTTGAAGACGAAGCGCGTGCTGCTCACCAGGTGGCGCGTGCGGCGGTCGTAGACCGTGCCGTCGTCCTTGAAGAAGTGGAAGAAGCCGCCGTGCGGATCGAGGCTGCGGCCGTCGTAGAACGCGAGCGTGTGCTGCACGTGGCCGATCAGGAATTCGGGCGAGCGGAAGTCGGGCATGGCGAGAAGGGCTGGGTTGCGATGGCTGAGCGCGGCACCTCAGGCTATCAGCATCCCGGCCCGATCGTCGAGAAAACGACGCCCTCGCGCAGCGCTCAGGCCAGCGCCGCGCGCGACGCTGCCTGCAGGCAACCCATGCCTTCGAGCGCGGCCTCGACCGCCTCGTCGAGCGGCGTGTGCGGCTCGCGGCCGAGCAGCGCCACCAGCTTCGCGTTGTCCATGGCCACGGGCGTGCGCCACAGGTAGCGCATCTCGCGCAGCTCGCGGAAGGTGGCGACGAAGGGCGAGGCCAGCAGCAGCGGCCACCACGGGAAGGCCGACACGCGCACCTGCGTGCCGGTGCGGCGCGCCACCACGCGCCGGATGGCATCGGCCATGCGCGTGCCGTCGGCATCCCAGTGGCCCGCCATGTGGAAGCTGGCGAAGGGCTCGAGCCGGTCGCGCCGCGCCAGCAGCTCGACCATGGTGCGGGCCACGTCGGGCAGGTACGACCACAGGTGGCCGACGCCGGCGTCGCCGGGATAGCTCACGCCCCTGACCGGCTGCCCCGCCTTCACCAAGCCCTGCGAGAACCAGTTGTTGCCGGCCTTCGGGCCGAAGAAGTCGCCGGCGCGCACGATCAGCACGCGCGCGCCCTCGCGGCTCGCCAGTTCGAGGCGGCGCTCCATCTCGGCCCGGATCGCGCCCTTGCGCGTGGCCGGATGCTGGGGCGCATCCTCGGCCAGCAGCGGGAAGGCGTCGGCGCCGTAGTTGTAGACGTTGCCGGGCAGCACGATGGTCGCGCCCTCGGCCTTGGCGGCGGCGATCGTGTGGTCGAGCATCGGCAGCACCAGCTCCGACCAGCGGCGGTAGCCGGGCGGATTGACCGCATGCACGATGACGGCGCAGCCGCGCGCGGCCTCGCGCACGTCGCGCGCCTCCATCGCGTCGCCGCCCACCCAGTCGATGCCGTCGCGCCGCTCCGACACCGCGCCGCGCTTCATCGCGCGCACCCGCCACCCCGCGTCGCGCAGCTGGCGCGCCATCTCGCCGCCGACGCCACCCGTCGCGCCCAGAACCAGAACCGTGTCGTTGCTTGCCATGAAACATCTCCAGAACAGTGATCGATGGATGAATTCTGGGCAGGCCGGGGTTCAAATGGAATTGCCGAACATGAGCCATCGGCCATACATTTATGTATGACCTGGACCATCAGCTGGGAGCTCTACCGCTCCTTCCTCGGCGTGCTGCGCGAGGGCTCCCTCTCGGGCGCGGCGCGCGCGCTCGGCATCACGCAGCCCACCGTCGGGCGCCACGTCGCGGCGCTCGAGGAGGCGCTCGAGGTGGTGCTCTTCACGCGCTCGCAGGTCGGGCTGCTGCCCACCGAGGTGGCGCTGGCGCTGCGCACGCATGCCGAGGCCATGGAGAGCACGGCCGCCTCGCTGCAGCGCGCGGCCAGCGGCCAGGGCGAAGGCGTGCGCGGCGTGGTGCGGGTGTCGACCAGCGAGGTGGTCGCGGTGGAGGTGCTGCCGCCGATCGTGGCGAGGCTGCGCGAGGCTCATCCCGCGCTCAAGGTCGAGCTGGTGTCGACCAACCGCGTGCAGGACCTGCTGCGGCGCGAGGCCGACATCGCGGTGCGCATGGTGCGCCCGCGCCAGGAGCAGCTGGTGGCGCGCCGCATCGGCGACATCGAACTGGGCTTCCATGCCCATCCCGACTACCTCGCGCGCCACGGCACGCCGCGCACGGCCGAGGAGCTCATGCGCCACACGCTGATCGGCTACGACCAGCCCACGGCCTTCGTGCGCGACGCGATCAAGTCCTTCAAGGGCTTCACGCGCGACGCCTTCTCGCTGCGCACCGACAGCGACCTCGCGCAGATGGCGCTGATACGCGCCGGCGCCGGCATCGGCGTGTGCCAGGTCGCGCTGGCGCGGCGCGGCCCGGCGCTGGTGCGGCTGCTGCCGCGCGCGCTGTCGCTGAAGCTCGAGACCTGGGTCACGATGCACGAGGACCTGCGCGCGAGCCCGCGCTGCCGCGTCACCTTCGACGCGCTGGCCGAGGGGCTGCAGGCCTACATCGCCGGCCAGGGGACAATGGCACGCGCAAGAACCTCCGCCTCCGAATGACCGACACGACCCCGACCACCGAATCCGACGACATCCTCCCGCTGCAACAGGACCGCCTCTGGCGCGACGAGCGCTGGACCGCCCGCATCATCAAGAACGAGGAAGACGACGGCTGGGCCGTCGAGATGACGCGCCATGGCGACCCCGAGCCCGCGCTGGTCGGCCCCTGGACCATGGGCCGCGACAAGAAGAACCCCAAGCCGCTCGACGGCCCCGCCTTCTCCACCTTGGTGAAGACCGCGGCCGAGGTGATCCGCCGCCACGAGCAGCAGCTGCACGCCACGCTCAACCGCAGCGTGACCGTGAGCGCCGGCGACCGGCGCATCCGCGTCACGCTGGCCATCGTGCCCGACGAGGACAACCCCTCGGCCACGCTGAGCGCCTTCGACGAGGCCGACGACAGCGAGCTCGCGCGCGTGAACGTGCCGGCCTCGTTCAAGCTCAGCGCCACCAGCGCCTCGGCCTGGATCGACGCGGACTTCGCCAGGCCGCGCTGACCCCGCGCAAAGCGACCCCAGGCGCGCCTGTGCGCGCAAATAGCACAGTCCCCGCCAGCCCGCCAATCCGCACAACAACGTATTTGCAGACCGGCGCGGGTTGAGAAGAATCCGCCGCAACGAGCAATCGTTACCAGTCATGCGACGCCCGCTGCCAATGCTGCCAGCGAGGTGTCGGGCAACAAGGCCCGAATCGGTTTGAACACCGGTTCGGGCCTTTTTGTTTTTTCGGTCGCAACAGGGCTTTCGTCGAAACGGATGCATGCATCCGCTGGCGGAGCTTTGCCCGAAGCAAAGGCACTGGCGACGAAGCGCCCGTTTGCAGGGCCGCGTGGCGGGAGGAGACACCCCGAGCGCGGTTCCGAAGGTCGGATCTTCCTGACGACTCGCACAACCACAAAGGAATTTGACATGACGAACGCTTTCAACCGCCGCCAGATCGTGAAGACCGGCGGCTCGATGATCGTGCTGGGCGCCGCGGGCGGCATGGCGCCGCTGGCCTTCGCGCAGGACGGCGGCACGGTGAAGCTCGGGCTGCTGCATTCGCTCTCGGGCACGATCGCGATCGCCGAGGCCTCGCTGGTCGACGCCGAGAAGCTCGCGATCGAGGAGATCAACGCCGCCGGCGGCGTGCTCGGCAAGAAGATCGAGGCCGTGGTGGAAGACGGCGCGAGCGAGAACCCGGTGTTCGCCGAGAAGGCGCGCAAGCTGCTCGAGCGCGACAAGGTGGCGGCCATCATCGGCTGCTACACCTCGGCCTCGCGCAAGGCGCTGCTGCCGGTGCTCGCCCAGGCCAAGGGCCTGCTGTTCTACCCCACCTACTACGAGGGCCAGGAGCAGGACAAGCGCGTGTTCTATCCCTCGCAGGAAGCCACGCAGTCGGTGATCGCGGCGGTCGAATGGATGGCGCGCGAGAAGGGCAAGAACTTCTTCCTCGTGGGCTCGGACTACATCTATCCGCGCACCTGCAACAAGATCGCCAAGCCCGCGATCGCCAAGGCCGGCGGCAAGGTGCTCGGCGAGGAATACGCGCCGCTGGGCCACACCGAGTTCTCCTCGATCATCAACAAGATCAAGGCCGCCAAGCCCGACTGCATCTACAGCACGGTGGTCGGCGGCTCGAACGTGGCCTTCTACAAGCAGCTGCGCGCGGCCGGGCTCGACGGCACGAAGCAGGTGCTGCTGTCGACCGTGGTGTCGGAGAACGAGATCGAGGGCATCGGCAAGGACAACGCCGCGGGCTACTACGCCTGCATGGGCTACTTCCAGAGCATCAAGTCGCCGGCCAACGAGAAGTTCGTGAAGGCCTTCAAGGCCAAGTACGGCCAGGACCGCGTGATCGGCGACCCGATGGAGGTGGCCTACAACAGCGTCTACCTCTGGAAGCTGGCGGTGGAGAAGGCCAAGTCCTTCGAGGTCGACAAGGTCACGGCCGCCGCCGCGGGCGTGGAGATCGAGGCGCCCGAGGGCACGGTGCGCGTGCACGCCACCAACCACCACGTGTGGAAGAAGGTGCGCGTGGGCCGCGCGCGGCCCGACGGGCAGTTCGACATCGTCTGGGAATCGCCGCAGCTGGTCGAGCCCAACCCGTTCCCGAAGGTCTGAGCGCGATGAACTTCGACATCGCGGTGATGCAGGTGTTCAACGGCGTGAGCCTGTTCACCATCCTGCTTCTGATGGCGATCGGGCTGGCCATCGTGTTCGGCCTGATGGGCGTCATCAACATGGCGCACGGCGAGCTGATGGCGCTCGGTGCCTACATGACCTACCTGGCGTCGCGCTTCTTCGAGCACTACGCGCCGGGCTTCATGGACCTCTACCTGTTCGCCGCGATTCCGTTCGCGTTCGCCGTGACCTTCGCGTTCGGCTATGTGCTGGAGCGCGGCTTCATCCGCTTCTTCTACGACCGGCCGCTCGACACCCTGCTCGCGACCTGGGGCCTGAGCCTCATGCTGCAGCAGGCCTACCGCTCGCTGTTCGGCGCGCAGGAAGTCAGCGTGCCGCTGGCCTCCTGGCTCGCCGGCGCGTGGGAACCGACGCCGGGCATCCAGCTGCCGCTCACGCGCCTGTTCATCGTGGGGCTCACGGCCATCGTCGCCATCGGCGTCTACCTGCTGCTCTACCGCACCTCCTGGGGCCTGAAGGTGCGCGCGGTGACGCAGAACCGCGCGATCGCGGGCGCGGTCGGCATCGACACGCAGCGCGTCGATGCGCTGACCTTCGCACTGGGCGCGGGCCTGGCGGGCATTGCGGGCGCGGTGTTCACGATGATCGGCTCGACCAACCCCGGCACCGGCCAGCTCTACATCGTCGACTCCTTCATCGTGGTGGTGTTCGGCGGCGTGCAGAGCCTGATCGGCACCGCGCTCTCGGGCTTCGCCATCGCGCAGTCGCAGACCTGGCTCGAGTACCTGATGAGCGGCTCGATGGCCAAGGCCACGATCCTGCTGCTGGTGATCGCGGTGCTCTACGTGCGGCCCAACGGGCTGTTCGCGACCCGCTCGAGGAGCTGAGCGCATGGGCACGAAGCTTTCTCCCCAACGCCGCGGCGACCTCGTCGGGCTGGCGGCCGTGCTGCTGCTGGCCGTGGTGCTGCCGGCCACGCTCGATCCGTTCCGCCTCAACCTCGTGAGCAAGTACCTGGCCTTCGCCTTCGTCGCGATCGGCGTGGTGCTGACCTGGGGCTACGGCGGCGTGCTGAGCCTGGGCCAGGGCCTGTTCTTCGGCCTCGGCGGCTACATGATGGCGATGTTCCTCAAGCTCGAGGCCTCGGCGCCCGAGCTGCCGGACTTCATGGTCTGGAGCAGCGTCGAGCAGTTGCCCTCGTGGTGGATCCCCTTCCACTCGCTGGGCTGGACCCTGGTCGGCATCCTCGCGATCCCCGCCCTGCTCGCCTACGTGTTCTCGTACGCGATCTTCAAGCGGCGCGTGAGCGGCGTGTACTTCGCGATCGTCACGCTGTCGCTCGCGCTCACGCTCACCGTGGTGGTGATCGGCCAGCAGGGCGACACCGGCGGCGCCAACGGCATCACCGACTTCCGCACCCTGCTGGGGTGGGACATCGCGGGCGACGCGGCCAAGCGGACGATGTACTTCATCGAGGTGGCGGCCGTCGCGCTCGCCATGGTGGGCGCGCTGCTGATCGTGCGCAGCCGCTTCGGCAAGATCCTGATCGCCATCCGCGACCGCGAGGACCGCGTGCGCTTCAGCGGCTACAACACGGCGCACATGAAGGCCTTCGTGTTCGCGGTGGCGGCCCTGCTGTCGGCCATCGGCGGCGCCTTCTACAGCCTGCAGGTGGGGCTGATCGCGCCCGGCGTGATCGGCGTGGTGGCCTCGGTCGAGATGGTGATCTACGCGGCCGTGGGCGGGCGGCTCTCGATTCCCGGCGCGGTGATCGGCGCGCTCTTGATCGGCTTCCTCAAGTCCTACCTGTCGGAGACCTTCCCCGAGGGCTGGCTCTACTTCCTCGGCGCGGTCTTCATCCTCGTGGTGTGGGCGATGCCGAACGGCCTGGCGGGCCTGGGCGAGAAGCTGCTGCGCCGCCGCGGCGCGGAGGCCGCGCCATGAACGCGACCCTGGCGATGCCCAACGGCGGCCTGCCGCAGGCGGCCTCGGCCGTGCCGCCCTCGAACGAGCAGATCCTGCGCGTCGAGGACCTCACGGTCTCCTTCGACGGCTTCAAGGCGGTCGACGGCCTGAGCCTCTCGGTCGAGCGCAACGAGCTGCGCGTGATCATCGGCCCGAACGGCGCGGGCAAGACCACGCTGCTCGACATGGTCTGCGGCAAGACCCGGCCCAGCGCGGGCCGGGTGCTGTTCAACGGCCAGGACCTGGGCCGCATGAACGAGCACGAGATCGTGCGCGCCGGCGTGGGCCGCAAGTTCCAGACGCCCTCGGTCTACGAGGACCTCACGGTGCTCGAGAACTTCGAGATCTCGCTGCCGCGCATGCACGGCCTGTGGCAGTCGCTGAGCTTCCGCCGCACCCGCGCGCTGCGCGAGCGCATCGAGGCGATGGCCGCCGAGGTGTTCCTGCTCGAGCGCCTCGACCGCCGCGCGGGCCAGTTGAGCCACGGCCAGAAGCAGTGGCTCGAGATCGGGATGCTGCTGATGCAGGAGCCTGAGCTGCTGCTGCTCGACGAGCCCGTGGCCGGCATGAGCCCGCGCGAGCGCGAGCAGACCGGCGACCTGCTGCGCCGCATCTCGGTGGGCAAGTCGGTGGTGGTGATCGAGCACGACATGGATTTCGTCAAGCGCATCGCGCACCGCGTGACCGTGCTGCACCAGGGCCGGCTGCTCAGCGAGGGCACGGCCGCCGAGGTGCAGGCCGACCCGCGCGTGATCGACGTCTACCTCGGCCATTGAAGGAGCCCACCGCATGCTCGAAGTCTCCGCACTCGATGTCGCCTACGGCGAGTCGCACGTGATCCACGATGTCTCGCTGCGCGTCGCGCCCGACGAGGCGGTCGCCGTCATGGGCCGCAACGGCATGGGCAAGACCACGCTGCTGAAGTCGCTGATCGGCCTCTTGCCCGCGCGCGGCGGCAGCATCCGCCTGAACGGCACCGAGCTCACCCGGCTGCCGAGCCACCAGCGCGTGGCGCAGGGCCTGGCCTTCGTGCCGCAGGGGCGCATGGTGTTCCCGCACCTCACGGTGGAGCAGAACATCCTCTCGGGCGCCGCGCGCTCGGGCCACCGCACGGTGCCCGACTACCTCTACCGCTTCTTCCCGGTGCTGCAGGACATGCGGCTGCGCAAGGCCGGCAACCTCTCGGGCGGCCAGCAGCAGATGCTGGCGATCGCGCGCGCGCTGATCTCCGAGCCCAAGGTGCTGATCCTCGACGAGCCCACCGAGGGCATCCAGCCTTCGATCATCAAGGAGATCGCGCAGACGCTGAACGTGCTGCGCGCCGAGCGCGGCTTCGCGATCGTGGTGTCGGAGCAGGTGCTGAGCTTCGCGCTCGCGCTGGCCGACCGCTTCCTCGTGATCGACCGCGGCCGCCTGGTGCACGACGAGGCGCGCGCCACGCTCGACCAGGACAAGGTCCGCTCTTTCCTCACTGTCTGAACCCCTTCCCTTCCCAACCACCCCTTCAGGAGCAGCGTCATGAGACATGGTGATATTTCGAGCAGCAACGATTGCGTCGGCGTCGCGGTCGTCAACTACAAGATGCCCCGCCTTCACACCAAGGCCGAGGTGCTCGACAACGCGCGCAAGATCGGCGAGATGCTGGTCGGCATGAAGAAAGGCCTGCCGGGCATGGACCTGGTGATCTTTCCCGAGTACTCCACGCACGGGATCATGTACGACGCCAAGGAGATGTACGACACGGCCGCCTCGGTGCCCGGCGAGGAGACCGCGATCTTCGCCGACGCCTGCCGGCGCGCCAACGTCTGGGGCGTGTTCTCGCTGACCGGCGAGCGCCACGAGGAGCATCCGAACAAGGCGCCCTACAACACGCTGATCCTCATGAACAACCAGGGCGAGATCGTCCAGAAGTACAGGAAGATCATGCCGTGGGTGCCGATCGAGGGCTGGTACCCGGGCGACTGCACCTACGTCAGCGAAGGCCCGAAGGGCATGAAGATGAGCCTGATCATCTGCGACGACGGCAACTACCCCGAGATCTGGCGCGACTGCGCGATGCGCGGCGCCGAGCTCATCATTCGCTGCCAGGGCTACATGTACCCGGCCAAGGAACAGCAGATCCTGGTGTCGAAGGCCATGGCCTTCATGAACAACACTTACGTGGCAGTGGCCAACGCGGCCGGCTTCGACGGCGTGTACTCGTACTTCGGCCACTCGGCGCTGATCGGCTTCGACGGCCGCACGCTCGGCGAATGCGGCGAGGAGGAGATGGGCATCAACTACGCCGAGCTCTCGATGAGCCTGATCCGCGACGCGCGGCGCAACGGCCAGTCGCAGAACCACCTGTTCAAGCTGGTGCACCGCGGCTACACCGGCACCATCAACTCGGGCGACGGCGACAAGGGCGTGGCGACCTGCCCCTACAACTTCTACACCCAGTGGATCAACGACCCCGAGGGCACGCGCGAGAGGGTGGAGTCGTTCACGCGCAGCACCGTGGGCACGCCCGAGTGCCCGATCGAGGGGATTCCGAACGAGCCGGCCAAGCACCGCTGAAGCGCCGCCCCATGGATCACCAGATCTTCGAGCTCGGCGACGTCGTGCTGCAGCGGGGCGCCACCCTGCGCGGCGCGAAGCTCGCCTACAAGACCTACGGCACGCTGAATGCCGACAAGAGCAACGTCGTCGTCTACCCGACCTGGTACTCGGGCCAGCACCACGACAACGAGTGGCTGATCGGCGAGGGCATGGCGCTCGACCCGGCGAAGTACTTCATCATCGTGCCCAACATGCTGGGCAACGGCCTGTCGTCCTCGCCGAGCAATACGCCGCCGCCCTACGACCTGGCGCGCTTCCCCCGCGTGACGCTCTACGACAACGTGAGGCTGCAGCACCGGCTGGTGACCGAGCAGTTCGGCATCGAGCGCATCGCGCTGGTGGTGGGCTGGTCGATGGGCGCGCAGCAGACCAACCAGTGGGGCTGCCTCTACCCCGAGATGGTCGAGCGCATCGCGCCCTTCTGCGGCTCGGCCAGGACGGCGCCGCACAACATCGTGTTCCTCGAGGGCGTGAAGGCGGCGCTCACCAGCGACGCGGCCTGGAACGGCGGCTGGTACACGACGCCGCCGACGCGCGGGCTGCGCGCGGTGGGACGCGTCTATGCGGGCTGGGGCCTGTCGCAGCCCTTCTACCGGCAGGAGCTGTGGCGCGAACTGGGCTTCAGCTCGCTCGAGGACTTCCTGGTCGGCTACTGGGAGGGCTTCTTCCTGAAGAAGGATGCGAACAACCTGCTCGCGATGCTGTGGTCGTGGCAGCACGGCGACATCAGCGCCAACCCGGTGTTCGGCGGCGACTTCAAGAAGGCGCTGGGCGCGATCCGCGCACGCGCGATCGTGATGCCGGCCGAGCGCGACCTGTACTTTCCGGCCGCCGACAACGAATGGGAGGTGGCGCAGATGCCGAACGCCGAGTACCGGCCGATCCCGGGCGTGTGGGGCCACTTCGCGGGCGGCGGCAGCAGCCCGGTGGACACCCGCTTCATCGACGACGCCCTGCGGGAACTGCTCGCCACGCCATGAACGCACCCGTGCACGATCCGCTCGCGGCCTGGCGCATCGAGTCCGAGCCCTTCTACCGGCCCGCGGGCAACGAGGTGGCGCTGTACCGGCAGGCCTGGCGCCACCGCATGCCGCTGATCCTCAAGGGGCCGACCGGCTGCGGCAAGACGCGCTTCGTCGAGCACATGGCGTGGTCGCTGGGCCGGCCGTTGGTGACGCTGGCCTGCAACGAGGACATGACGGCCTCCGACCTGGTCGGGCGCTACCTGCTCGACGCCGACGGCACAGCCTGGCACGACGGGCCGCTGACGCTGGCGGTGCGCCATGGCGGCATCTGCTACCTCGACGAGGTGGTGGAGGCGCGACAGGACACGACGGTGGTGATCCATCCGCTGACCGACGCGCGCCGCATCCTGCCGCTCGACAAGAAGGGCGAGCTGGTGCGCGCGCACCCCGACTTCCAGCTCGTGGTGTCGTACAACCCCGGCTACCAGAGCAGCGCCAAGGACCTCAAGCCCTCGACGCGCCAGCGCTTCGCGGCGCTGGAGTTCGACTATCCCGATGGCGCGCTCGAGGCCGAGATCGTGGCGCACGAGGCCGGCATCGACACCGCGCTGGCCGCCAAGCTCGTGGCCGTCGCGCACTGCTCGCGCGAACTCAAGCACCGCGGGCTCGACGAGGGCGTGTCGACGCGCATGCTGATCTACGCGGGCGTGCTGATCCGCGACGGCGTGACGCCGCGCGAGAGCTGCGAGATGACGATGACGCGCGCGCTGACCGACGACCCCGACATGGCGAGCGCGCTGCAGGGCTTCGTCGAAGCCCAGTTCGGATGACGCGCGACACGGGCAGCTTCGCCGCGCTGGGGCTGCTCGCGAGCGGGCTGGCCGGCATGGCGCTCGAGGTGGAGCCGCTGGTGGCCGGCGCGAAGCCGGGCACGCGCGCGGTGCTCGCGGCCGGGCGGCTGCTGGTTCCCGAGGACAGCCCGCCGGCGCTGCGCCGCGCGATGGTCGCGCATGCGGTGGCGCACCTGCGGCATTCGACGCCCGCGCGGCGTGCGAACACGCTGCGGCCGATGGGCATCGCGCTGGTGTCGGCGATCGAGGACGCGCGCGTCGAACGGCTGCTGGTGCGCGACTTTCCCGGCCTGCACCGCTGGTTCGCCGACGCGTTGCCGCCCGAGCCCGATCCGCTCGACCTGCGCTTCGAGGCGCTGCTGCTGCGCATGGACCGGCTGCTGCTGCGGCCCGAGCTGCAGGACGGCAGCCACTGGGTCGAGAAGGCGCGCCGGCTGTTCGAGGACACCGCGGCGCGCGCGGGCCTCGCGGACTACGAGGCCTTCCGCGCGATCGCCTCGATCCTGGCCAACGACCTGGGCCAGATGCGCGTGCGCTTCGAGCCCCAGGGCTACGCGGTGCCCGCGCCCTGGCGCGACGACAACAGCTGGCTCTGGGACTTCGGCGCCGATGCGACGCCGCCACCGCCCGACGAGGCGATCGCGCTGCAGCAGTCGGGCGCGCGCATGCCGCCGCCCTCCGACGCGGGCGATGCGGCCGCCAGCGCGCCACCCGAGTTCGGCGACATGGAGCTGGGCCGCTACACCTATCCCGAATGGGACCGCCGCCTCGAACGCCTGCGCCCCGACTGGTGCACGGTGATCGAGAAGCTTCCCGGGTGGCAAGGCCTGCTGCCAAGCCAGGCACAAGCGGCCCTGCGCGCCGAGAGCCTGCCGCCGCTGGCGCTGCCGCGCGCGCGCCACCTCGACCGCCGGCACCGGCTGCGCCGGCAATGGGAGGGCGACGACATCGACCTCAATGCGGCGATCGAGGTGCTGGTCGACCGGCGCCAGCGGCTTCGCCCCGACGCACGTTTGTTCATGCGCCCCGGCAAGGCGCCGCGGCCGTCGAGCGTGCTGGTGCTGCTCGACCTGTCGGCCTCGGCCAACGATGCGGGCCCTCATGGCCTGTCGCTGCTCGAGATCGAGAAGCAGGCCGCGCTGATGCTCGCCGCCGCGCGGCTGCGCGGCGCGGACCGGCTCGCGGTGCACGGCTTCTCGTCGAACACGCGTGCCGAGGTCTACTACTACCGGCTGCTCGAGTTCGGCCAGCCGCTCTCGCCGCCCGCGCGCGCGACGATCGGCGCGGTGCGCGGGCGCTACTCGACGCGCATGGGCGCGGCGCTGCGGCATGCGGTGGCGCTGCTCGCGGGCGAGCTCGCGGGCCAGCGCGCCATCCTGCTGGTGACCGATGGCGCGCCGGCCGACATCGACGTGCACGATCCCAAGTACCTCGTCGAGGATGCGCGCGAAGCGGTGGCCGAGGCGCGCGGCGCGGGCGTGCGCACCGCCTGCATCGCGGTCGATGCCGCGGCCGACGCCTATGTGCGGCGCATCTTCGGCTGGCGCAACTATTGCATCGCCGACGATGCGCGCAGCCTGCCCGCGCGGCTCGCGCGCATGAGCGCGCGGCTGGCCGCGGCCCACTGACGAAAGCATCGAACTGCGATAGGGTGGAGCCCCGAACGAATCCCACACGAGACAGAAAAGACATGACGGCCCCTCACCCCTCACGGACGACCGCCCATGGCTGACAAGGATCCCATCCGCGTCGGCATCCTCTATTCGGAAACCGGCGTCACCTCGACCATCGGCCTGTCGCAGCTGCAGGGCGCACTGCTCGGCATCGAGGAGATCAACGCGGCCGGCGGCATCGACGGCCGCGAGCTGGTCGCCGTGCGCCACGACCCGCAGTCGAACCCGGCGCGCTATGCGCAGCTGGCCGAGAAGCTGATCGTGCAGGACCGGGTCAACGTGATCTTCGGCTGCTACATGTCGAGCAGCCGCAAGGCGGTGATCCCGGTGATCGAGAAGTGGAACAAACTGCTGTTCTACCCGACGCTCTACGAAGGCTTCGAGTATTCGGGCAACGTGATCTACACGGGCGCGGCGCCCAATCAGAACAGCGTGCAGCTGGCCGAGTTCATGACGACGAACTTCGGCGCGCGGGTCTACCTGATCGGCTCCGACTACATCTACCCCTACGAGTCGAACCGGATCATGGGCGAGCTGGTGATGCAGCGCCCCGGCAGCGAGAAGCTCGGCGAGCACTACGCGGCGCTCGACGCGACCGAGAAGGACTACCGGGCCATCATGGCCGACATCCGCGACAAGCAGCCCGACTTCATCTTCTCGACGGTGGTGGGCGACTCCACCGCGAGCCTGTACCGCGCCTATGCCGAGGCCGGCTTCGACCCGAAGCGCATGCCGATCGCGAGCCTCACGACCTCCGAGGCCGAGATCTCGCAGATGGGCCGCGGGGTGGCGACGGGGCACTTCACGGCGGCACCCTACTTCCAGTCGATCGACTCGCCGGCCAACCAGCGCTGCCTGACGCAACTGCGCGCCCGCTTCGGCGACGGCTGCGTACCCAACCTGTGCTGGGAAGCGGCCTACTTCCAGATGCACATCTACGCCAATGCCTTCGCGCAAGCGGGCAGCGACGGGATCGCGGAAATCCTGCCGCACATCCTGGGGGCCGAGTTCGATGCGCCGCAGGGGCGGGTGAAGATCGATCCGTCGAACCACCACACCTGTCTCTATCCGCGCATCGGGCGTGTGGATGCGCAGGGGCAGTTCACCATCGTTCGGCAGGCTACGCGTGCTGTGTATCCCGATCCCTATCTCGTGACGCATTCGCTCGGGGACTGGACGGCTCGGCTCGATACGCTGGAGGTCTAGGTGGAACGTGCTTTCTACCGTTGTGGGGGGCTCACGCCGACGGGGTACTCCCCTCCGCGAATGTCCCCCGGCCTGCGGCCTCCTCCTTGATTTCGCTGCGGGGAGTACCCCATCGACGTGAGCCTGGGCACGACGGTCGAACCGGCCGCACAACCCGAGCGTCCCCGTGCACAGGGCAGTGGGTGCTTCCCGCAGCGAAATCAAGGAGGAGCCCGAAGGGCGGGGGACATTCGCGGAGGGAAGTACCCGCTGTCCTGTGCACGCGCCCCGAACAAAAGCCTCAAGACCAACAACAAGAGGCCTGAAAGTGGAAAGCCCCCCAAAAAGACACACCCTGCGAGTGACACCACCGCAGCTCAAAGAACTGCGCCTGCTGAAGATCGCAGTCATCCACCCCGACGACAGCGACGGCCGCCAGCTCACCCAGCAGCTGCAGCGCATCGGCTGCCAGGTACAGGCCTTCTGGCCGCCGGTGCAGGCGCTGCCCGAGGGCATCGACGTGGCCTTCATGGCGGTGCAGCCCGACTTCATCAACCTGCGCTTCGAGTGGACCAAGAGCGAGGACGCGCCCGCCATCATCGCCGTCGTGACCTACGAGAACCCGACCATCGTCGAGGCCGTGCTCGAGATCGGCGCCAAGGCCGTGCTGCCCTCGCCGGTGCGCTCCTTCGGATTGTTGTCGGCGCTGGTGGTGGCGCGCGAGGCGCACAAGCAGAACCGCTCGCTCGCGCGGCGCCTGCGCAAGACCGAGGCCAAGCTGCTGGGCGTGCGCCAACTCGCGGAGGCCAAGGCGATTCTCATGAAGACGCACGGCGTGTCGGAGGGCCAGGCCTACGACCTGATCCGCGAGCAGGCGATGAGCAAACGTACCACCATGGAAGAGATCGCGGCCGCCATCGTCAACGCCAACGAGATCCTCTCGCTCGGCGCGCGCAAGCCCGAGGCTTCCTAAGACCGTTCAGGCCTGGCGGAAACCCGCCAGCACCTCGAGCACCCGCAGTGTGGCGCCGTCGAGCAGCGCGCGCGGCCGGTGCGCGATGCACAGGCGGCGCGTGAGCTTCGGCACGATCGGCAGGATCTGCAGGCGCTCGCCGAGCGCCGCGTCGGTCGTGGGCTGCAGCGGCAGCAGCGCGGCGCCATAGCCGGCCGCCACCAGGCTGCGGATGGCCGCGTCGTAGTTGAGCTCGATGCGCGCGCGCGGCGCGAAGCCCGCGGCCGCGAACCACTCCATCGTGAGCCGGTACATGTGGGTGGTCGCGTCGTTGAAGATCAGCGGCTGCTCGGCCAGCCAGGCCGGCGTGACGCGCCTGGGCGCCTTCGTGCGCTGCGGCACGAAGGCCATCATCGGCTGCGTGCGCCAGGGCGTGAACACCAGGTCGCGCAGCGGCGGCTGCGGCAGCGCCACCAGGCCGATGTCGAGCGTGCCTGCGGCCAGCCGCGCCAGCGCCTCGCCCGAGCCGAGGATCGCCACCTCGACGTCGATGCCCGCGTCCTGCGCGCCCAGCGCCTCGAGCACCTGCGGCAGCAGGTCGACCACCACCCCGGTCGACGTGCCCAGCCGCACGCGGCCGCTGCGGCCCTCGACCTGCCGCTTGACCGCGTCGAGCGCATCGTCGGTGTCGCGCAGCAGCTTGCGCCCGCGCTCCACCAGCGCCGCGCCGGCCGCCGTGGGCGTGATGCCGCGCGCGCCGCGCACCACCAGCTTGGCATCGAGCCGCGACTCGAGTTCGGAGACATGCAGGCTGACCGTGGGCTGCGCGAGGTGCAGCGCCTGCGCCGCGGCCGAGAAGCTGCCGAGGTCGGCGATCGCGATCAGGGTGCGCAGCTGGTCGAGGTTGAGGTGGCGCATGGGCGTCGAATCAGGAAAGCTGATGAGAAGGCTCAGAAATCTCAACTTCCACAATAGCACGGCGACGCCGAAGATGAGCGCACCGACACCGCAACCCCCAGGAGCCCATCGTGAAGACCGCATCGTCCCCGAGCTTTCGCCAACGCCTTCTGCATGCCCTGCGCGGCTGGCGCCGGCACGCGGCGAATCGCCGCCGGGCCCGTGCCGATGCGTGCCAGCTCGCCGGCATGAGCGAGCACGACCTGCGCGACCTCGGCGTTGGCCGCAGCGAACTGCCGGGGCTGATGCAGCCCGCGCCCTCGCACTGCGAGCACGGCCACCGCGCAAGCTGAAGGAAGCGCGCCCCGGCCCTTGCCGCGGCCTCGATTTGAGGTCCAATGCGGGGCGTGCCAAGTCCCGCTTCCGCTTCATCCCCGCTCGTCGTCGAGCTCACTTCCCCGCAGTCGGTCGACGGCCGGCGCGCGGCCTTCCAGTCGCTGTGGCTGCTGGTGCGCATGCGCCATGCGCACGACAGCCAGACCCCGATGGTGCGGCTGGCCGACCTGCGCGGCGAAGTGTCGGACGCGAGCACCCTGCGCATGGTCGTGAGCCGTGCCTTCCGCGACTTCAAGGCCTGGGGCATCGAGGTCGGCTGGGGCGAGGACAGCACGCGCGAGCCGCGCTTCCTCAATGCCGAGCGGCGCAGCCAGGGCCCGTTCTGGCTGCCGCCGGCCGAGGCGCGGCGCGTGCGCTGCGAGGTCGAGGGGCGCGCCGCCAGCGCGGCCGAGATCGCCTCGTTCCTCGGCCTGCGCGCGCGCACGGGCGCGACGGCGGGCGCCTCGGCGCCGCCCGAGGCGGTGCACCTGCAGGACGCGGCCTTCTGGAAACAGCTCGTGTCCGCGCAGCGGGCCGCGCGCCAGGGCCGGCTGATGACGCCGGTGGCCGGCGGTGCCAGCGATGACGCGGGCCAGCCGAGCGCGCTCGAATCGATACGGCTCGCGGGCACGCTCGCGGCCAGCGGCTTCCAGCGCGCGCTGGTCACGCTCAATGAGGCCATGCTGTGGCGCCGCCTCGGCGACAACGAACAGGCGCGCCGCCAGCTCGAGGTGCTCAAGAAGCAGCGCCTGGCGCACCACGTGGCGGGCAACGACTACCTCGGCGCGATGGAATGCATCGTCTCGGCCTGGTGCGCCTACACCGCGCGCGACCTGCCGCTGGCGCAGTCGCTGCTCGGCGGCATGGCCGACGACCCGGCGCGCAGCGTGGTGCTGCGCCACCATCCCGACGTGCGCTTCGAATGGTGCAACCTGTGGGCGCTCGGTTGCCGCTCGCGCGCGCTGGCGCTCGCGGCCGAGGATGCGCCGGCCGCCCGCCTGCTCGCCGAGGAATCGCTGCGCCGCTTCGGCGACGCGCTGACCGCGGCCTTCGAGTCGCACTCCTTCGACGCCGCCCAGCACGTGGCGGCCAACCTCGGCATGGCGGTGTGGCTGTTCGACCGCGTGGGCCTCGCGCTGCCCGCGCTCCCCTCGGCGCCGGCGGGCGGCCCGAAGCGGCGCGGCGATGCCCCGGCAGCGTCCGACACCACGCGCCATGCCGTGCAGTGGATCGCCTTCAGCGAATGGCTCTGCGGCCAGGCCGATGGCCAGGGCCGCTCGGCCTGGAACGCGATCTACCTGATGCGCATCGCGCGCGGCCATTGCGGCGCCGAGCCCCGGCCCACGCTCGCGCAGTTCCGCGCCCAGGCGCCGCTCGACCCGGCCGCGATCTCGGCGCTGGCCGGTCCGCTCGCCGATGCCTTCGACGCCACGCACTGGCCCGCGCGCTGGGTCGAGGTGGCGCAGGCGCGGCTGGCCGACCACCAGGCCGGCCGGCGCCGCTACCCGGGCCTGCAGCATTGCAGCCTGCTGTTCGAGCATGCGTGGTACGCGGCCCATGCGGGCGACCTGAAGGCGGCCGAGCGCTCGCTGGCCACGCTGCGCGAGGCGCTGCCGCAGCTGGTGCCCAGCGACCGCGCCTACTTCGCCGAGTCGTGGAACGACGGCCTGCCGGCCGAGCTGGTGCTGGAGGCGAAGCCGCCGCGACGGCCGGCGGCGCGGCCGAGGAAGAAGACATAGCAGCCCGAAAAGACCCGGGCGAACACACCACCCAACCGTTCACGCTGAGCTTGTCGAAGCGCTGCGCGAGGCTTCGACAAGCTCAGCCCGAACGGTTGGACAGATCTCAGC
Organism: Variovorax sp. PDC80; assembly: GCF_900115375.1. Lineage (NCBI taxonomy): Bacteria > Pseudomonadati > Pseudomonadota > Betaproteobacteria > Burkholderiales > Comamonadaceae > Variovorax > Variovorax sp. PDC80. The sequence goes on along the minus strand of NZ_FOWG01000004.1, from coordinate 235,354 downwards.
CGCGCGCCGCGATGCAGTCGATCTCGATGTCGAAGGGCCCGAACCAGGCCGGCACGCAGACGAAGATGCGCGCGGGCGGCGACTCGGGGAAGTAGCGCGCATAGACCGCGTTGACCGCGGCGAACTTCTCCACCGAGGTGCAGTACACGTTGCACTTGAGCGCATTCGCGAGCGACGAACCCGCCGTCTCCAGGCACAGCTTCAGCTGTTCGAGCACCAGCTCGGCCTGCCGCTCGACCGACGCGCCGACCGCCACCTGCCCGGTCTCGGGATCGAAGGGCGGCAGGCCCGAGACATAGACGGTGTCGCCATGGCGCGTGACGATGGAGGCCGGTGCCTTCCAGCGATCGAGCCAGGTGGAGAGGGGTTCGACACGGATGACTTCGCGCGCGGGCATGGGAATCCTTCTGTTGCGGTGGATGACGATGACCGCGATGGTGCGGCCTTCGTCCCCCGCACGCTTCGTCCCGCGACGAAGCGTTCAGCCGCCCGTGCCCATGCCCAATGCCAGCCGCACGCGCTCGCGCAGCACCGGCAGCACCTCGCTCTCGAACCACGGATGGCGCTGCTGCCAGCCGGTGTTGCGCGGCGAGGGATGCGGCAGCGGGATGACGCGCGGCGCGAATTCCGCGAAGGCGCGCACGGTCTCGGTCACGCCATCGCGCGCCCGGCTGCCCAGGTGGCGGCGCTGCGCGTACTGGCCGATCAGCAGCGTGAGCTCGACGCGCGGCATCTGCGCCAGCAGCCGCTCGTGCCACAGCGGCGCGCACTCCTTGCGCGGCGGCAGGTCGCCGCTGGTGCCGCGGCCCGGGTAGCAGAAGCCCATGGGCACGAGCGCGATGCGCGAGGCGTCGTAGAACAGTTCGCGCTCCACGCCGAGCCAGCGCCGCAGCTGGTCGCCGCTGCGGTCGTCCCAGGGCACGCCCGTGCGGTGCACCGTCATGCTCGGGGCCTGGCCAACGATCAGCAGCCGCGCCTGCGCGCCGGCCTGCACCACCGGGCGCGGGCCCAGCGGCAGATGCACCTCGCAGACGCGGCAGGCGCGGATCTCGGCGAGCAGCGGCTCCACGCGCGTCAGCGGCCGAAGGGCTTGAAGAAGGCGTTGAGCTCGGCCCCGGGCGCGGCGTCGGCGAAGCCGTCGAAGCGGCCCTCGTCGGCCAGCGTGCGCGCGGCGCGGATGAAGCCGCCCCAGGCCGCGCGCGCCATCGCGCCGCCCACGCTGACGCGGCGCACGCCGAGCGCCTCGATGTCCTTCATCGTGAGTTCGCTGGTCGCGCCGACCAGCAGGTTCACCGGCTTGGGCGCGACCGCCGCGACCACGGCCGCGATCTGCTCGCGCGTCTTGATGCCGGGCGCGTAGAGGCAGTCGGCGCCGGCGTCGGCGTAGGCCTTGAGGCGCGCGATCGCATCGTCGAGGTCGGGCCGGCCGGCGAAGAAGTTCTCGGCGCGGCCGATCAGCAGCGTGTCGCCGCCCGCCGCATCGATGGCGCCGCGCGCGGCGCGCATGCGCTCGACCGCGACCTCGATGGGGAACAGCGGTGCGTCGGCATGGCCGGTCGAGTCCTCGATCGACAGGCCGGCCACGCCGGTCTCGACAGCGAGCCGCACGCTCTGGGCCACGGCCTGCGGATCGGCGCCGAAGCCGTTCTCGAAATCGGCATTGACCGGCAGCGAGGTGGCGGCCACCAGTTCGCGCAGGTGCGCGAGCACCGCGTCGCGCGCGATGGCGCCGTCGGCCTGGCCGTGCGACCAGGCGAAGCCCGAGCTGGTGGTGGCGAGCGCCTTGTAGCCCAGGCCTTCGAGGTAGCGCGCGCTGCCGGTGTCCCAGGGGTTGGGGATGACGAAGCAGCCCTGGGCGTGCAGCGCGCGGAAGGCCGCGCGTTTCTCGGCGACGGTGGGGTTCGTGGGGGTCATGGGGTCTGTTCCTTCTTCGATGAAATTCGATGCCAGGGCGCGAAGCCGTTCAGGATAAGCCAGCGCCCGGCTGCGGCGCGCCGGGCGGATGGGCCAGCAGGTGGTCGATGAAGGCGCGCACCGCCGGCAGCATGCCGCGGCGCGTGGCGAAGGCTGCCTGGATCTCGCTCGCGGTGCAGGCCCAGTCGGGAAACAGGTGCACTAGGCGGCCCTCGCGCAGCTCGTCGCGGCACAGGATCTCGGGCAGCAGCGCCACGCCCAGGCCCTGCAGCGCCACGTGCCGGAGCGCGAACATGTCGTCGGCGACCAGGCGCGGCACGAAGTCCAGTTCGTGCACCTGCTTGCCGCGCTCCAGCCGCCACAGGTGGCGCTCGCCGGTGTCGGGCAGCGAAAGCATCGGCCAGGCGGCCAGGTCGTCGAGGCTCGCGGGCGTGCCCAGGCGCTCGAGCAGCGCCGGGCTCGCGAGCAGCACGTCGACCGTGCGGCCCAGCGGCCGCGCGACCAGGCTCGAATCCTCGAGCGGCGGGCGCCGCACGCGCAGCACCACGTCGACGTTCTCCTGCAGCGGATCGACGCGCCGGTGGCTGACCTCGAGCGACAGCCGCACCTCGGGAAAGGCGCGCATGAAATCGGGGATCAGCGGCGTGAGCCAGAACTGCGCGAGCGTGAAGGGCGCGCTCACGCGCAGCGGCCCCTGCGGCCGCGCGACCGCCTGGCGCACCACGTCGAAGGCCTCCTCGCCCGCGGCCACCGTGGCCTGGCAGCGCTCGTAGAACTGCTCGCCGACATGGGTCAGCAGCAGCCGGCGCGAGCTGCGCTGCAACAGCCGCACGCCCAGCCGTTCCTCGAGCTGCGCGACGCGGCGGCTCAGGCGCGACTTGGGAATGCCCAGGTGCCGGCTCGCGGCGCTGAAGCCCTGCTGCTGCACCACGTGCGCGAACAGCGCGAGGTCGTTGAAATCGTCCATGTCTCCTGTTCCGCTGGCAGAACGATCCGTTCTTTTTCGGCGGATTGTTGTCGTTTCGTTCCATCAGCATCATCGATCGCCTCATATCGGTCAATGTCCACGCCCATGAAAATCGCCAGCTTCCATCACCGCGGTGCCCTTCGCTTCGGCGTGGTCCGAAACGACGACGTGCTCGACGCCAGCGCCCTGCCCGGCGCGCCGGCCGGCGTGCGCGAGCTGCTGGCGCGCGGCGACGAGGGCCTGGCCTGGCTGCACGCGGCCATCGAGACGGCACCACGTCTGCCGCTGGCCGATGTGCGGCTTACGGCGCCGGTGCCCGCGCCGCGCAAGTTCCTCGGCCTCGGCGGCAACTACGCCTCGCACCTCGAGGAGGCCGCGAAGCTCGGCCTCGTGCGGCCGCCGGGACAGGTGTGGTTCAACAAGCAGGTGTCGTGCGTGGCCGGCCCCTTCTACGACGTGCACCGGCCGCGCGTGTCAGCGCAGTTCGACTACGAGGGCGAGCTCGGCGTGGTCATCGGCCGGCGCTGCCGCCATGTGCACGCCGAGGAGGCGATGGCCATGGTCGCGGGCTATGTGGTGGTCAACGACATGAGCGTGCGCGACTGGCAGCTGCGCGCGCCCACGCATACGCTGGGCAAGTCCTTCGATACCCACGGCCCCTTCGGCCCCTGGCTGGTGACGCGCGACGAGATCGCCGACCCGCATGCGCTGCGGCTGCGCACCTGGGTCAACGGCGAGCTGCGCCAGGACGGCAACACGGCCCAGATGATCCATCGCATCGAGGCCATGCTGGTCGAACTCACGACCGCCTTCACCCTCGAGCCCGGCGACGTGCTGAGCACCGGCAGCCCCGCGGGCGTCGGCGGCCTGATGGATCCGCCGCGCTACCTGGTGGCGGGCGACGTGGTGCGCGTGGAGATCGAGGGCATCGGCCACATCGAGAACCGCGTGGTGGAAGAACCCATGGAGACCGCCCGATGAACGAACCCCAACGCGCCCTGCCCGACCTCGCCTCTCCCGCATTGCGGCCCGTCAAGCTCGCCCACGTGGTGCTGCGCGTGGCCGAGCTCGCGCGTTCGCGCGCCTGGTACCTCGCGGTGCTGCAGGCGCGCGTGGCCTTCGAGAACGAGATGCTGTGCTTCCTGAGCTACGACGACGAGCACCACCGCATCGGCCTGATCGCGCGCCCCGACCTGGGCCGCGAGGCCGATGCGAACACCGGGCTCGAGCACATCGCCTTCACCTACGGCTCGCTGGCCGCGCTGCTCGCCAACCACCGGCGGCTGGCCGCGCTCGGCATCGTGCCCTACTGGTGCATCAACCACGGGCCGACGATCTCGATGTACTACCGTGACCCCGACGGCCACCGGCTCGAGCTGCAGCACGACGTGTTCGAGACCGCCGCCGAGGTCGACGCCTTCTTCGCGGGCGGTGCCTATGCCGAGAACTTCATGGGCGTGGTGTTCGACCCCGCGGACCTGGCCGCGCGCTTCGAGGCCGGCGAGCCGCTGGCTTCGCTGACCGCGCGGCCCGGCCTGCCAGTAGGCCAGGGGCCGTGGGACATGTTCGTGCCCTGACAAGGTGTGAGGCAGGCTCAGCACTCCACCACGTTGACCGCGAGCCCGCCGAGCGAGGTCTCCTTGTAGGTCGACTTCATGTCCTCGCCGGTCTGCTTCATGGTGCGGATCACGGCATCGAGCGAGACGTAGTGGCTGCCGTCGCCGCGCAGCGCCATGCGCGCCGCGTTGATGGCCTTCACCGCGCCCATCGCATTGCGTTCCACGCAGGGGATCTGCACCATGCCGCCGACCGGGTCGCAGGTCAGGCCGAGGTTGTGCTCCATGCCGATCTCGGCCGCGTTCTCGACCTGCGCCGGCGTGCCGCCGAGCACCGCGGCCAGCGCGCCGGCCGCCATCGAACAGGCCACGCCGACCTCGCCCTGGCAGCCGACCTCGGCGCCCGAGATCGAGGCGTTGGTCTTGTAGAGCATGCCGATCGCCGCGGCCGTGAGCAGGAAGTCGACGATGCCCGCGTCGCTCGCATTCGGCACGAAGCGCTGGTAGTAGTGCATCACGGCCGGCACCACGCCGGCCGCGCCGTTGGTGGGCGCGGTCACCACGCGGCCGCCGGCCGCGTTCTCCTCGTTCACGGCCATCGCGAAGGCATTGACCCAGTCCATGGCCGCGAGCGGATCGGCCGCGCCGGCCTGCGCCAGCAGCTCGCGGTGCAGCTCGCCCGCGCGCCGCCGCATGCGCAGCGGGCCGGGCAGCGCTTGCGCGGCCAGCGGGTTGTCGATGCCGAAGCCGCGCTGCACGCACTGCTGCATCACGCCCCAGATGCGCAGCAGGCCCGCGCGCACCTCGGCTTCGGGGCGCCAGGCGCATTCGTTGCGCAGCACCAGCGCGGCCACCGAGAGGTCGTTGGCCTGGCATTGCGCCATCAGTTCGTCGCCGGTCGAGAACGGATGCGGCACCGCCACCGCCGCGGTCTGCGCCACGGCCTGGCCGCCCTCGACGACGAAGCCGCCGCCGACCGAGAAATAGCGGCCCTCGGCGAGCACCGCATCGTCGGTGGCGAAGGCCGTGAAGCGCATCGCGTTCGGATGCTCGGGCAGCGACTCCTCGCCGCGAAACACGATGTCGCGCACGCGGTCGAAGGCGATCGGCGTGGTGCCCAGCAGCATCAGCGTGCCGCCGCGGCGCAGCGCCTCGAGCCGCGGCTGCACGGTCTCGGGCCGCACCGTGTCGGGCGCGTCGCCGAACAGGCCGAGGATCACGCCCTGGTCGGTCGCATGGCCGTGGCCGGTGGCGCCGAGCGAGCCGAACAGGTCGACGCGCAATCGCGCGACGCGCTCGAGCAGGCCCCGCTGCTCGAGCGAGCGCGCGAACAGCAGCGCCGCGCGCATCGGGCCCACGGTGTGCGAGCTCGAGGGCCCGATTCCGATCTTGAAGATGTCGAAGGCGGACAGCATCAGCGCATCATGCGGCCGGAAGCTGCTGCTTGACCAGTGCCACCCAGTAGGCCGCGCCCAGCGGCAGGATGTTGTCGTTGAAGTCGTAGTAGGGGTTGTGCACGTTCGGATCGTTCGGGCCCTCGCCCGCGCCGATGCCGATGTAGGCGCCCGGGCGCTTCTGCAGCATGAAGGCGAAGTCCTCCGAGCCCATGGCCGGCGGGATGTCGGTCAGCACCTGTTCGCGCTCGACCAGGCTGGCGGCCGCGGCGATCGCCGCATCGGTCTCGGCCGGCGTGTTGACCACGCCCGGATAGCCGCGGCGGTAGTCGAGCGCCACCTTCGCGCCATGCGTGGCGGCCACGCCCTCGCAGATCTGCTGCATCGCGGCCTGGGTCTTGTCCTGGATCGCGGCGTCGAGCGTGCGCACGGTGCCGCGCAGCACCACGGTCTCGGGGATCACGTTCCAGGTGTCGCCGCCATGGATCTGCGTGACGCTGACCACGGCCGAGTCGGTGGCGCCGGTGCGGCGGCTCACGATGGTCTGCAGCGCGTTGATGAGCTGCGCCGAGACCACCACCGAGTCGATGCCGGTCTCGGGCATGGCGCCGTGGCTGCCCTTGCCGGTGACCACGATCTCGAAGGTGTCGAGGTAGGCCGTCATGGTGCCCTTGCGGATCGCGAAGCGGCCGCGCGGCAGGCTCGGGAAGTTGTGCATGCCGTAGACGGCATCGGCCGGGAACTGGTCGAACAGGCCTTCCTCGACCATCACGCGGCCGCCGCCCTCGTTCTCCTCGGCCGGCTGGAACACGAAGTGCACCGTGCCCTTGAACGGCTTGTGGCGCGACAGGTGCTCGGCCGCGCCCAGCAGCATCGCGGTGTGGCCGTCGTGGCCGCAGGCGTGCATCTTGCCCACGCACTTCGAGGCATGGGCCTGCGTGCCCAGCTCCTGCATGTTGAGCGCGTCGAGGTCGGCGCGCAGCGCGATGCTCGGGCCGTCGCCGTTCTTCAGCGTGCCGACCACGCCGGTGCCGGCCAGGCCGCGGTGCACCGGCAGGCCCATCAGCATCAGCGCGTTGGCGACCACGTTGGCGGTGCGGTGCTCCTCGAACGCGGTCTCGGGATTGGCATGGATGTCGCGGCGCCAGGCCTGCATGCGCGCGCGGGTGTCTTCGGCGATTTCGGGGTCGCGGTACATGGTGGGGTTCTCTCGGGGGGTCAGTGGAAGAATTCGGCGATCAGGGTAGCGCCGAGGAAGGTACCGGCGGTGGCGGTCAGCGACACCACCACGATGCGCCAGCCGAGCTGGCGGAACACCGGCAGGTCCTTCGCGACCGAGAAGCCGGCCAGCGCGAGCACCGGCGTGGTGAAGGCCAGGAAGTTGAGCTTGGCGGTGAGCGCGATCAGCGCGTCGGAGAACGGCAGCAGGCCCGGGATGCCCACCACCGTGGCCACCACCGACAGCACCAGCACCATCGGCAGCCGCGGCACCAGGCGCTTGAGGCCCTCGACCGCCAGCGCGATCGCCACCACGGCCAGCATGCCCTCGAGCGAGACCAGCGGCGGCACCTTGTAGGTCAGCGAATTGCCGATCAGCACGCCGCCGCCCACCACGGCCCAGGCGATCAGCGTGTCGCGCAGCGGCAGTGCGCCGCCGTGCGCCACGCTGACCTGCGACATGGCGGCGGTGCCCGCATCGGGCGCGCCGCGCTTCGAGAAGCGGCCCAGCACCGGCTCGAGCTTGCCGTACAGCCACGAGCACAGCGGCAGCGAGAGGAACAGCGTGAAGTAGAAGCCCGCGACGGTGGTCAGCAGGTTCGAGGCCGCGGCGATGGCCGTGAGCTGCGGCAGCATCTCGGCCGGCTGCTGCGCGGCGATGGCGCCCAGCGCTGCCGCCATCAGGCTGCCCGAGCCCACGCCGGCGCCCATGGCCAGCGAGCGCGGATCGAAGACGTGCAGGCTGGCGATGAAGCCCGCCAGCACCGCGATGAACAGCGCGCCCAGCACGGTGCCGGTGATGTATTCGGCCAGCACGCCGCGGCCCTCGGGCGAGGCCATGCCGTACTTCTCGCCGATGATCACCAGGTTGCCCTCGCGCCCCACCGAGAAGGTGGCACCCACGGCCTCGCGCTTGATGCCCAGCAGCAGCGCCAGCGGCAGGCCCAGCGCCAGGGTGCCGAGCGCATGGCCGAACTCCTGGAACAGCAGTGCCCAGCCGGCCTGCTTGACCTGCGGCAGCGCGGCGCCGACCGTGAGGCCCAGCTTCACCACGAACAGCAGCAGGCCCGCGTTGAGCAGGCCGCCCGCGAAGGACTGCTCGGCGGTGGCGACGCGCGCCACGCCCGGCACGCGGCGGTGCGCGATGCCCCAGACCGCGGCGATCAGCAGCGCCCACAGCATCGGCAGCAGCGCCACCTTGCCCGGGCCGACGCTGAACTGCACCGGGCCGACCAGCTCGGCCGCGGCCACGATGGCCAGCGTGACGGCCGCGAGCTTGAGTTTTCCGGAAGCGCCGGAGGGCGCGGCCGTGACGGGAACGGAGGCGGCGGAGGTCATGGGTGGGGCGTCGGTCTGGAGCCGTGGGTGAGCCTTTGCTGGCGGATGGCGGCGAGTTTCTCCATGTAGGCCTATTGCATCAATGACCGCAAATCGGGATATTCGATGCATTGAATGCAACACTCAGGAGACCGGGCATGGACGACAGGCTCGACACGCGCCGCGTGCGCTACTTCATGCAGGTGCTCGACAGCGGCTCGGTGCGCGGCGCGGCCGACGTGCTCGACATGGACCCCTCGGCCGTCAGCCGCGCGATCGGCATCCTCGAGCAGGAGTGCGGCGTGCCGCTGCTCGAGCGCCATGGCCGCGGCGTGGTGCCCACCGACGCGGGCGAGATGCTGGCCGGCTACGTGCGCCGCCAGAACAGCCAGAAGCAGCACCTGATGGCGCAGATGGACAGCATCCGCAAGATCGAGCGCGGCCACATCGACATCGTGGCGGGCGAGGGCTACGTGGACTGGCTGATGCGCCACAGCCTGCGCGAGTTCATGACCACGCACCCGGGGATCACCATCGACCTCGACGTGGCCAGCACCGACGAGATCGTGCGCCGCGTGGTCGAGGAACGCGCCCACATCGGCATGCTGTTCCAGCCGCCACGGGACGAGCGGCTGACCTCGCACCAGTCGCATCCGCAGCCGATCCAGGCGCTGGTGCTGCGCTCGCACCCGCTCGCGCAGCTGGGCCGCCCGCTCAAGCTCGCCGACCTGCTGCCCTACCCGGGCGCCACGCTGCACCGCAACTTCGGCGTGCGCCAGCACATCGAGGCGGCCGAGATCAGCGAGGGCGTGCGGCTGCCCTCGCTGCTGACCACCACCTCGTTCAGCGCGCTCGGCCATTTCGTCTCGGCCGGGCTCGGCTACACGCTGGGCACGCGGATCTCGCTGACGCCGAATGCCGACCATCCCGAGCTGATCGAGCTGCCGATGAAGAACCCGCTGCTGTCGCAGGGCCGCTCGCACATCGTGTCGCGCCACGGGCGCCTGCTGTCGCCGGCCGCGGCCGAGCTGCTGCGCTGCGTGGTGCGCGACATGAAGCGCTATGCGGACACCGGGCCGCTCAAGGCGCGCAGGCCGGCGCCACGCGCACGCGCGGCCGCCGCTTGAGGAAGGCGCGGGGAGATCGTTGCGCGCGGCGGGCTTCGGTGGTCTGATCGCCCCCCATGTCCTACCTGCTCCCGCTCTTCGTCCACCTGCTGTGCGCCGCCTTCTGGGTCGGCGGCATGGCCCTCATGCACTTCGCGGTGCGCCCGGCCGCCGTCGCCACGCTCGAGCCGCCGCTGCGCCTGCGCATGATGGCCGCGACCCTGCGGCGCTTCTTCGTCGGGGTCGATGCCTCGGTCACGCTGCTGTTCGTGACGGGCGTGGCGATGATCCTGGCCACCGGAGGCTTCCGCGGCGTGCACTGGCGCGTGGAGGCGATGATGGGCCTCGCGATCGTGATGGCCGCGATCTACGTCTACATCCGCGCCTCGGTGTTTCGCGCGATGCGGCGCGCGGTCGACGACGGCGCCTGGCCGGTGGCCGCCGGCCGGCTCGACCTGGTGCGCAAGCTCGTGAGCCTGAACCTGGTGCTGGGCGTGGCGGTGTTCGCGGTGGCGGTGCTCGGGCGCGGCTAGGCAGTCGGGCCCTTGAGCTCGACGCCGTTGCCGTCGGGATCGCGCAGATAGATCGAGGGCCCCGTGCCCTCGGCCCCGTAGTTGTTCTGCACCTCGCCGTCGACCTCGACGCCATGGCGCGCCATGCGTTCGCGGATCGCGGCCTCGTCGAAGGGCTCGATGCGCAGGCACAGGTGGTCGAGGTTGCGGCCCTCGCGGCCTGCCAGCGCGCCACCCGCGCGGCCCAGCTTGCCGTCGTGCGTGACGAGGTCGATCAGGCTCGCGCCCGCGCGCAGGTGCACCAGGCCGAGGTCGTCGCGCCGCTTGTCGACCGTGCAGCCGAGCACGCCGACGTAGAAGGCGATGGCGCGCTCGGCATCGCGCACGCGCAGCACCAGGTGATCGATGCGCCGCAGCGCGAACGGCGCGGCATCGGAAGGATCGTGCGGGCGGGTCATGCCCGCCAGTGTGTCAGACCACGCCCGAGGCGCGCAATGCCTCGAAACGCGCCGCGTCGATGCCCAGTTCGGCGAGCACCTCGCGCGTGTGCTGGCCCAGCGCGGGCGGCGCGCGGCGCAGCACCGGCGGCGTGGCCGACAGGCGCAGCGGGCTCGCCACGCCGGTGATGGCCGTGATGCCGTCGCCCGCGTCGCGCGGCAGCGTGACCGCCAGGCCGCGCGCCTTGACCTGCGCATCGTCGAAGGCCTGCGCGATGTCGTTGATCGGGCCGCAGGGCACGGCCTTGTCCTCGAGCAGCGCGACCCAGTCGGCCGTGGTGTGCGTGCGCGTGAGTTCTTCCATCATCGGGATCAGCACGCCGCGGTGCTTCACGCGCAGGGTGTTGGTCGCGAAGCGCGCGTCGCTGGCCCAGCCGGGCTGGCCCGCGGCCTCGCAGAAGCGCGCGAACTGGCCGTTGTTGCCGATCGCCAGCAGCATCGCGCCATCCAGCGTCGGGAAGTCCTGGTAGGGCGCGAGGCTCGGATGGGTGTTGCCCTGGCGCGCCGGCGCCTTGCCGGTGTTGAGAAAGGCGCTGGCCTGGTTGGCGAGGATCGCCATGCCCACGTCGAGCAGCGCCATGTCGATGTGCTGGCCTTCGCCGGTGCGGTGCCGCACCTGCAGCGCGGCGAGGATCGCGGTGCTCGCATAGACGCCGGTGAAGATGTCGGTGAGCGCGACGCCCACGCGCAGCGGGCCGCCGCCGGGCTCGCCATCGGGGCGGCCGGTGATGCTCATCATGCCGGTCATGGCCTGGATCATCAGGTCGTAGCCCGCGCGCTCCGCATAGGGACCGTCGTTGCCGAAGCCGGTGACGCTGCAGTAGATGAGCCGCGGGTTGGCGCGGCGCAGCGTCTCCTGGTCGAGGCCGTACTGCCTGAGGCCGCCGGTCTTGAAGTTCTCCACCACCACGTCGGCCTGCGCCGCCATCTGCCTGAGCAGCGCCTGGCCGTCGGGCGTGGCCATGTCGATGGTGACCGAGCGCTTGTTGCGGTTGCAGGCGGTGAAGTAGCTGGCCTGGTCGCTGTCGTTGCCGTTCGCGTCCTTCACGAAGGGCGGGCCCCAGGTGCGGGTGTCGTCGCCGACGCCGGGACGCTCGATCTTGACGACATCGGCGCCCAGGTCCGCGAGGATCTGCGTGCACCACGGGCCCGCGAGCACGCGGGACAGATCGAGAACCTTGATGCCGTCGAGGGCTGCTTGGGTCATGTCGGGAATGCGGGGGCCGAACGCGGAAGTCGCTTGGATCTTCCTTCCGCGTTCGGCCGTCCGTTTTCAGTTGGCGAACGCGGCGATGCCCGTGATGGCACGGCCCAGGATCAGCGCATGGATGTCGTGCGTGCCCTCGTAGGTGTTCACGACCTCGAGGTTCACGAGGTGGCGCGCCACGCCGAACTCGTCGCTGATGCCGTTGCCGCCCATCATGTCGCGCGCCAGGCGGGCGATGTCGAGGGCCTTGCCGCAGTTGTTGCGCTTCATGATCGAGGTGATCTCGACCGCGGCCGTGCCTTCGTCCTTCATGCGGCCCAGGCGCAGGCTGCCCAGCAGGCCCAGCGAGATCTCGGTCTGCATGTCGGCCAGCTTCTTCTGGATCAGCTGGTTGGCGGCCAGTGGGCGGCCGAACTGCTTGCGGTCCAGCGTGTACTGGCGCGCGCGGTGCCAGCAGTCCTCGGCGGCGCCGAGCGCGCCCCACGAGATGCCGTAGCGGGCGCTGTTGAGGCAGGTGAACGGACCCTTGAGGCCCTGCACTTCGGGGAAGGCGTTCTCCTCGGGGCAGAACACGTTGTCCATCACGATCTCGCCGGTGATGCTGGCGCGCAGGCCGACCTTGCCGTGGATCGCCGGGGCGCTCAGGCCCTTCATGCCCTTCTCGAGCACGAAGCCGCGGATCGGGCCGACGGCGCCGCTCTCGCTGACTTCCTTGGCCCAGACCACGAACACGTCGGCGATCGGCGAGTTGCTGATCCACATCTTGCTGCCGGTGAGCGCGTAGCCGCCGGGCACCTTCTTGGCGCGCGTGGCCATGCTGCCGGGGTCGGAACCGTGGTCGGGCTCGGTCAGGCCGAAGCAACCGATCCATTCGCCGGTGGCGAGCTTGGGCAGGAACTTCTGCTTCTGGCCTTCGGTGCCGAATTCGAAGATCGGCACCATCACCAGCGAGCTCTGCACGCTGGCCATCGAGCGGTAGCCCGAATCGACGCGCTCGACCTCGCGCGCGATCAGGCCGTAGGCCACGTAGTTGAGGCCGGGGCCGCCGTACTGCTCGGGGATCGTCGGGCCCAGCAGGCCCAGCGAACCCATCTCGCGGAAGATCGCCGGATCGGTCTCGCCGGTGCGGAAGCCTTCGAGCACGCGCGGTGCCAGGCGCTCCTGGCAGTAGGCATTGGCCGCGTCGCGGATCATGCGCTCGTCGTCGGTGAGCTGCTGGTCGAGCAGGAAGGGGTCGTCCCAGTGGAAGGAAGCTTTGGCGGCCATGCGGCTGTCTCCGGAAAAGGGGAAAAGAGGGGGATCGGGCGATCCTAGCGAGGCAGGGGGCGCGGCGCAAACGATGAATCCTCACCCAGATATGCGGATCCAGAATGTCTTGGGCGTTGCCGGAGCCGTGCTTTCATTGATGAAAGCCCTGCGCCAGTCATACACTCGCGGCATACATGCGCCGCAAGATCCCGCCCCTGCAGACCCTCGTGTGCTTCGACGCGGCCGCGCGCCACGAGAGCTACACGCGCGCCGCGCAGGAACTCGCGCTCACCCAGAGCGCGGTGTCGCGCCAGATCGGCACCCTCGAGGCCTTCCTCGGCGTGGCGCTGTTCCGCCGCACGCGCCATGGCGTGGCGCTGACCGCGAGCGGCGCGGCCTATGCGCGGCAGACCGCCAAGCGGCTCGAGGCGATGGAGCGCGACACGCTCGATGCGATGGCGCACCAGGGCGAGGGCGGCTCGCTGTCGCTGGCGGCCGTGCCCACCTTCGCCACCCGCTGGCTGATGCCGCGGCTCAAGGGCTTCGCGGCGCTGCAGCCCGACGTGGTGGTGCACATCGAGACGCGCACCCGGCCCTTCCTGTTCGCCGACGCGGAGTTCGACGCCGCGCTCTACGCGGGCACGGTGGCGCAGGTGCAGAACTGGGCCGGCACGCACGCGCTGCCGCTGATGCAGGAGGACGTGGTGCCGGTCTGCAGCCCCGCGCTGCTACCGCGCGGCAAGCCGGTCTCGCCCACGGCCATCGCGCACATGCCGCTGCTGCAGCAGAGCACGCGACCCGACGGCTGGCGCCAGTGGTTCGATGCGCAGCAGGTCGACGCGCCCAATGCGCGCGGCGGCCCGCGCTACGAGCTGTTCTCGATCCTGGCCGCGGCCGCCTCGCAGGGCCTGGGCGTGGCGCTGATGCCGACCATGCTGGTGGCCGACGAGCTCGCGCGTGGCGAGCTGGTGGTGGCCTGCCCGCGGCCGCTCGCGGGCGAGCGCGCCTACTACCTCGTGACGCCCGAGCGCGCCGACCAGCGCCCGCTGCTGAAGTTCTTCAGCGACTGGCTGCTCGCGCAGGCCCGCGAGGGTTGAAGCCCATGCCGCGCGACAGCCGCTCCGAGTACGAATGGCGCATGCACAAGGTGGTGACGCACATCGACGACCACCTCGAGCGGCCGCTCGACCTCGCGGAGCTGGCCGACGTCGCGCATTTCTCGGCCTTCCATTTCCACCGCCTGTTCGCGGCCTGGGCCGGCGAGACGCTGGGCGACTACGTGCGCCGGCGCCGGCTCGAGGTCGCCGCGCTACGGCTCGCGACGCAGCCGCGGCTGTCGGTGCTCGAGGCCGCGGTGTCGGTCGGCTTCGGCTCGGGCGAGGCTTTCTCGCGCGCCTTCCGCGCCCGCTTCGGCAGCGCGCCCAGCAGCTGGCGCGCGGCCCACGACTGGTCGCTGCTGCCCGAGGCGAACAGCAATCCCGATCAGATCGAACGGCACGGCTTCACGAAGAATGGGCCCGGTCCGCGCCGCGATCCCGACGGCGCTGCGTCCCCGGAGCTCCCCATGAACGTCGAACTGATCATCCGCCCGCCCGTCACCATTGCCTACCTGCGCTACGTCGGCCCCTTCGGCGCGCCCGTGGGCGCGTTCTGGGGCGAGCAGGTGGCGCCCTGGATCACGCGGCACCGGCTGTGGTCGGGCGCGCGCTACGGCATCAGCCACGACGACCCCAGCATCACGCCGCCCGAGCAGTCGCGCTACGACGCCTGCGTGGAGGTGCCCGAAGACTTCGTGCCCGACGCCGGCTTCCAGAAGACCGTGCTGCCGGGCGGGCGCTATGCGGCGCTTCGCTTCCACGGCCTGCCGGCCGAGATCAACACGGCCTGGACCCGCCTCTTGCGCGACTGGCTGCCGGGCAGCGGCTTCCAGTTCGACAACCGGCCGGCCTTCGAGCACTACGCGGCGAGCTACGCCTACGACGACAACACGCACGCCTTCGAGTGCGACATCTGCATTCCGATCGCGCCGCTGTGAGCGCGGCCTGAAAGCCGCGTCCGGAAACGGCGAGCCCGCGCCCGCCGGCCGCGCCACACTCGCCCCATGCCTTCTCCCGCTTCCGTGATCGATGCGCTCGACTGGCCGCGCATCGAAGCCGACCTCGCCGCGCGCGGCTGCGCCACCACCGGCCGCCTGCTCGGTCCGCGCCAGTGCGCGGCGCTGGCCGCGATGTACGACGAACCACAACATTTCCGCAGCCGCGTGGTGATGCAGCGCCATGGCTTCGGCCAGGGCGAGTACCAGTACCTCGCCTATCCGCTGCCCGAACCGGTCGCGGCCTGGCGCGCCGCGCTCTACGAACGGCTCGCGCCGCTGGCCAATGCCTGGGCCCAGGCGATGGGCCTGCCGGCGGACTATCCCGCCGCGCACGCGGACTACCTCGCGCGCTGCCACGCGGCCGGCCAGCAGCGGCCGACGCCGCTGCTGCTGCGCTACGACGAGAGCGACTACAACTGCCTGCACCAGGACCTGTACGGCGAACTGCAGTTCCCGCTGCAGCTCACGGTGCTCCTGAGCCGGCCCGGCGAGGACTTCACGGGCGGCGAGTTCGTGCTGACCGAGCAGCGCCCGCGCATGCAGTCGCGCGCCGAGGTGGTGCCGCTCGCGCAGGGCGAGGCCGTGATCTTCGCGGTCAACCAGCGGCCCGTGGCCGGCACGCGCGGCAGCTACCGCGTGACGATGCGCCATGGCGTGAGCCGCGTGCGCTCGGGCCGGCGCCAGACGCTGGGGCTGATCTTCCACGACGCCCAGTAGGCGCGCGGCGTCGCCGAATCTCCGACTGTCCCGGCACAGCTTTCGCCCGCTTCGAGGGAGTGGAGCGAGAATCCGCCCCGCATCCGGCACTCGCCAGCATTTCCGACGCACTGATCGGACAGCGAGACCGCCGGCTGCCGATCCGTGGCCCTCCGGCAGCGGATGCGCTTGGGCAGACAGGGAGCAGTATGAACAGATATCCGTCCGGCGCGCCGGACCCGGCCGCGCGGCCGTCTTCCGAAGCGGCCGCGTCTGTCACACGGCCATGGACCTTCGGCTTCGCCTCGAACCCGGCGCCTTCGCGGCGCCGCACCCGTCACTTCCGGGTCGACGTGGGCACCATCGTGAGCGTGGTCGCGCTCACGCAATCGCTGCTGCTGGTCTCGCTCGGCTACTGGGGTTCGCAGCGGCTGGTCTCGCGCATCGGGGTGTCAGCCCACAAGTCGAACCACGACCGCACCGAGGACAAGGTGAACGCCTTCCTCTCGAAGGCCGAGTCGGTGGTCGGCGCGGTCGCCGGCACGCCGAGCCTGCGGCCCGCGGGCGAACAGGGCGAGTGGACGGCCGAAATGCTCTGGACCATGCTGCAGCAGTCGCCCGAGCTCGACAGCCTCTACGTCGCGAACGACGAGGGCCAGATGCTGATGGCGCTGCGCTATCCCGCGCCGGCGATCCGCCACATCGCGCCCGAGCGCGGCATCACCACCGAGACCTGGCAGTACAAGCGCCCGCTCGAGGTCGATGCCGAGCCGCAGCAGCGCTACCAGACGATCCGCCTCGAAGCCTTCCAGAGCGACTACGACCCGCGCACGCGCAGCTGGTATATCGGGGCCCGCGCGGCCAAGGGACCGGTGTGGACGCAGCCCTACGTCTTCGCGGCCGCGCAGGAACTCGGCGTGACCTACGCGCTGCCGAGCCGGCGCCGCTATGCCGACGGCAATCCGCAGGCGCTGGTGGTGGCCGGCGACGTGTCGCTGGGCCGGCTCTCGGACTTCGTGCGCCAGTTCAGCAGCAGCGGCTTCGGCGGCAGCGCGCTGCTGTCGGCCGACCACCGCGTGCTCGCGCGCAGCGACATGCCGGGCGTACGCCACCAGCTCGAGGCCCCCACGGGCGTGCTCGGCGAACTGCACCAGCACATGCTGGACGACGGCACCGCGGGCCACGCGGCCGACACCGCCTTCTCGTTCCGCCACGAAGGGCGGCGCTACCTGGCGCAGACCTCCCGCATCGAGATCACCGGTTGGGAACTGGTGAGCTGGGTGCCCGAGGACGCGTTGCTCGGCGACCTGCGGCGCGCGGTGCTGTGGTCGATGTTGCTGGTGCTGGGCTTCCTCGCGGTGGCGCTCGCAATTTCTCTGCGGCTGTCGAAGCTGGTGACGGCGCCGGTCGAGAACCTGTCGCGCATCGCGCGCCGCATCGGCATGCTCGAGCTCGACAGCCTGCCGCGCGAGCCAAGCCGGGTGCTCGAGATCCAGCACCTGGACCAGGCGCTCGACGAGTCGGCGCGCAGCCTCAAGGCCTTCAGCAAGTTCGTGCCGGTGGACGTGATCAACCAGCTCATCGCGCAGGGCCATGCGCTCGCGCCCAACGGCTCGCCGCGCCGCGTGACGGTGATGTTCACCGACGTGGAGGGCTTCACGAGCATCTCCGAGTCGATGCCGCCGGCCGTGCTGGTGGGCCAGCTCACCGACTACTTCAACCTCGCGGCGCGCGTGTTCGCGCGCCATGGCGGCGTGATCGACAAGTTCATCGGCGACGGGATCATGGTGCTGTGGGGCGCGCCCGCCGACCTGCCCGATGCCGAGTACAAGGCCTGCCTCGCGGCGCTCGAGCTGCAGGCCGAGATGCGCGCGCTCAACCGCCAGTGGCACAGCCAGGCGCTGCCCGAGTTCCGCACCCGCGTGGGCATCCACACCGGCATGGTGATCGCGGGCGTGCTGGGCTCGAACGACCGGCTGTCGTACACGGCCTTCGGCGACGTGATCAACGTGGCGAGCCGCATCGAGGGCATCAACAAGCAGCTCGGCACGCAGCTGCTGGTGTCGGAAGTGACCCATGCCGGGATCAAGGGCCGGCTGGCGACGCGCCGCGTCGAGGAGCAGGTGGAGCTGCGCGGCCGGCAGACGAAGATGGTGCTCTACGAGCTGCTGGCCTGACGAGGTGTGAATAAACCTACTGCGCGCCCCGATCTCGCACCTGCGGTCCTCACCGTACAAGGTACGGCTCCGGTCCTCGGCGCGACCTCGGGGCGCTCGCTACGGTTTCTTCACACCTCGTGAAACTCAGCGCGGCGGCGTTGGCGTGACGCGCACCAGCATCAGGTTCGCGCTCGGGCCCTGGCCCTGCGTGAGCACGCTGTACTGCGTGTCGTTGATGAACAGCAGCTGCTCGCCGCGCACGATGCGCGCCGCCACGGCGTAGCGCATGCGCGGATCGATGCGCGCCGCGTCGACCTGCAGCGTGTAGGCGAACGGCGGCTGGCGGCCGTCGGCGCGGATGCGCTGCTCGGCCAGCACGACCGAGGGCGCGTCCATGCGCGAGACGTCGAGCAGCTGCACGCGCACCTCGGCGGCGGGATCGAGCGCGATGCGCTCGCGGTAGCTCACGGTGCCGCTCACGACGAGCGGCGCGGCCGAGGCCGAGGCCGAAGGCGCCGACGGGGAGGAGGCCGCGCAGGCACTCAGGAGCGCGGCGCCGGCCACGCCGGTGGCGATCGCGAGAAGGAATACGTTGCGTCTGGAAAGCATCGCGCCATCATACGGACGCGCGCTGCGCCGCGAAGGCCACGTACCAGTCGAGGCTGCCGGGATTGGCCATCGCCTCGCGGTTCACCACCTTCTCGATCGGCTGGCCCAGCAGCAGCTTCTTGATCGGCAGCTCCTGCTTCTTGCCCGAGAGCGTGCGCGGAATCTCGGCCACCTGGAAGATGTCGTTGGGCACGAAGCGCGGCGACAGCGAGGTCTTGATCGCATGGTTGAGCCGCGCGCGCACCGCATCGTCGAGCGCGACGCCGGGGCGCAGCACCACGAACAGCGGCATGTAGCTCTCGCGGCCCAGGTACTCGAGGTCGACCACCATCGAGTCGAGCACCTCGGGCAGGCCCTCGACCGCGCTGTAGATCTCGCTGGTGCCCATGCGCAGGCCCTGGCGGTTGATGGTGGCGTCGCTGCGGCCGTAGATGATGCAGCCGCCGTCGTTGCCGATCCGGATCCAGTCGCCGTGGCGCCAGACGCCGGGGTAGGTATCGAAGTAGCTCGAGACGTAGCGCGCATTGCCCTCGTCGCCCCAGAAGTAGAGCGGCATCGACGGGATGGGCTGGGTGCAGACCAGCTCGCCGACCTCGCCGATCACCGGCTGGCCCTGCTCGTTCCAGGCCTCGACCGCATGGCCGAGCTCGCGGCACTGCATCTGGCCCGGCACCTCGGGCAGCTCACGGTGGCCGCCGACGAAGGCGCCGCAGAAATCGGTGCCGCCCGAGATGTTGCACCACCACACGTCCTTCGAGCCCGCATCGAGGATCTGCTGCGTGCCCCAGCGCTGCACCTCCTCGGGCAGCGGCGAGCCGGTGCTGCCGAGCGCGCGCACGCGCGAGAGGTCGCCGCAGTCCTTCGCGACCAGCCCGGCCTTCATGCAGTTGCTGAAGTAGGCCGCGCCCGCGCCGAAGAAAGTGACCTCGTGGCGCGCGACGAAGCGCCACAGCACGCCCCAGTCGGGCTTCTCCTTGCTGCCGGCCGGGTTGCCGTCGTAGATGCAGATGGTGGCGCCGAAGGCCATGCCCGAGAGCTGCGAGTTCCACATCACCCAGCCGGTGGAGCTGTACCAGTGGTAGCGCTCGCCGAAGTTGTTGGCGCCGTAGCTCGCGCCCACGTCGTTGTGCAGGCCGCAGGCATGCATGGTGAGGATGATGCCGCCCTGGCCGTGCACGATGGGCTTGGGCAGGCCGGTGGTGCCGCTCGAGTAGACGATCCAGATCGGATGGTCGAAGGGCAGCGATTCGGGTTCGAAGGCCGCGACCTCGGCGTCGTCGCGCGCGGTGGCCCGGGCCCAGTCGACGTCGTGCGCCACCTGGCCCGCGGCGTGGGGCGAGGGCACGAGCAGCAGCCGGCGCACGCTCGGCAGCTGCTCGCGCAGTTCCTGCAGCACGGCGCTGCGGTCGAGCGGCTTGCCGCCGTAGTGCACGCCGTCGACCGCGATCAGCAGGGTGGGCTCGATCTGGCGGAAGCGGTCGGCCACGGCGGCCGTGCCCATGTCGGGCGCGCACACGCTCCAGATCGCGCCGATGCTCGAGCAGGCGAGAAAGGCCACCATGGTCTCGGGCACGTTGGGCATGTAGGCCGCGACGCGGTCGCCGCGCTTCACGCCGAGCGACTTCAGCGTGAGCGCGACCGACGCGACCTGGCGCCGCATCTCGGGCCACGACAGCTCGCGCACCTCGCCGCGCTCGTTGTCGCTGACGATCGCGGGCATGCCGGCCGCATGGGCCGCGTCGACGTGGCGCAACACCTCGCGCGCATAGTTGACCTGGGCCCCGGGGAACCAGCGCGCGCCCGGCATGCGCGACTCGGCGAGCACCGCCGTGTGCGGCGTGGGCGACTCGATGCGGGCGTAGTCCCAGATGCTCTGCCAGAAGGCATCGAGCTCGGTGACGGACCAGCGCCACAGGGCGTCGTAGCTGTCGAAAGCGAGGCCGCGCGTCTCGCGCAGCCAGTCTTGATAGAGGCGGATCTGGGGGATGTTGGGAGCGGGCATGGAGCGAGCGTAGCGCCGTGACGGAGTGCGCTCAAGAGGGGTTGACCTCAGGGTTTGTACGCGTGTTCAACATTTTTGTACAAGTGTTCAATACGCATCCATGAGCACCCGCACACCCACCGCCAAGCGCCGCGCCGCGCGCCCGAGCGCATCGTCCGCCGCCGCTGTCGCCATCGAGACGGCACGGCCCGACCGCAGGCAGGCGATCCTGCTGGCGGCCGAGAAGCT
The DNA here is from genome assembly GCF_900115375.1 of Variovorax sp. PDC80. Classification (NCBI taxonomy): domain Bacteria; kingdom Pseudomonadati; phylum Pseudomonadota; class Betaproteobacteria; order Burkholderiales; family Comamonadaceae; genus Variovorax; species Variovorax sp. PDC80. The sequence continues at coordinate 214,629 of NZ_FOWG01000004.1, read as the reverse complement.
GTTCGCGCAGCACGGCTACCACGCGGTGACGATCCGCCAGATCGCCGAGGAGGCCGGCGTGCCGCTGGCGCTGGTGGGCTACTACCACGGCCAGAAGCACGAGCTGTTCCACGCCATCTTCGAGCACTGGGCCCCCTCGATCGAGGCGCGGCTCGCGGGGCTGGCGGCGGTGAACCTCGACCCCGACGACGCGCGCACGCTGCCGCGCATCATCGAGGCCTTCACCACGCCGGTGCTGGCGCTGCGCGCGAGCCCCGAGGGCGAGTACTACGCGCTGCTGGTGGCGCGCGAACTCGCCAACACCACCGAAGAGGCCGACCGCGTGCTGCGCGCCTACTTCGATCCGCTGGCCGAGGCCTTCATCGATGCGCTGCACGTCGTGCTGCCGCATGCCACGCGCGGCGAGATCGCCTGGGGCTACCAGTTCGCGCTCGGCGCCCTCATGAACCACCTGAACAGCAGCCGCATCGCGCGCCTGTCGCGCGGCGAGAACACGCCCGGCGATCCGGCCATGGCGCCGACGCTCGTGAACTTCATCGTCGGCGGCCTGCGCCATGCGCTGCCGCGGCCGAAGAGCGCCAAGTCACCCCAGAAGAAAGCACCCCTCAGGAGAGAAAAACCATGATGAAGAGACGCACCCTGCTGTCGGCATTGGCCGCGGCATCGGCGGCCGCCGCATTGCCCGCGCGCGCCCAGCCCCTGACGAAGATCGTGTTCGGCTACACGGCCGTGACCGACTTCGCCTCGGTGTTCGTGGCGGCCGACGAAGGCTATTTCAAGAAGCGCAGCCTCGAGGTCGAGCTCAAGTTCATCCCGCTCAACTCCACCATTCCCGCGGCGCTGCAGTCCGACTCGCTGCAGCTCGGCGGCCCCACGCCCTCGGTGTTCCTGCAGGCCGTCGATGGCGGCCTCGACCTGGTGGTAGTGGCCGGCGGCGGCCTCACCTCGAAGACCATCACGGGCGCGGGCCTGGTGGCGCGCGCCGGCAGCGGCATCAAGAGCGCGCAGGACTGCGTGGGCAGGAAGATCGGCGTGCCGGGCCTGGGCGCCTTCCTGCACGTGACCTTCCGCGCCTGGCTCAAGGACAGCGGCGTCGACCACCGCAAGGTCAACTTCGTCGAGGCGGCCTTCCCGCAGCATGCCGACCTGCTGCGCGGCGGCTCGGTCGATGCGGTCGTGTCGACCGATCCGTTCATGACCCGCATCACCGACAGCGGCGCGGGCTACGTGGCCTCGTACTACTCGACCTTCCTGCCCGACAACAACCTGACCATCGTGCACGCGGCCAAGCGCGAATGGGTGGCGAAGAACCCTGCAGCGGCGCGCGCCTTCCGCGAGGCGCTGGTCGAGGCCGCGGCCTTCATGCAGCAGCCGAAGAACGAAGCGAAGCTGCGCGCCTCGATCGGCAAGTACACCCGGCTGCCGGCCGACGTGCTCGCGAAGATCCAGATCTCGCCGCCGGGCCCGGTGGCGAGCGAGAAGCAGCTCGCCTACTGGACCGGCCTGATGAAGGAGCAGGGCATGCTGCGCTCGGACATCGACGTCGCGAAGCTGGTGGCCAAATGATCGCGACGCCCGTTCCCAACCTGGCGCGCAGCGCGCTGTCGTCGGGCGCCGCGCTGCCGGGCAGCGGCCCCGCGCGGCATGCCGCGCCCTTCCTGCGCTTCGACGGCGTGACCATCCGCCTCGGCGGCCGCGAGATCCTCTCGCCCACCTCCTTCGACGTGGCGCGCGGCGAGTTCGTCTGCATCGTCGGCCCCAGCGGCTGCGGCAAGACCACGCTGCTGCGCGCGGCCAGCGGGCTGGTCACCGCGAGCGCGGGCGAAGTGCGGCGCAACGGCGTGAAGATGCTCGAGCCCTCGCGCGAAGTGGCTTTCGTGTTCCAGGACTACGGCCGCGCGCTGCTGCCCTGGCGCACGGTCGAGGGCAACGTGAGCCTCGCGCTCGAGGCCGGCGGCGTGCCGGTGGCCGAGCGCGCGCCGCGCATCGCCGACGTGCTCGCCAAGGTCGGGCTCGCGAAGCATGCCCACAAGTTCCCGGTGCAGCTCTCGGGCGGCATGCAGCAGCGCGCGCAGATCGCGCGCTGCCTCGCGCAGAAGCCCGAGCTGATGATGATGGACGAGCCCTTCGGTGCGCTCGACGCATTGACGCGCCAGAGTCTGCAGGACGAGCTCGCGCGGCTGGTGCGCGAGGACGGCCTCACGGTGCTGTTCGTCACGCACGACCTCGAGGAGGCGATCTACCTCGGCGACCGCGTGATCGCGCTGCAGGCCAACCCCGGTCCCGGCCGGCCCAGCCTCGCGCGCATGATCGACGTGAAGATCCCGCGCCCGCGCGACCAGCTCACGACCAAGGAGCATCCCGACTACCTGCGGCTGCGGCGCGAGCTGTTCGCCTTCATCGAGCACGGCCATGACTGAGAACCGGCTCGTGCGCGGGCTGCGGCCCTGGGTCTTTCCGGCGCTGCTGATCGGCGCCTTCGAGTGGTATGCGCGCCGCGCGGCCGCCTTGGGCAGCGATGCGCTGGCGCCGCCGAGCGCCGCGGCCAGGGCCTTCGCCGGCGCCGCGCTCGACGGCTCGCTGTGGCAGGCCACCGGCTTCACGCTCGGCACCGCCGCGCTGGGCCTGCTGCTGGGCGCGGTGCTCGGCATCGCGCTGGGGCTGGTGCTCGGGCTGTCGCGCCGCGCGGCCCGGCTCGGCTCGGTCACCATCGAGGTGCTGCGCCCCGTGCCCTCGGTCGCGCTGATCCCGCTCGCGATGCTGGGCTTCGGCTTCGGCGTGCGCATGGAACTCGCGATCGTCGCCTTCGCCACCTTCTGGCCGTTGCTGGTGCTGGTGCAGGCGGCGGTGCAGCAGGTCGAGCCGCGGCTGCTCGAGGTCAGCCGCGTGCTGGGCCTGTCGGCGCGCGAGCGCGCCTTCAAGATCGTGCTGCCGGCCATCGTGCCGCGCCTGTTCGTCGCGCTGCGGCTCGGCGTGGCGGTGGCGCTGGTGGTGGCCGTGACGGTGGAGATCGCGGCCAATCCCAACGGCATGGGCTACGCGATGATGATCGCGCAGCAGAGCTTCGACCCCGCGCTGATGCTGGCCTGGCTGGGCTGGATCGGCGTGGTGGGCTTCGCGGTCAACGCGGCCATGCTGCGGCTGCAGCGCGGCGTGTCGCGCCGCATGGGAGTCGTGTCATGAACGGCCACGCCGAACGCAAGGGCCTGGAGCAATTCGGCGCGCTGGGCGTGCTGCTGGCACTGATCGCGCTGTGGTGGGTCGCGAGCAACGCGGGCTGGGTCAGCCGCGTGTTCCTGCCGACGCCGCAAGCCACCTTCGCGAGCCTGCGCGAAGGGCTGAACCTGTCGGGCGAAGGCGGCGGCGAGCTGCTCGCCTTCACCGGCGCCACGGTGGGCCGCATGGTGCAGGGCTGGCTGCTGGCGTCGCTGGCCGGCGTGCTGCTCGGCGCGGCCATCGGCGTCTCGCCCGCGGTGCGTGCCTGGGTCCAGCCCACGCTGGAGTTCGTGCGCCCACTGCCGGCCTCGGCGCTGCTGCCGCTGGCGATCTCGATCTTCGGGCTCAACCCCGGCATGGTGCTGTTCGTGGTCGCCTTCGGCGCGATGTGGCCGGTGCTGCTGGCCACGGTGCACGGCTTCGCGGCCGTGGAGCCGCGCCTGGCCGAGGTGGCGCGCTGCCTGCAGATGTCGCGCGCGGCCTATGTCTGGAAGATGGGCCTGCCCAATGCGATGCCCGACATCCTGGCCGGCATGCGGCTCGCGCTGACCATCGCGCTGATCGTCGCGGTGGTGGGCGAAATGATCGCCTCGCAAAGCGGCCTGGGCCAGGCCATCCTGCTGGCCGCGCGCGCCTTCCGCGCCAGCGAGCTGTTCGCCGGCATCGTGCTGCTCGGGCTCATCGGCTTCGCGAGCAATGCGCTGCTGGCCCTGGCCGAACGGCGCCTGCTGCGCTGGCAGCAACCCTGATTTCCGTTGCCTTCTCTTCCCTCCGCTCGAACGAAAACCCCACAAGGAGCCCACCCATGCCACGCAAACTGGTCGACCTCTCGATCTTCCTGGAGAACGACGTGCTCTCCGACCCGCCGGCCTTCGGCCCGAAGATCCAGTACTTCACGCACGAGAACACCTACGAACAGATCGAGCCCTTCTTCCCCGGCCTCAAGAAAGAAGACCTGCCCGACGGCGAAGGCTGGGCGGTCGAGCTGGTGCACCTGTCCACGCACAACGGCACCCACCTCGACGCGCCCTACCACTTCCACTCGACCATGGACAAGGCGCTCGGCGAGAAGAAGCCCGCGATCGCGATCCACGACGTGCCGCTCGACTGGTGCTTCCAGCCCGGCGTGAAACTCGACTTCCGCCATTTCGCCGACGGCTACGTGGTGCGCGCGGCCGATGTCGAGGCCGAGCTCAAGCGCATCGGCCACACGCTCAAGCCGCTCGAGATCGTGGTGATCAACACGCGCGCCGGCTCGCGCTACGGCAACCCCGACTACGTCTCGGCCGGCGCCGGCATGGGCTACGAGGCGACCATGTACCTGCTCGAGCGCGGCGTGCGCCTCACGGGCACCGATGCCTGGAGCTGGGACGCGCCCTTCGTCCACACGGCCAAGAAGTACGGCGAGACGCACGACGCCTCGCTGATCTGGGAAGGCCACAAGGCCGGCCGCGACATCGGCTACTGCCACATCGAGAAGCTGCACAACCTCGAGGTGCTGCCGCCCACGGGCTTCTTCATCAGCTGCTTCCCGCACAAGATCCGCGGCGCCTCGGCCGGCTGGACGCGCGCGGTCGCGATCTTCGACGACGCATTGATGGCCTCGGTCTAAGGAATCCTCTTTCATGCACACGCTCAATCACACGCACGACGTCCACGCCCGCAGCTGGGTCGAATCGGCCAACCCCACGGCCACCCACGGCAGCGACTTCCCGATCCAGAACCTGCCGCATGCGGTGTTCCGCCGCGCCGGCGGCAGCGAGGCCTTTCGCGGCGGCGTCGCGATCGGCGACCAGGTGCTCGACCTGGCCGCGCTGGTGCAGGCGCAGCAGCTCGACGGCCTCGCGCTCGAAGCGGCCACGGCGGCCGCGCAGCCCGCGCTCAACGACTTCTTCGCGCTCGGCCCCGCGGCCTGGAAGACGCTGCGCCATGCGCTGTTCGCGCTGCTGAAGAACGATGCGCCGGTGGCGGCGGTGCAGGCCGTGCGCGCCTGCCTGGTGCCGCAGGCCGAGGCCGAGTACGCGATCCCGGCGCGCATCGGCGACTACACCGACTTCTACACCTCGATCGACCATGCGCTCAACATCACGCGCCTGCTGAGCCCCGGCGGCGACGTGACCTCGAACTTCCGCTGGATCCCGATCGCCTACCACGGGCGCGTGTCGACCATCGGCGTGAGCGGCCAGCAGTTCCGCCGGCCCATGGGCCAGGCGATGGCGCCGGGCGCGAAGGCACCGACCTACCAGGCCTGCGCGCGGCTCGACTACGAACTCGAACTCGGCGTCTGGATCGGCACCGGCAATGCGCACGGCGAGGCCATCGCACTCGAGGACGCGGAGCAACACATCTTCGGCATCTGCCTGCTCAACGACTGGTCGGCGCGCGACATCCAGTTCTGGGAGATGGCGCCGCTCGGCCCCTTCCTCGCGAAGAACTTCGCGACCACGATCTCGCCCTGGATCGTGACCATGGAAGCGCTCGCGCCCTACCGCCAGCCCTGGACGCGCGCGGCCGCCGATCCGCAGCCGCTGGCCTACCTCGAGGATGCGGCCAACCGCGAGGCCGGCGCGATCGACATCCGGCTCGAGGTCTGGCTCGAGAGCGAGAAGGCGCGCGCCGAGAAGCGCGGCCCGTCGCGCCTGTCGTCCACCAGCTTTCGCCACCAGTACTGGAGCGTGGCGCAGATGGTGGCGCACCACACGGTGGGCGGCTGCCAGCTCAACCCCGGCGACCTGTTCGGCAGCGGCACCATCTCGGGCCCCGGCGAGGGCGAGGCCGGCGCCATCATCGAACTCGCGCGCGGCGGCCAGACGCCCGTGCCGCTGGGCGACAGCGGCGAGCAGCGCAGCTTCATCGAGGACGGCGATGCCGTGCTGCTGCGCGGCTGGTGCGAGAAGCCCGGCCATGCGCGCATCGGCTTCGGCGAGAGCCGCGGCACGGTGCTGCCGGCGCGCGGCTGAAGCGGAGCGCGGTCCATGGACTTGCCGCGAAGCAGCGATCGCGCCGAGGCGATCCAGGTGTCGATCTGGCAAGCCATTTCGCAAGCGGGTGCGGCACCGCCCGCAGCCACCCGCGTGCGCCCGGCGGCTCGCCCCGGGCTGGCTGCTCCCGCCCCGCCAGATCGGCGCCTGGCGCGGGCGCCGGCCGAAACCTCGAAGCTTCTTCTGCCCTCAGTTGCCGAAGATCAGTGAGCGGTGCAGCGAGGCCCCGGCCCGCACGCCATCGGCCGAGGCCAGCGTGGCGTTCTGCATCGCGAGCGCCGCATCGCCGGCCGCGAACACGCCGGGCACCGAGCTCGTCTTCATCATCGGATCGGTGCGCACCACGAGGCCCAGCGGTCCCTCGTCGAAGGCGCAACCGAGTTGCGCGGCCAGCGTGCTGCCCTGGCGCTGGGCCGGCGCCACGAACAGCGCGTCGATAGGCAGCCGGCGCCCGTCGTCGAAGCGCACCGCCTCGAGCGCGCTCGCGGGGCCTTCGAGCGCGACCACGCAGCCCGGGTCGAGCGTGATGCCGCGCGCATCGAGCTGCGCGCGCGTCTTGTCATCGAGCGGCGGCATGCCGTGCGTGAACAGCGTCAGCGGTCCCCAGTCGGCCACCAGCATCGCCTGATGTACCGACAGCTCGCCGCTGCCGAGCACGCCGAGGCGGCGGTCGATGAACTCGTAGCCATGGCAGTAGGGGCAGTGCAGCACGCTGGAACCCCAGCGCGGCGCGAGCCCTTCGATGCCCTCGGGCAGCAGGTCGTGCACGCCCGTGGCCAACAGCAGCCGGCGCGTCACGAGTGTCTGGCCCGAAGCCAGCGTGACTGAGAAGCGGGTGTCGCCTTCTTCGGCCGGCAGCACGCGCGCCGTCTCTGCCGCGTCCGCGAGGAAATCGACCGAGGGATAGGCCAGCAGCTGCGCGCGCGCCTGGTCGCGCAGTGCCAGTGGCGCCGCACCGTCATGGCCGAAGAAGCCGTGCGAGGCCTCGGCGAAGCGGTTGCGCGGCTGGCCCGCGTCGACCACGCAGATGCGCCGGCGTGCGCGCGCGAGCTGCATCGCGGCCGAGAGGCCCGCGAAGCTGCCGCCGACGATCAGTGCGTCGTAGGGGAGGGAAGAACTCGTGGAATCAGGCATGGGCAATGTCCTTGGCAGTGAAGCCGCCTTCGTGCATGCGGCGGTGGAAATCCTTCGAGAGATCGGCCAGCGTGATGCGGCCCAGGCGCGCGAGCAGCAGCGCCTCGGCCTCGCGGCAGGCGCCGTCGAGGGCGGTGTTGACCGCCTGCTCGACGATGCAGCCCGGGCTCTCGGTGCGGTTGCCGAAGGCCAGCAGCGCGGGCGCGCCCACGGCCGCGTGGATGTCGGCCAGCGTCACCTTCGACAGCGGGCACGACAGCACCCAGCCGCCGCCATGGCCCTTGGCCGAGCTCACGAAGCCGGCCTGCCGCAGCCCGGCCATGAGGCGGCGCACCACCACCGGGTTGGTGTGCATCGCCTGCGCGAGCGACTCGGAGGTCGCGGGTTCGTCCATCTCGGCCATGTGCAGCAGCACGTGCAGGATGGCGGAAAGCTTGCTGTCTCGTTTCATGCAACATTATGAGTTGCTTGAAATGAAAAGCGTGGCGAAGCCGGGCCAAAGCCCCTTCGAAGGAAGCGGTTGCGGCTCAGGCCACCGGATGCCAGGCGAGCGCCGCGGCATAGCCCGCGGGCGCATCGAGCCGGATCGCACGCACCGCCTGCCAGGCCGGCACGCGCATGACGATGTCGATCGCCGCGCCGGTGCCGGCCGCGATGTCGAGCGACTGCAGGTGCTCGGTGATGCCGACGCCGATCGCCTTGAGCACCGCCTCCTTGCCGGTCCAGCGCAGGTAGAAGGCCGCGAGCCGGTCGTCGGCCACGCGCAGCGCGGCGCGCTCGGCGGGCGTGAACACGAGTTCGCCCAGGGCCTCGATGTCGATGTCCTCGCTGCGGTGCTCGATGTCCACGCCGACCTCGAGCCCCACGGCGGGGTCGGCCAGCGCGATCAACGCCTGCGTGCCCGAATGCGCGACGTTGAAGCGCGGCGCCTCGCGCACGAAGGGCTTGCCCTGCGGATCCGCCTCGAAGCGCAGCGAGAGCGGATCGCGGCCCATGCGCTCGGCCAGCAGGCCGCGCAGCGCCGAACGCGCGGCGGCGAAGCGCACGCGATCGGCACGCTGCACGAAGCGCTGCAGCCGCGCGTCCTCGTCGCTCGAGAGCGCGGCGCGCAGCGCGGTGGGTTCGGTGGCCAGGTCCAGCTCGAAACGAAACAGCTCGATGCCGGCCGGCAGGGCGGCATCGGCCAGGGGAAGGATGCGCATGCGGCATTGTCTTGCACGCGCTGCTATCGTCCGGCCCGCGACGACTGCGCCTTCATCGCCACGCCCGCATGCCTCTTTCCGATCCCGCCCTCCTGCTGCTCGATGCCGCCCTGCGCGGCGTGCTGACCGCCCTGCTGCTCCTGCTGGCGCTGGTGCTCGGCCGCGACCGGCCGCGGCTGCCGGCGGCGCGCGTCGGGGTGGCCCTGGCGCTGGGCCTCGCGCTGCAGGTGGCGGGCTCGACGCCGTCCTTCGAGGCCTGGGCGCCGCGGCTGTGGCAGGCACCGCTGGTGGCGGTGGCGGCGGGCAATGCGGTGCTGTTCTGGGTGTTCGCGCGGGCCCTGTTCGACGACGACTTCGCGCCGCGGCCGCTGCATGCCGTGGCCTGGGCCGCGGTGGCGCTGCTCGCGGGCGCCAACTGCGCCGTGCTGGTCGGAAGCGGCCTGGCGATCGCGCCGCTGACGCTGGGCCTGCAGCGCGCGGCGCCGCTGGTGTTCGCACTGCTGGCCATGGCCGCGGCGGCCGCGCGCTGGCGTGCCGACCTGGTGGAGCGGCGGCGCCGGCTGCGCGCCTTCATCGTCGGGGCCGGCGCGCTCTACAGCATCGCCATGATCGGTGCGCGCTGGCAGTCGCCGCGCTGGCAGCTCAGCGGAACGATGGCGACGCTGGACGTCGCGCTGCTGCTGGCCATCGTGGCGGTGGTCGCCTGGCGGATGCTGCGGCTGGCGGGGTCGGACCTGTTCCCGGCCGCGACGCCCGTGCCGGCATGGCCTGCGATGGAACCCGCGGCGGTCCTCGTTCCGGTGGCCGGTGCCGAACCGGCCACGGTTTCCGAGGCGGTGCCGCGATCCGAGGCCGGCGTCGAACGCACCGAATCCGCGCCGGCCGATCCGGCCCCGGCGGCATCGCCCGAGCCCACGCCCGAGGTCGACCCGGCCGAGGACCGCCTCGCCGACGCCCTGCACCGCCTCATGACGGCCGAACGCGCCTACCGCGACGAGGACCTGGGCATCGCCCAGCTCGCCGCCCGGCTCGCGGTGCCCGAGTACCGGCTGCGCCGGCTCATCAACCAGCGGCTCGGCCACCGCAACTTCAACGCCTACATCAATGGCTTCCGCCTGCAGGAAGCACTGGCGGCGCTGGCCGATCCGACGAAGCGCGAGCGGCCGGTGCTGAGCATCGCGCTCGAGGCCGGCTTCCAATCGATCGGCCCTTTCAACCGCGCCTTCAAGGCCGCGACCGGGCTCACGCCGACCGAATTCCGGCGGCAGAAGCTGGCCGATTCCTGAAATCGCCGGGCCCGAAGCCGCTCTCGCGGTTTTCGGCGAGACGCGGCCCGGGCGGCGCCGGCATCGTGGCGGCTTCGTTCCATCACCAGGAGTTTTCTTGCTTCACCGTTGCTCATTGCTCGGCCGGATCGCCGGCATGCTGGCGCTCTTCGCCTTCCTCGCCGGCTTGGCCCAGGCCGCCACGTTCGGCTTTGACCAGCTTCCCGCCACCCCCACCGATGGCCCCGTCACGCTGTTCTATCCCGCCGAGTCGCCGCCGCAGCGCGTGCAGCGCGGCCCCTTCGCCTTCGACGCCGCCCCCGGCGCGGCGCCCGTGCGCGGCAATGGCCGGCTGGTCGTGGTGTCGCACGGCTCGGGCGGGGCGCCGTGGGTGCATGTGGACCAGGCGCGCAGCCTGGTCGCGGCCGGCTTCGTGGTCGCGATGCCCGAGCACCGCGCCGACAACGCGCGCGACGGCAGCGACCCCGGCCCCGACAGCTGGACGCAGCGGCCGGCCGAGGTCTCGCGCGCGATCGACGCCGTGGGCCGCGATCCGCGCTTCGCCCCGCTGCTGCGGCTCGACCGCGTCGGCCTCTACGGCATATCGGCCGGCGGGCACACGGCGCTGAGCCTCGCGGGCGGCCGCTGGTCGCCGGCGGCGTTCGCGCGCCATTGCGACACCCACCTGGACGAGGATTTCCAGTTCTGCGTCGGGCTGATCACGCGGCTCACCGGCGGCCCGCTCGACGGCCTCAAGCGCTGGGGCGCGCGCACCGTGATCCGCCACCGCTTCGCGGCCGACACGCGGATGCGCGAGGACCACGACCCGCGCATCGCGGCCGCGGTGGCCGGCGTGCCGGGCGCGGCCGATTTCGACCTGGACTCGCTGGTGACGCCGCGCATTCCGCTGGCACTGATCGGTGCCCGGCAGGACCGCTGGCTGATCCCGCGCTTCCACGGCGATGCCGTGCTGGCGGCCTGCCGGCCGCGCTGCGAGCTGCTGGCCGATCTGGCACTCGGCAGCCACGGTTCGCTGCTGTCGCCGCAGCCGCCAGCGCTCGATGGGCTGATCGGCGACCTGTTGAACGACCCGCCAGGCTTCGACCGCGCGGCGGTGCGTGCGGTCGAAACCGGAACAACGGCCTTCTTTAGCCGCCATCTTCTGCCTTGAGACCGCCATTTCCGCGCCGAACGGGCTAACGCACGAGCCCCCGATTCCGCCGACGGACAGCTCCCACAGCCAGGCGCGGCCCCGGCGCTCACGGCCCCCACCCCGCCCTTCCCTATGTTTCATTCCGAGCCGGCACCCTGCCGGCTCTGTGTTTTCAGCGATCCCCGTATCACTCGAAAAGGAAGGAATCCCAGCCATGAAACAACAACACCATCGCATCGTCTTCGGCGCCCTGCTCGCAGGCCTGCTGGCCACCGCGGGCATTCAGGCCGGCGCACAGGTCTCGACCCCGAACGTCGGCGTCGGCGTGGGCGTGAACGCCGGCGTGGGCGCATCGGGCGGCGGCAATGCAGGCAGCGCACAGGCCGGCGCGCGTGGCGATGCCGCGGCGCAGACGCGCGCCAATGCCGGCGGCACCGGCGTGAATGCCGGAACGAACGCCGGCGGGGGTGCTGCCGCTTCAGGCCAGGCGAACGGCCATGGCACCAGCGCTGGCGGCAACGCCGGCGCGGGTGGCAATGCCTCGGGCAACGCGAACGGCGGCGGCCTCGGCAATGCCGTGGGCGGCGTGCTCGGCGGCGCGACCGGCGCGGTGGGCAATGTCGGCAACACGGTCGGCGGCGCCACGGGGGCCGTGAACGGTGCCACCAATGCGGTGGGCGGCGTGGCGGGCACGGCCAATGGCGCGACCGGTGCGCTCGGCGGTGCGACCAATACCGTCGGCGGCGCGGTGAACGGCGTGACCGGCGCGGCCGGTTCCGCGGGCGGCGCGCTCAAGCCGATCGGCACCGGGGCCGGCGCGGCCGGTCAGGCTGGTGGCAGCGGTGGCGTGAAGCTGGGCAAGTAAGCCTGCAGGCACGCGCCTGCGCTTATGAAAGAGAAAAGGCCCGCGCCTCTCGAGGTCGCGGGCCTTCTTTTCGCGTCAGCGGCGGATCACTGCTCGTTCAGATGAATCTGCAACAGGCCCGTGGTGGCTGGCGTGGGCGTACCGATCAGCAAGGACAGGTTGGTGCTCTGGATGCCGATGTAATTCTCGGACGCTGGCGTCTTGGGTTCGACATCCTTCAGATCGGCGCGACTGCCGAGGTTCTGGATGGAGAAATCGAGCTTGCTGCGCGATCCATCGGACTTGAGGGTGTCGCGGTTCAGGTTGGTGGCGTTCGCACTCGCAGTGAGCTTGCTCCAGCCGCCATTGGTCGATGCACCGTAGGCGACGACATCGCGCCATTGCGAGCGGACTGGCAGCCCGGCCCTGAAGACAGTCTTCGCCGGATCGGCGGCCAGCTTGCCGGCCGAGAGTACGACGACTTCGCCGTTGACCCTCAGCGCGATGAAGTCCTCGCTATCCTTCGAATCCGCGATGTTGGTGGCACGCCAGAAGCCGACCGGGGTCGTCGCCGCGACCGTATAGGTCTTGAGACCAGACGGTGGGCAAGCAAGCACTTCGAAGACATAGTGCTCGGTACACAGCTCGAGCTGGCTGCCGTCTCCGGAAATGCGGAACTGGTTGATCGAGGAAGTCGGCCCCACGCCGTACGCACGCTCAAGGCTGAACCGGTTGTAGGTTCCCGCCAGTTCTGCGGCGTTCAACGGCGACGCCCGGCGGGTCATCGCGATGAAGGGTTGCGCGGCGGCGCCATCTTCGGGCTTCAGGGCGCCGACGATCAGATCGGCCGAAGCGGAGGCTGCCGGGTTGCTGGCCGCCAGGCGGAAGCGGGCGATGTTGGCGACCGCGTTGCCCTTGTCGTCGAAGACGAAAGTGCCGGGCTCCTTGTCATCGGCCGCAAACGATCCCGTGAGCTTGCGGGAGTCCTTGCCAACCAGTTCGTAGACCTTGGCATCGAAATCCAGCCGAAGCTTCTTCTGGATGCCACCGGCGCTGAAGAACTCGTAGGTTCCGTTGCGCGGATCACCCGCGGAAGCCTGAAGGTAGACAGCCGCGAACTGCGAGTTCGTGAAAGAGCCGCCCGACGGAATGCTGGCCAGCCATCCGATGATGGGCCAGCCTTGCTCGCTCCTCGGATCGATGTTGACGACCTGGGCCGACCACTTGGTACCGGTGATGCTCAGGTTGCGGAACTTGAGGAAGCCGCGATCGGCGGAGCGCGAACCGCCATCCGAGTTGTAGTAGTCGCTTTCGGCAATGGCTTCGTCGAAACCATGGTCGTCATCGGGCGTCCATCGGACCGGCAGGTTCGTCGAGAACTCGACCCGGTCGCCCGCCTTGATCCGGACTTCCGGATAGGCCTTCCCGCTCGCGGGCGGAGTCGGCGTCACGACCTTGCCATTGACCGACACAGTCATGGTCACGGCATCGGAGGGCACGGTCGGCAGCCCGCCCAGCCCCAACGCACCCACGCCACCACCACCGCCGCCTCCCCCACCGCCGCATGCCTGCAGGCCCAGCGCGACGACCGCGGCCAGCAACAGCCTCCCGTATGACTTCCTCATAGAAACTTCCATTTCGAGCAACTTCTGTCTTGATCCGATGGCCAGAAAAACAGGGCACCCCCGGGAATTCACCTGGCCGATGCCCTTTTCTTTCCTCGCCGCATCACCGTCGACCCTGCCAGGGTGTTCCCCGAGCGGACCACGGCTCCGATCAGTTCATCCAGCGTTGCTCAAAAATGTTTAGCGAAAAGCGCTGAATCCTGAGTGGATTCAGGGGACTTGATGGCGCGGCGCCGCGTCGCTCTCCGCGTCCCGCAGCCTGAACAGGCTCGTCACCTCCACGTCCAGCACCATCAGCTCCCGCTGGTTGAACAACCGCCAGCGCCAGCGCAGGATGCCCAGCGTGGGCTTGCTCTCGGAACGGCGCACCTCGATCACGTCGGCCACCAGGCGCAGCGCGTCGCCGGGGCGCACGGGGTTCGGCCAGCGCACGTGCTCGAGGCCCGGCGAGGCAAAGGATTCGGAGCCCGCGAGCGCGGCCTCGACCACCAGCCGCATCGCGATGGCGCAGGTGTGCCAGCCGCTCGCGATCAGGCCGCCGAAGGGGCTCTCGCGCGAGGCCTCGGCGTCGGTGTGGAACCACTGGGGGTCGTAGCTGCGGGCGAAGCCGACCAGCTCCTCCTCGCTGAGCACATAGGGGCCGGCCTCGATGACCTGGCCCGCGTGGAAATCGGCGAACTTCATCGGCGCAGCGTATCCGGCTACACGACGAAGATCAGTAGGTTTCGAGATGCAGCCGGCCTTCGCGCTTGAGCGCGGCGCCCACGGTGTCCCAGTCCAGGCCCGCGTCCTTGGCCACGTCGCGCAGCGCGAGCACCACGCCCTCCTCCATGCTCTTGAGGCCGCAGACGTAGAAGTGGCTGGCACCGTCCTTCAGCAGCGCGGCGAGGTCGGCCGCGCGCTCGCGCATCAGGTCCTGCACGTAGCGCTTGGGGCTTCCCGGCGTGCGCGAGAACGCGAGGTTGATGTCGATGAAATCCTTGGGCAGCGACTGCAGCGGGCCGAAGTACGGCAGCTCCTGCTGGGTGCGCGCGCCGAAGAACAGCATGAGCTTGCCGCCCTCGAACTTGCCGCTCTTGCGCAGCCGGCGGCGCCACTCGGTCATCGCGCGCATCGGCGCGCTGCCGGTGCCGGTGCAGATCATCACGATGTGCGACTTCGGATGGTTCGGCATCAGGAACGAGGCGCCGAAGGGGCCGACCACCTGCACGGTGTCGCCGACCTTGAGGTCGCAGACGTAGTTCGAGGCCAGGCCGCGCACCGGGTTGCCCTGGTGGTCCTCGGTCACGCGCTTCACGGTGAGCGAGACGTTGTTGTAGCCGGGCCGCTCGCCGTTGCGCGGGCTGGCCACCGAGTACTGGCGCGCGTGGTGGCGTTTGCCGATGGCGTCGACGCCGGGCGGCACGATGCCGATCGACTGGCCTTCGAGCACCGGGAACGGGATGGCGCCGAAGTCCAGCACGATGTGGTGGGTCTCGCTGTCGAAGCCGGCCTCGGTGCAGTTGAAGTTGCCCACCACGGTGGCGGTGGTCGGGGTCTTCGGCGGGAACAGGTTGGTGTAGGCGTGCGCGGCCGACCACGGCGGCACGGTGGCGCCGTACTGGGCCGAGTGGAAGACCGGCTCGGCCGCTTCCGCGCTCGCGGCCTGCGCCGGTGCCGCTTCGGCCACCTCCGCGGCATCGGCCGCGTCGGCCGTCACGCCCGCGGCCTCGAGCTCCTCGGGCGTGAGTTCGGCCGGCAGCGATTCCCAGCCGAGCTGTTCCTCGATCGAGTACGCACGCACCACCGGCATGGTGCGCCAGTTGTCGATCGAGCCCGTGGGGCACGGCGAGATGCAGGCCATGCAACCGTTGCAGACGTCCGCGCGCACGACGTAGTTGTTGTCGTCGTGCGTGATCGCGTTGACGGGGCAGGTGGCCTCGCAGGTGTTGCAGCGGATGCAGATCTCGGGGTCGATCAGGTGCTGCTTGATGACCCCGGCTTCAACGGCCATGTCCATGTTGTTCTCCATCCCCTCGCCGTGGGGACGAGGGATTCATATCCAGGCGCTCAGCCGAAGCGGACGTATTCGAAGTCCACCGGCTGGCGGTTGATGCCCATCACCGGCGGCGCGATCCAGCCCGCGAACTTGCCCGGCTCGATGACGCGGCCCATCAACGATGCCACGAAAGCGAAGTCTTCGGTGCTCGGCAGCCATTCGTCGCGCTTGGCGGCCCATTCCATGTCGTTCACCACGCGGCCCTCGGGCGACATCTTGATGCCGGCGAGCGCGCCGATCTGGCGGTTGAAGGCCTTGTGCGGCACGACCAGGCGGGTGGGAATGCCGGCCTTCTCGAGCACCTTGTTCCAGCGGCCGACGCCGGCCACCGAGTCCTTGATGAAGTCGTCGCGCAGCACTTCGTTGAGCGCGTTGAGCATCGGCACGTCCTTCTCGACGAGCTGGCCGTCCTTCACCTCGAGCACCTTGTAGGTCTGGCCCTTGAGCACATGGTCGTCGGTGCGCTTGCCTTCCTCGTAGCGGCCCTTCAGGCCCGAGCTGTAGAAGATGGCGGCGTTGCTCGACTGGTCGGCGCCGAACAGGTCGATGGTCACGCTGTAGTGGAAGTTCAGGTAGCGCTGGATGGTGCCGAGGTCGATGGCACCGGCCGCGCGCACCTTCTGCGCGTCGTCGGTCTTCAGTTCGTTCATGACCTGCGCGGTGCGCGCGATCACGCGCGACACGCCGCTCTCGCCCACGAACATGTGGTGGGCTTCCTCGGTCAGCATGAACTTGGTGGTGCGCGCCAGCGGATCGAAAGCGCTCTCGGCCAGCGCGGAGAGCTGGAACTTGCCGTCGCGGTCGGTGAAGTAGGTGAACATGAAGAACGCGAGCCAGTCGGGCGTGCGTTCGTTGAAGGCACCGAGGATGCGCGGGTTGTTCTCGTCGCCCGAGGTGCGCTGCAGCAGCGCATCGGCCTCTTCGCGGCCGTCGCGGCCGAAGTGCTTCTGCAGCAGGTAGACCATGGCCCACAGGTGGCGGCCTTCTTCCACGTTGATCTGGAACAGGTTGCGCAGGTCGTACATCGAGGGCGCGGTCAGGCCCAGGTGGCGCTGCTGCTCGACCGAGGCGGGCTCGGTGTCGCCCTGCGTGACGATGATGCGGCGCAGGTTGGCGCGGTGTTCGCCGGGCACGTCCTGCCAGGCCTTCTCGCCCTTGTGGTCGCCGAAGTGGATCTCACGGTTGGCGTCGCCCGGGTTCAGGAAGATGCCCCAGCGGTAGTCGCGCATCTTCACGTGGCCGAACTGGGCCCAGCCCTGCGGGTCGACGCTCACGGCGGTGCGCAGGTAGACCTCGTGGTTGGTCGAGCCCTCGGGGCCGACGTCGTCCCACCAGTTGATGAAGTTGGGCTGCCAGCCTTCGAGCGCGCGCTGCAGCGTGCGGTCTTCGCCGAGGTTGACGTTGTTGGGGATCTTCTCGCTGTAGTTGATCGTGCTCATCGTTGTTCCTTGGGTTGTACGGGCTGCAGGTTCAGACGCGGTTGAGATCGAAGCCGGCCTTCTCGCCGGTGCCGTAGACCTTGAGCGCACCCTTCTCGCCGACGGCGTTGGGGCGGTTGAAGATCCAGTTCTGCCAGGCCGAGAGGCGGCCGAAGACGCGCGTGATCATGTTCTCCTTGCTCGCGAAGCGCAGGTTGGCCTCGAGGCCGGTCAGCGAGTCGGGCGACATGGCGGCACGCTCCTCTATCGCGATGCGGATCTCGTCGTCCCAGTCGATGTCGTCGGGGGCGGCCGTGACCAGGCCGAGCTTGAGCGCCTCGTCGGCATCGAGCGGCTTGCCGGCGGCGCCGCGCGCGGCCTCGAGCGGCGCGGCCTCTTCGTAGAAGCGGCGCTGCAGGCGGCTCTGGTCGTTGACCATCGGGAAGAAGCCGAAGTTGAATTCGTTGAGCACCAGCTTGGGCGCGCGCTCGGCATCGTCGGGCAGCGCGAGCATGTAGGTGCGGTCGGCGGCGAAGGCCAGCTCGGCCAGCGTGCCGGCGAAGCAGGAACCGGCCTCGACCAGCGCGAACAGGCTGCGCGAGGAGACGTCGAAGCGCGCCAGCGTGCGGCGCAGCGCGCCGATGGTCTCGCGCACCAGCCAGTGGTCCTTGTTCGCGAGCATCACGGCGTCCGAGGCCAGCACGGCCTGGGCGTCACCCTCGGTCTTCAGCAGCCAGGTGCCGATGTCGAGTTCGTTGGTGCGCAGGTTGAGGATCGCGTCGTCGAGCTCGCGGCACACGGCCAGCGGCCACCAGGCGGCGCCCGCGGCTTCGATGGCGGCGATGTCGGCCGGCTGCGCGCCGCTCGGCGCCTTGACGGTGATCGCGGCGGTGCGCTTGCTGCGGTCGATCTGCACGTTCACATGCGAGTAGGCGATGCCATCGGCGCTGTCGGTGCGCTCGAGGCGCGTGAGCGCCACGCCCTTGCCATCGGCGGGACGGTCGCTGCCGGCCGCGAGCTGCGAGGCGCGTTCCTGCACGGCGGCGGCGAACTGCGCGGGCTTGGCGACCGCGTCGACCAGGCGCCATTCGACGGCACGCTGGCCGCGCACGCCTTCGACGCTGGTGCAGAAGATGTCGGCGAGGTCATGGCGCACGTGGCGCTTGTCGGTCACGCGGGTCAGGCCGCCGGTGCCGGGCAGCACGCCGAGCAGCGGCACTTCGGGCAGCGAGACCGAAGACGAACGGTCGTCGACCAGCAGGATCTCGTCGCAGGCCAGCGCCAGTTCGTAGCCGCCGCCGGCGCAGGCGCCGTTCACGGCCGCGAGGAACTTCAGGCCCGAGTGCTTCGACGAGTCTTCCATGCCGTTGCGGGTCTCGTTGGTGAACTTGCAGAAGTTCACCTTCCAGGCGTGGCTGGAGACGCCGAGCATGAAGATGTTGGCGCCCGAGCAGAAGATGCGGTCCTTGCCGCTGGTCACGATCACGCTGCGCACCTCGGGGTGCTCGAAGCGGATGCGGTTGAGCGCGTCGTTGAGCTCGATGTCGACGCCGAGGTCGTAGCTGTTGAGCTTGAGCTTGTAGCCGGGGCGGATGCCGCCGTCCTCGGCGATGTCGAGCGTGAGGCGCGCGATCTCGCCGTCGAAGCCGATCGACCAGTGGCGGTACTGGGAAGGCTCGATGCGGTAGTCGACGCGCGGGGGCGGCTGCAGGGAGGTATCGGCGCTCATCGTGAAGTCTCCTGGGTCTGGGGCGGGTGGGTTACACGAAGAATAGTGCAGTTTTCTTCGCTCAGTTCATGCATCATTATGCATATCAACCGGCAAGTCAATGCCTGTGACGCTTTTTTGCAGACCAGGCGGCACGGCGGGCGCATTTCCGGGTGAAGATGGGAATGGTTCTTATTCGCTCAGTTTTGCTGCCACCTTCCCTGCCGCCTCCCTCCCGCGTGCGCCGCGCACGCGGCCCGATGTCCGAATGCCGTTCCCCGACACCCGCCTGCAGCCCCAGCTGGGCGACTTCTACCGTGCGCACCACGGCTGGCTGACCGCCTGGCTGCGCCGCAAGCTGGGCTGCGCGCACATTGCCGCCGACGTGGCGCAGGACACCTTCGTGCGCGTGCTGGCCTCGCGCGAGACGCTGCGCATGCTGGGCAGCATCGAGAAGCCGCGCGCCTTCCTGAGCACCACGGCCGGACGCCTGCTGATCGACCGCGCGCGGCGCCAGCGCATCGAGCAGGCCTACCTGGCCGAACTGGCGCTCGCGATGGAGGGCTGCGCCCATCCCTCGCCGAAGGAGACGCTGATGGCGATGCAGGCGCTGGCCCAGATCGCCGCCGCGCTCGACGGCCTGCCGCCCAAGCCGCGCGAAGCCTTCCTGCTGCACTACCTCGACGGCCTGACGCACGCGGCCGTCGCGCAGAGCCTGGGCGTGTCGGACCGCATGGTGCGCAAGTACCTCGCGCTGGCGCTGCTGCATTGCCGCGCGGAGTTCGACCGGTGAGCCGCGCGTCCGCCGGCGAGCCGGCTGTCGATGCGACCGCGATGCAGGCGGCCGAGTGGATCGTGCGCCTGACGGCCGACGATCCCGCCGAGCGCGAGCGCGCGCGCCGGGGCTTCGAGGCCTGGAAACGGGCCGACCCGGAACACGCCGCCACGGCGGCCGGCATGGAGCGGCTGCTCGGCCAGCTGCAGGCGGTGCGCGAACGCTCGGGCGGCCATGCGCGGCCGGCGCGCGCCGCGCTCACGGCCTCGGCCGCCGAGGCCCGGCCCCGGCGCCGCCGGGCGGGTGCGACGCTGGCCCTGGTGCTCGCGCTGGGCCTGCCCGGCTGGCTGCTGCTGCGGGCCTGCCCGCCGACCTACCTGCTGGCCGACCTGCGCACCGCCATCGGCGACACGCGCGTGCAGATGCTGCCCGATGGCAGCCGCATCAGCCTGGACACCGGCAGCGCCGTCAACCTGCACTACGACGCCGGGCAGCGCGGCATCGAGCTGGTGCGCGGCGCGATCCGCGTCGAGGTCGCGACCGACGCGGCGCGGCCCTTCGTGGTCCGCACGCCGCAGGGCAGCATCCGCGCGCTCGGCACGCGCTTCATCGTGCGGCGCGACGCGCAGGCCACGGTGCTGACCATGCTGGAGTCGCGCACCACGGTGCAGGCCGGCGCCGAGGCGCGCGTGGTCGATCCGGGCCAGCGGGTGCGGATCACCGGGGCCGGCATCGGACCGGCCGAGCCGGTCGACGCGCGCGGCATCGACAACGCCTGGACGCAGCACCGGCTGGTCGCTGACGACCGGCCGCTGCCCGAGGTGCTCGACGAACTCGACCGCTACCACCCGGGCGGCATCGTCTACGACCGCGCGCGCACGCAGGGCATCCGCGTCTCGGCCGTGCTGCCGCTGGACGACACACCGCGCGCGCTGCAACTGCTGGTCGACAGCTTCCCGCAGCTGCGGGTGCGCACCCTCACCTCTTATTTGGTGCTGGTCGACACGAGCGACCCCTCCTGAAAAAAGAACGCGCCCCGGTTCCGCTTTTCGCGACTCGTCCGTCATTGCCGATGAGAACCCGCCGAAAACAGGAACCGACCATGCACGCCCAATCCCGCTCTCCCGCACCGCCCGCACCGCCCGCACCGCCCGCCGCGGCGGCTCCTTTCACGCGCCACCGACTGCGCCTGGCCCTGCGCCTGGCCTGCGCGATGGCGCTGTCCACCGCCGGCCCGCTGGCCCTGGCCCAGGCCGCGAGCCCCACGCCGGCGCGTGACGCGAACGCCGTCTACGACATCCCGGCCGGCCCGTTGGCCACGGCGCTGAACCAGTTCGCCCAGCAGGCCGGCGTGGCGATCGCGCTCGACGCCGGCAAGCTGCGCGACCTGCGCTCGCCCGGCTTGAAAGGCCGCTACGGCGTGGAAGACGGCTTCGCGGCGCTGCTCGCGGGCAGCGGCCAGGCGCTGGGCCGCACCCCGGCCGGCTACCTGCTGGTGCCAGCCGCCGGCACCGCGCCGGTGGCCACGGCCCCGGCGCGGCCGCGGCCGGACCCCACGGCCGGCCAGACGCTCGGCGAGGTCACGGTCACGGCCAACCAGCTCGGCGAGATCACCGAGGGCTCGCGCTCGTACACGCCCGGCGCGATCGCCACCGCCACCCGGCTGGTGCTGACGCCGCGCGAGACGCCGCAGACGGTCAGCGTGGTCACGCGCCAGCAGATGGACGACTTCGGCATGCACTCGATCGACGACGTGATCCGCGCCACGCCGGGCGTGAGCATCGTCACCTACGACAGCGAGCGCACCGAGTACTACGCGCGCGGCTTCGCGATCCAGAACTTCCAGTACGACGGCATCCCGATGCGGCGCGATTCGGCCTACTCGGCCGGCAACACGCTCACCGACACCTCGATCTACGACCGCGTCGAGGTGCTCAAGGGCGCCACCGGCCTGCTCACCGGCAGCGGCGAGCCCGGCGCCACCATCAACCTGGTGCGCAAGAAGCCGACGCGCGAATTCCAGGGCCAGCTCAGCGCGAGCGCCGGCTCGTGGGACAACTACCGCACCGAGGCCGACCTGAGCGGCGCCCTCAACCAGAGCGGCAGCGTGCGCGGCCGCGTGGTGGCGGCGCTGCAGGACCGTCATTCGCACCTCGACCACTACCAGCGCCGCAGCAAGGTCTTCTACGGCGTGCTCGAGGCCGACCTCACGCCCGGCACGCTGCTGACCGTGGGCGCCGACTACCAGGACAACGATCCCCGAGGCTCGACCTGGGGCGGCATTCCCATCTTCAACAGCGTCGGCGGCTTCAACAACATGCCGCGCTCCTTCAACAACGGCGCGCGCTGGAGCCGCTGGGGCCAGTACACGCGCACCGGCTTCTCCACGCTCGAGCACCAGTTCGACAACGGCTGGGTCGCCAAGGTCCAGTACAACCACCAGATCAACGGCTACGACGCGCTGCTGGGCGCCGCGGCCGGCGGCCATCCGAACCCGCTCGACGGCTCGGGCACCTCGATGTGGCTCGGCAAGTACGTGGGCCGGACCACCAGCGACGCGCTGGACGCCTACGCCAGCGGCCCCTTCACGCTGCTCGGCCGCGAGCACGAGCTGGTGGTGGGCGCGAGCATCGCGCGGCGGCGCTGGAAGAACGACGGCTACAACTTCCCCGGCTACCAGGTCACCGTGCCGGACTACTACGGCTGGACCGGCCAGGTGCCGTTCCCGATCTCGGGCGCGCCCAGCTACAGCGACAACGAGGTCACGCGCGAGCGCGGCCTGTACGCCGCCACGCGGCTCAACCTCGGCGACCGGCTCAAGCTGATCGCGGGCGCCCGGGTGTCGAACTACAGGAACAAGGACATCGACAAGTCCGGCGAGGTGGCGCCCTATGCGGGCCTGGTGTTCGACCTGACGCCGCAGATCTCGGCCTACGGCAGCTACACCACCATCTTCATGCCGCAGTCCAACCAGGACGTGAACGGCCGCACGCTCGATCCGCAGGACGGCAAGAACCACGAGATGGGCCTGAAGGGCAGCTTCCTCGACGGCAAGCTCAACGCCAGCCTGGCCTACTTCCACCTCAAGCAGAACAACTACCCCGAGGCCACCGGCGGGCTCACGCCTTCGGGCGGACAGGCCTACCGCGCGATCCAGGGCGTGGTCGCCAAGGGCGTGGAGGCGGAGGTCTCGGGCGAGCTGGCGCCGGGCTGGCAGCTGCATGCGGGCTTCACCCACAAGGTGGCCAAGCAGGACCGCAAGAAGGTGTCGACGCTCGAGCCCGAAGACCAGTTCAGCCTCTACACCACCTACCGCCTGGGCGGCGCGCTGCAGGGCTGGACCTTCGGCGGCGGCGCGCGCTGGCTCGGCAAGTCGTGGGGCGATGCGGCCAATCCCGTGCTCGGCACCACCACCTTCACGACCGACGCCTACTGGCTGTTCGACCTGATGGCGCGCTACGAATTCAGCCCGCGCCTGTCGGCCACGCTGCGCGTGAACAACGCGCTCGACAAGAAGTACCTGACGGTCTTCAGCTGGTACGGCACCTACACCTGGGGCGAGCCGCGCAGCGTGAACCTCGGCGTGGTCTACAAGTTCTGAGCCGCGGCGCGGGCGCCCGGCGCCCGCGCGCTCATGCCGCTTCGCGCACCACCGCGCCGACCGCGGTGCGCAGCGCCTCGAAGGCCTGCTGCAGCGTCTTGCCGCTGGTGTCGACGCGCAGGTCGGCCTTCGAATAGAAGGCCGCGCGCCCGTCGAGGATGCGGCGCAGGTCGTCCATGGCTTCCTTGCTGGCGGCCATCGGGCGCATGTCGCCCTGCGCGGCCACGCGACCCATGTGCTCCTCGGGCGCGGCCTGCAGCCACACCGTGGTGCAGTGGGCCAGCAGCTCGTTGAAGGTGGCCGGGTCGGAGACGATGCCGCCCGGCGTGGCGATCACCACCTCGCCGTAGATCTGGATCGCCTCCTCGAGCGCGCGGCGCTCGTAGCGGCGGTAGGCATTGGTGCCGTAGAGGTCGTGGATCTCGCGCACGCTGCAGCCCGCGAACTTCTCGATCTCGCGGCTGAGCTCGATGAAGGGCATCTCGAGGTCGTCGGCCAGCAGCTGGCCGAGCGAGGACTTGCCCGCGCCGCGCAGCCCCACCAGCGCGATGCGCCGATGCCGCGCCGGGTCGACCGCGGCCGTGCCCAGCAGCTCGCCCAGCGCGATGCGCGCGCGCCGCAGGTCGGCCTCGCCGCGGTGCTCGAGCAGCTCGCGGATCATCAGCCACTCGGGCGAGCTGGTGGTGACGTCGCCGACCAGCTCGGCCAGCGAGCACTGCAGCGCCTGCGCCACCTGCTGCAGCACCAGGATCGAGGCATTGCCGATGCCGTATTCGAGGTTGGCGAGATGGCGCTCCGACACCTCGGCCGCCAGCGCCACCGCCTTGCGCGTGAGCCCGCGCCGCGCCCGCAGGCTGCGCACGCGCTCGCCCAATGCCGCCAGCAGGGGGTTCTTGGCCTCCCCCGCGGGCTCGGCGCTTTCGGGGGGTGCGCCCAGCACCGCCGCTTCCTGTGGATTCATGCGCTTCCTCGTGTTCTCCTGTGCATTCTCGCGCCGGTCGGGTTCATAGGGTAAACACCATACATGCACTATATTGCTTGACACTCATTGTTCAGGTGCTTATTGTTCGTCTACAGGCAAGATACTGCACATTCTCCGGCCTCGCAAGCGGGGAGTTCGCAGGTCCGACCCACCCCACGATTCCACGACAGGTACCGCGATGACTTCCAAGCAAAGCTTCCATGCGCTCGTGGCCGGCCTGACCGCCGAGCTCGCCGGCCGGCCGCTGGACGCCGACCTCGACCGCTGGCTCAACACCCACCACGGCGCCGGCAGCCCCACCTTCGCGCAGCTCAGCGCCGCCTGCCGCCAGGGCGTGGCCGAAGGCTGGCTCTGCGAGCGCGAAGGCGGCGGCATCAGGTACGGCCGCGTCTTCAAGGCCGAGGACGCGCTGCACCGCTTCTCGGTCGACGTGGTCGACATGCAGGACATCGCCGGCCCGCACCACACCCATCCCCAGGGCGAGATCGACCTGATCATGCCGCTGGACGACAGCCCCGCCGCCAGCTTCGACGGCCGGCCCGCGGGCTGGTGCGTCTACGGCCCCGGCAGCGCGCACCGCCCGACCGTCGCGCAAGGGCGCGCGCTCGTTCTCTATCTCCTGCCCGAAGGGCAGATCAAGTTCACCGTATGAGGCACTCCCCCAGGCTTGCCCACTTCGTGTGGCCGCCAACCCCCTCGCCGGGGGCAACACCAGCGGCCCGGCAAAGCCGGTTCCGCGCTGTTCCCCGAATCTGCACACATCGAGAGCCCATCGAATGACCGAGCTTCTTCCCAATCACGTCGCCGGCCGCTGGCAAAGCGGCTCGGGCGCCGGCACGCCCCTCTTCGACCCGGTGCTCGGCACCGAGCTCGTGCGCGTCGACGCCACCGGGCTCGACCTGCCCGGGGCCTTCGCGTTCGCCCGCGAACAGGGCGGCCAGGCGCTGCGCGCCCTCACCTACCGCGAGCGCGCCGGCCTGCTGGCCGCCGTCGTCAAGGTGCTGCAGGCCAACCGCGATGCCTACTACGAGATCGCGACCGCGAACTCGGGCACGGTGAAGAACGACTCGGCCGTCGACATCGACGGCGCGATCTTCACGCTGGGCCAGTACGCGAAATGGGGCGACGCGCTCGGCGACGTGCGCGCTCTGCGCGACGGCGAGGCCGCCAGGCTCGGCAAGGAGCCGCTGTTCCAGTCGCAGCACCTGCAGGTGCCCACGCATGGCGTGGCGCTGTTCATCAACGCCTTCAACTTCCCCTCGTGGGGCCTGTGGGAGAAGGCCGCGCCCGCGCTGCTCTCGGGCGTGCCGGTGATCGTGAAGCCGGCCACCGCCACCGCCTGGCTCACGCAGCGCATGGTCAAGGACGTGGTCGACGCGGGCGTGCTGCCCGCGGGCGCGCTGTCGGTGATCTGCGGCAGCTCGGCCGGCCTGATGGACCAGCTCCAGCCCTTCGACGTGGTCTCGTTCACCGGCTCGGCCGACACCGCCGCGCTGATCCGCTCGCACGACGCGGTGGCGCGGCGCTCGGTGCGCGTGAACATCGAGGCCGACAGCCTCAACAGCGCGCTGCTGCTGCCCGGCGCCGCGCCCGGCAGCGAGGCCTTCGGCCTGCTGGTGCGCGAGGTGGTGCGCGAGATGACGGTGAAGGCGGGCCAGAAGTGCACCGCGATCCGCCGCATCCTCGTGCCGGCCGAGCTCTACGACGCCGCCGCCGAGGCGATCGGCGCCAAGCTCGCGGGCGTGAGCGTGGGCAACCCGCGCAACGAGGGCGTGCGCATGGGCTCGCTGGTGAGCCGCGCGCAGCTGGCCGCGGTGCGCGAGGGCCTCGATGCGCTCGCCGCGCAGACCCAGGTGCTGCACGATGGCCGCGACCGCCCGCTGGTCGATGCCGACCCGGCCGTGGCCGCCTGCATCGGCCCGGTGCTGCTGGGCGCGCGCGACGCCGACGCGGCGCGGCAGGTGCACGACATCGAGGTCTTCGGCCCGGTCGCCACGCTGCTGCCCTACCGCGACACGGCCCATGCCTTCGCCCTCGCCCACCGCGGCCAGGGCTCGCTCGTGACCTCGCTGTACGGCGCCGACGAGACGGCGCTCGCGCAGGCGGCGGTCGAACTCGCGGCCAGCCATGGCCGCGTGCACGTGATCACGCCCGAGGTGGCGCAGGCCCAGACCGGCCACGGCAACGTGATGCCGATGTCGCTGCACGGCGGCCCGGGCCGCGCGGGCGGCGGCGCCGAACTCGGCGGCCTGCGCGCGCTGGACTTCTACCACCGCCGCAGCGCGGTGCAGGCGGGCAACGGCGTGCTCGCCGCCCTGGGGCTTTAGCCGCCCCTCTATCTAGATACCGACGCAGCGCCCCCACAGAGGCCCCAAGGAGACACACGATGAGCCTGCCACCCCGCTTCAACTTCGCCGAGCACCTGTTCGCGCTCAACCGCGAACGCGCCGCGCGCACCGCCTACGTCGACGACCGCGGCACGCTGAGCTACGGCCAGCTCGAGGAACGCGCGCGCCGCCTGGCCGCGGCGCTCAAGGCCGCGGGCCTGCGCCGCGAGGAACGCGTGCTGCTCTTGATGCTCGACGGCAATGATTGGCCCGTGAGCTTCCTCGGCTGCCTCTATGCCGGCATCGTGCCGGTGGCCGTCAACACGCTGCTCACGCCCGAGGACTACGCCTACATGCTCGACCACAGCCGCGCGCAGGCCGCGCTGGTGTCGGGCGCGTTGCTGCCGGTGCTGCAGGAAGCGATGGCACGCGGCGGCCACGAGCTGCACACGCTGCTGGTGTCGCAACCGGCGGGCGCGCTGCCCGAGGGCGCGCAGGACTTCGAGGCCGCGCTCGCCGCCGCCGAGCCGCTGGCCACGCCCGCGCTCACGGCCTCCGACGATCCCGGCTTCTGGCTCTACTCCTCGGGTTCCACCGGCAAGCCCAAGGGCACGGTGCACACGCAGGCCAACCTCTGGTGGACCGCCGAGCTCTACGGCAAGCCGGTGCTGGGCCTGACCGAGAACGACGTCTGCTTCTCGGCCGCCAAGATGTACTTCGCCTACGGCCTGGGCAATGCGCTGACCTTCCCGCTGTCGGTCGGTGCCACCGTGGTGCTGATGGCCGAGCGCCCCACGCCCGACGCCACCTTCCGCCGCTGGGTGGAGCACAAGCCCACGGTCTTCTTCGGCGCGCCCACCGGCTTCGCGGGCATGCTCGCCTCGCCGAAGCTGCCAGCGCGCGAGGCGGTGGCGTTGCGCATGTGCTCGTCGGCCGGCGAAGCCCTGCCCGGCGAGATCGCGCAGCGCTTCAAGACGCACTTCGGTTGCGACATCATCGACGGCATCGGCTCCACCGAGATGCTGCACATCTTCATCTCGAACCGGCCCGACGACGTGCGCTACGGCACCACGGGCAAGCCGGTCGAGGGCTACGAGGTCGAGCTGCGCGGCGAGGACGGCCGCGCGGTGCCCGACGGCGAGGTCGGCGACCTCTACATCCGCGGCCCGAGCTCGGCGCTGATGTACTGGACCAACCGCGAGAAGTCGCGCGAGACCTTCCAGGGCGGCTGGACCAAGAGCGGCGACAAGTACACGCGCGACGCCGACGGCTACTTCACCTATGCGGGCCGCAGCGACGACATGCTCAAGGTCAGCGGCATCTACGTCTCGCCCTTCGAGGTCGAGGCCACGCTGATGCAGCACCCGGCCGTGCTCGAGGCCGCGGTGATCGGCAAGGAGGACGGCGAGGGCCTCACGAAGACCAAGGCCTTCGTGGTGCTCAAGGACGGCGGCACCACCACCGAGGACGAGCTCAAGGCCTTCGTGAAGGAACGCCTCGCGCCCTACAAGTACCCGCGCTTCCTCGAGTTCGTGGCCGAGCTGCCGAAGACCGCGACCGGCAAGATCCAGCGCTTCCGGCTGCGCGAGCGCGAGAAGCAGGCATGAGGCACGCTCCATCTTGCTCCCTCCCCCTCTGGGGGAGGGCCGGGGTGGGGGCATCGGCCTTCGCATGCGCAAGGCCTGTGCGATCGCCGCGCGCCCCCATCCCGACCTTCCCCCAACGGGGGAAGGAGCAACAGCCATGAACGCCGACTTCGCCACCATCGACTGGCGCGGCCGCGCGGTGCGCATCGAGTGCCAGTGGATCGCGCCCGGGCGCGGCGACGCGCCGCTGCTCGTGTTCCTGCACGAGGGCCTGGGCTCGGTCGCGATGTGGAAGGACTTCCCCGCGCGCCTGTGCGAAGCGGCCGGCGTGCGCGGCCTGGTGTTCTCGCGTCCCGGCTACGGCCGCTCCACGCCGCGTGCCGAGGACGAGATCTGGGACGTGGACTTCATGCACCGCCAGGCGCACGAGGTGCTGCCCGCGCTGTTCGCCGCGCTCGCGCTCGACGGCGAGCAGCCCTGGCTGTTCGGCCACAGCGACGGCGGCTCGATCTCGCTGCTCTACGCCGCGCGTTTCCCCGACCGCGTCGCGGGCCTGGTCGTGCTCGCGCCGCACATCTTCGTGGAAGACGTGACGGTGGCGAACATCGAGCTCGCGCGCACCGCCTACCTCGGCACCGACCTGCCGCAGAAACTCGGCCGCTACCACGACAGCGCCGACTCGGCCTTCTGGGGCTGGAACCGCATCTGGCTGCATCCGCCGTTCCGCGACTGGAACATCGAGGCCGAGCTCGACGCGATCCGCTGCCCCGTGCTCGCCGTGCAGGGCCTCGGCGACGAGTACGGCAGCCTCGCGCAGATCCGCGGCATCGCCGCGCGCGTGCCCGGTTGCGAGCTGCTCGAGATCCCCGAATGCGGGCATTCCCCGCATCGCGATCAGCCGGATCGTGTCATCGTCGCGGCCACTTCGTTCATCACCAAAAACAGGAGACAAAGCTCATGACCATTCGCCACACCACCCGCCTCGCGCTGACCGCGCTGTCCTTCGCCGCGCTGTGCACGGCCGCCTCGGCCCAGGGCACGGGCAAGCTCAAGGTCGGCCTGATGCTGCCCTACAGCGGCACCTTCACCGCGCTGGGCGTGGCGATCGAGAACGGCTTCAAGCTCTACGTCGACGAGCAGGGCGGCAAGCTCGCGGGCCGCGAGATCGAGTACTTCAAGGTCGACGACGAGTCCGATCCCGCCAAGGCCACCGACAACGTCAACAAGCTGATCAAGCGCGACAACGTCGACGTGATCGTGGGCACCGTGCACTCGGGCGTGGCGATGGCCATGGCCAAGGCCGCCAAGGAGAGCGGCACCGTGCTGATCGTGCCCAATGCCGGCGCCGACGCCGTCACCGGCCCGATGTGCGCGCCCAACATCTTCCGCAGCTCGTTCAGCAACTGGCAGCCGGCCTACGCCATGGGCGAAGTGGCGGCCAAGCAGCAGGGCAAGAAGAAGGTCATGACCATCACCTGGAAGTACGCGGCCGGTGAGGAGTCGGTCAACGGCTTCAAGGAAGGCTTCGAGAAGGCCGGCGGCAAGGTCGACAAGCAGCTCACGCTGCCGTTCCCGAACGTGGAGTTCCAGGCCCTGCTGACCGAGATCGCGGCGGCCAAGCCCGATGCGGTGTATGCCTTCTTCGCGGGCGGCGGCGCGGTCAAGTTCGTCAAGGACTACCAGGCCGCGGGCCTGAACAAGACCATCCCGCTGTACGGCCCGGGCTTCCTGACCGACGGCACGCTCGAGGCGCAGGGCGAATCGGCGCAGGGCATGCTCACCACGCTGCACTACGCCGACGGCCT
Source organism: Variovorax sp. PDC80 (assembly GCF_900115375.1). Taxonomy (NCBI): domain Bacteria; kingdom Pseudomonadati; phylum Pseudomonadota; class Betaproteobacteria; order Burkholderiales; family Comamonadaceae; genus Variovorax; species Variovorax sp. PDC80. Next base: position 184,969 of record NZ_FOWG01000004.1, on the reverse strand, counting down.
GAACACGCCGCGCGACACCGCCTTCCGCACCGCCTACGCCAAGACCTTCAAGCTGCAGCCCGACGTGTACGCGGTGCAGGGCTACGACGCCGCGCAGATGCTGGGCGTGGGCCTGGCCGCCACCAAGGGCGACATCACGAAGAAGGCCGACTTCGCGGCCGCGGTCGAGAAGGCGAAGATCGACAGCCCGCGCGGCACCTTCACGGTCAGCAAGTCGCACAACCCGGTGCAGGACATCTATCTGCGCAAGGTGGAGGGCAAGGAGAACAAGCTGGTGAGCACGGCGATCAAGGGTCTCGCAGACCCCGCACGCGGCTGCCGCATGTAACCCACCCCCGTCCCTCGCTCGCTTCGTGCAGCTCGACGCCCCCCTCGAGGGGGCGACACCTGCGGACCGGCCAAGCCGGATCCGCGGTGTCTCCCGAACATCGCGGCGCTTCGCGCCTGCTTCTCCAGCCCAACCCGGATGACCTAACGTGGACTTCGGCACCTTCCTCGTCCAGTGCCTGAACTCGGTTCAGTACGGACTGCTGCTCTTTCTCGTGGCCTCGGGCCTGACGCTGATCTTCGGGATCATGGGCGTGATCAACCTCGCGCACGGCAGCTTCTACATGATCGGCGCCTACATGGCGTTCTCGCTGGCGCCGCTGTTCGGCGACCAGTTCCTGCTGATGCTGGTGGCCGGCGTGGTGCTCGCCGCCATCTTCGGCTACCTGCTCGAGTGGGCCTTCTTCAGCTACCTCTACCAGCGCGACCACCTGCAGCAGGTGCTCATGACCTACGGCCTGATCCTGGTGTTCGAGGAACTGCGCTCGATCCTGGTGGGCAACGACGTGCACGGCGTGAAGGTGCCGGCCTGGCTCGACGGCAGCTTCGCGCTGGGCAGCGTGATGAGCTATCCCTGGTACCGCCTGTTCGCCTCGGCCGCCTGCATCGTGCTGGCGCTGGCGCTGTACTGGGTGGTCAACCGCACGCGCCTGGGCATGATGATCCGCGCCGGCGCGAGCAACCGCGACATGGTGCGCGGCCTGGGCATCGACGTGAAGCGGCTCTACCGCATCGTCTTCGCCGCCGGCGTGGCGCTCGCGGCGCTGGCCGGCATGATCGCCGCGCCGATGTCCTCGGTCTATCCCAACATGGGCGCGAGCGTGCTGATCATCTGCTTCGTGCTGGTGGTGATCGGCGGCATCGGCTCGATCACCGGCGCGCTCGTCGCCTCGCTGCTGGTGGGCTTCGTCGACACCTTCGGCAAGGTGTTCTTCGCCGACTTGAGCGGCATCGGCATCTACCTGCTGATGGCGATCGTGCTGATCTGGAAGCCCGAGGGGCTGATGGGACGGCGTCCATGAGTTCGATCCCCAGGACCTCCACGCGCATGATTGCCTCCACGCCCTCCTCTTCACCCGCCCGGAACGCCGGCTCGTTCGGCGGCGCGGCGCTGCCGCTGGCCTGCGCGCTGGCCATCGGCATCGCCGGCCCGCTGCTGGGCAACTACGCATCGGACTTCATCGTCAAGGTGATGATCCTGTCGATCTTCGCGCTGAGCCTCGAGCTGCTGGTCGGCATGACCGGCCTCGTGAGCCTGGGCCACGCGGCCTTCTACGGCATCGGCGCCTACGTCACGGTGCTGGCCTCGGGCGCCGAGGGCGGCAACTTCGCGCTGCTGCTGCCCGCGGCCATGGGCGCGGCCGGGCTCTATGCCCTGTTCGTCGGCGCGCTGAGCCTGCGCACGCGCGGCGTCTACTTCATCATGGTGACGCTGGCCTTCGCGCAGATGGCCTTCTTCGTGTTCCACGACACCAAGGTCGGCGGCGGCAGCGACGGCATCTACCTCTACGTGCGCCCGGCCCTCGGCGCGCTCGACCTCGAGAACCGCACGGTGCTGTTCTACGTGGTGCTGGCGTCGCTGGTGTTCACCTACGCGCTGCTCGCGCTGCTGCGCCGCTCGCGCTTCGGCGCGGCGCTCGCGGGCATCCGCGTCAACGAGCAGCGCATGCGCGCGGCGGGCTTCCCCACCTACGCCTACAAGCTCGCGGCCTTCGTGCTGGCCGGTGCGCTCGCCGGTCTCGCGGGCTTCCTGTTGGCCTCGCGCGACGGCGTGGTCAATCCCGAGCTGATGGCCTGGCACAACTCGGGCGAGGTGCTGCTGATGGTGATCCTCGGCGGCCTGGGCCACCTGCGCGGCGCGGTGATCGGCGCCATCGCCTTCACGCTGCTCAAGGAGATCTTCTCGACCCACGCGCTGCTCGGGCCGCTGGCCGACCACTGGCAGCTCACGCTGGGGCTGACCATCATCGTGTTCGTGGCGCTGCTGCCCAAGGGCCTGATCGGGCTGGTGCAGCGGCTGTCGCCGAGGAGCGGGGCATGAACGCACGCATGAACGATTCGGTGCTGCTGTCCGTCGAGGGACTCACCCGCCGATTCGGCGGCCTGGTCGCGGTCAACGCGGTCACGCTCGACCTGCACGTGGGCGAGGTGCATGCGGTGATCGGCACCAACGGCGCGGGCAAGTCGACCCTGATCAACATGCTCTCGGGCGAGATCGAGGCCTCGGCCGGCCGCATCCGCCTCGACGGCGAGGACATCACGACGCGCGCGCAGTTCCGCCGCGCGCTCGCGGGCGTGGGCCGCAGCTACCAGCGCACCACCATCTTCCCGGAGTTCAGCGTGCACGAGAACTGCCGCCTCGCGGCGCAGGCGGCCACGCCGCGACCCTGGGCGATCTGGCAGCCGTCGCGCGGCTGCGCCGCGAGCTCGGCCTCGGCCGACGCGGCGCTCGAGGCCGCGGGCCTCGCCGCCGAGGCGCACCGCATCGCCGGCACGCTGAGCCACGGCGCGCAGCGCCAGCTCGAGGTGGCGATGTGCCTGGCCACGCATCCGCGCGTGCTGCTGCTCGACGAGCCGCTGGCCGGCATGGGCGCGGAGGAGACCGACCGCATGCTGAACCTGCTCGCGCAGCTCAAGGCCACGCACGCCATCCTGCTGGTGGAGCACGACATGGACGCGGTGTTCCGCGTGGCCGACCGCATCACGGTGATGGTCAACGGCACGGTGATCGCCACCGGCAGCCCCGACGCGATCCGCGAGAACCCCGAAGTCCGCACCGCCTACCTGGGAGAGGAACACTGATGCTCAACGTCAAGGACCTCAACACCTACTACGGCAACAGCCACATCCTGCGCGGCGTGCATGCCGAGATCCCGGCCGCGACCTCGGTCGGCCTGCTGGGGCGCAACGGCATGGGCAAGACCACGCTGATCCGCACGATCATGGGCTACGTGCGCCCCGCCTCGGGCGAGGTGCAGGTCGACGGCCGCACGGTCACGGGCCTGCCGCCCGAGAAGATGGCGCGCCTGGGCATCGGCTACGTGCCCGAGGGCCGCGGCATCTTCCCCAACCTCTCGGTGCGCGAGAACCTCGTGATGAGCGAGCGCGCGGGCATCGACGGCCAGCGCGCCTGGACCTTCGAGCGCGTGATGGCCACCTTCCCGCGGCTGGCCGAGCGCTTGTCGCACGGCGGCCAGCAGCTCTCGGGCGGCGAGCAGCAGATGCTGTCGATCGGCCGCGCGCTGATGACCAACCCGCGCCTGCTGATCCTCGACGAAGCCACCGAGGGCCTCGCGCCGCTGATCGTGGCCGAGATCTGGCGCGTGATCGAGCAGATCCGCCAGACCGGCATCGCCACCCTGATCGTGGACCGCGACTACCGCAAGGTGCTCGCCCACACCGAGCTCGCGGTGGTGATGGAGAAGGGCCAGATCGTGCGCCAGGGTGCCTCGGGCGCGCTGCTCGCGCAGCCGCAGGCGCTGGAGGCGCTGCTCGGGGTCTGAAGGCCCGCCGCCATGACGCGCGAGATCAGCCTGCTCGACACCACGGGCAAGCCGTTGCGCATGGACGGCCGGCTGCTGCTGAACGCGGGCGCCACGCCGTGGCAGGGCTTCGCCTTCGAGGTGCGCGCGATGATCGGCGACGGCGAGAACCCGGCCTGCTACAACCCGCATCCGCTGATCGGGCTGTGCGTGCGCGGCCATCTGAGCGGCGTCATGACGCAGGGCCGGCGTTCGCACCGCATCGAGACGCGCGCGGGCAGCATGAGCATCTTCGAGCGGGGCTACGAGGTCGACCGCGCGAGCTGGACCGGCTGCCTCGAGGAGATGATCGCGATCGAGATCCGCCCCGAGGCGCTGCGCAGCCTCATGCCCGAGAGCGACGGCGAGCTGCACCTGCAGACCCAGCTGTCGACCACCGATGCCACCTTGCAGCTGCTGGCCACCGCCATGCGCGACGAGATCGAGCGCGGCTGCAGCTCGGGCCGGCTGCATGCGCAGGGGCTGTCGATGGCGCTCGCGAGCTACCTGCAGGGCCGCTACGGCTGCGCGCGCAGCACGCAGCGACCGCGCGGCCGGCTCTCGCAGGCCGACCTGCGCCGCGTCTACGACTGGGTGATGGCGCACCTGGCCGAGGACTTCGGCATCGACACGCTCGCGGCCGAGCTGCAGATGAGCGCGGTGCACTTCACGCGGCTGTTCCGCGCCAGCACCGGCGCCACACCCTATCGCTACGTGATGGAGCAGCGCGTGCGGCAGGCACTCGCGCTGCTCGACGGCCCGCTCGCGCTGGCCGAGATCGCGCACGCGGTGGGCTTCTCGAGCCAGGCGCATTTCACGCAGGTTTTCCGCCAGCTCGTGGGCAGCACGCCCGCGCGCACGCGTGCATCGCGGGTAAGTCCGAGGGCCGGTTGAGGGAATCCTGCAAGCGCTGATCGCATGTCGATAGACCGTGCGAGGCACGCTCGGCACATTCGATGTCTGCCAACACAGGAGACAGAAGATGCGCCACCACAACAGATCCCACACCCGTTCCGTTCCACCCTCCATCGCCCTGCTGTGCCTCGCCGCGGCCGCCGCGCTCTCGGCCTGCGGCGGCAGCGGCTCGTCGAACACCGTGCTGCCGATCGTGCCGGCCGCGCCGCCACCCGCGGCACCGGTCGCGCTGACGTGCGACGACAGCCTCAAGACCGCGTTCAAGCCCGATGCCAACACCACCGTGCGGCTGGTGAAGCAGTTCAGGAAGGGCGACGACCTCAACCTCGACGGCAAGGCCACCGGCACGCTCGCGGCCAGCGACCTGTGCATGGTCAAGCTCAACGTCGGGCCGGGCCACGCCGGTCCCGCCGGCGCGCCTTCGACCTCGCCGGGCATCGGCATCGAGGTCTGGCTGCCCGCCAAGGCCGCGTGGAACCAGCGCGTGCGCGTGCTCGGCGGCGGCGGCTTCGCGGGCGAACCCTCGATCAGCGCGCTCGACCGCATCGGCAACGCCGGCGGCATCGATGCGCCTTCGCGCGTGGCCGGCACCGAGGGCTCGGTCAGCGCCATCACCGACACCGGCCATGCCTCGTCGAGCCCCGTGGCCGGCACCGACGGCGCCTTCGCGATGAACCCCGACGGCACCGTCAACACCGCGCTGTGGACCGACTTCGCGAGCCGCGGCATCCACGAGATGGCGGTCAAGGCCAAGGCGCTCGCGGCCGGCTTCTACGGCGATGCGCCGAAGTACTCGTACTGGGACGGCTGCTCCACCGGCGGGCGCCAGGGCCACATGCAGGCGCAGGTCAATCCCGACGACTTCGACGGCATCCTCGCGGGCAACAGCGCGATCAACTGGAGCACCTTCATCACGGCCGAGCTCTATCCGCAGGTCGTGATGCAGCGCGACCTCGGCGGCACGCCGCTCACGCCCGAGCAGGCCACGCTGGTGTCCTCGGCCGCGGTCAGCGCCTGCGACAGCCAGCTCACCGGCAAGCACGAGGGCTTCATCAGCGATCCCGCCGCCTGCCGCTACGACCCGGTGCAGGACAAGGCCGTGCTGTGCACCGCCAGCGGCGGCAGCAATGCCACCGCGGCCTGCCTGAGCACCGCGCAGGCGCAGGCCGTCAACAAGATCTGGTACGGCCAGACCCGCGACGGCAGCGCCCCCGCGGCCGCAGGCGACATCGGCTACGGCCCCACGCTGGCGTCGAACCAGCTCTGGTACGGCCCCACGCGCGGCACCGCGCTCTCGGGCCTGGCCAGCTCGGCCGGCGGCGTGCCCGCGCCCTTCCCCATCGCCGTGCACCAGGTCGCGCTGAACCTGCAGGACCCGACGCTCGCCACGCCCGACTTCATCAACGCCACCGGCAACGGCGCCGACCGCTGGAAGGGCCTGGGCTACGCGCAGCTCGCCAACGCTAGCGACCGCGGCAAGGCGCTGCAGGGTGCGTTCGCGAACATCAATGCCGACAACCCCGACCTCGCGCGCTTCCGCGACCGCGGCGCCAAGATGCTGACCTACCACGGCCTGGCCGACCAGGTGATCCCGAACTCGGGCACCGCCCACTACTACGAGCGCGCGGCCGGCGCGATGGGCGGCATCGATGCGCTGCAGAAGTTCTACCGCTACCTCGAGATCCCCGCGATGGGCCATTGCATGGGCGTGGGCTCGGTCGACGGCCTGCCCGGCACCAGCCCCGCGGCCAACCCGCCGCTGCCCGCGCCGAACCAGCTGTTCACCGCGCTCACCGACTGGGTCGAGAAGGGCATCCCGCCCGAGAACCTCGTGCTGCGCAACGGCGACAAGTCGCTCGCGCGACCGCTGTGCACCTATCCGAAGAAGATCGCGTACCTGGGCGGGGACACGTCGAAGGCGGAGAGCTTCGCCTGCCGCTGAGCGGCGCGCTCAAGCCTTGTCAGGCCACGCGGTGCTTGACGATCGTGGGCTCGATGGCCGGCGCCGGCCACAGCGCGAGGTGGTAACGGTCCTCGCCCTCGAGCCCGCCCTCGGACAGCGTCGCGAGCCCCGCGTAGCAGGCGCGCACGCGGTAGGTGCCCGGCGCGATCGCTATGCGCGCCGCATCCGGAAAGTAGTCGGTGCAACCCGCGATCGCGAGGCGCCCGCTCGCCGTCGCGAGCGTGCATTCGACGATGTGCTCCCAGGCATCGGCAGCGAGCGGCGGCGCGGCCTCGAGGATCTCGAGCGTGACCGGCACGTTCATGTTGCGCGCCGTGCCGATGCCGACCACGCCGGGCGCGGTCGCGAGCATGCGCTCCACGGCCTCGTCGCTCCATGCATCGGAAAGATCGCCTTCGGCGGATTCGTCCTGGATGTAGAACTGAAAGTAGTCGGCGAAGAGCTGGAAGGTGTGCATGCATCGGTCTCCGGTGGAGACGAAGCGTAGCGCGTCCCGGTGAAAGTCCGGTGGCGCACCGGGTTTCACCTCTGTGCTGCGACAGCGCGACAGCCGAATGATGTCCGGCTGCGCGGCCGCGCTCCGATCTTCCGGCGGCCGCTCGCCATCGCGAGGTCGAGCATGCCTTCCCTGCAATCGCGCCACATCGACAACGTCTATTCGATCGCCACCGGCACCGCGCTGGCCGATCCGGCGACCAGCCTGGTCCACAAGTCGTGGGCGCGCTGCGTGCGCGACCATGGCCTCGATCCCTCGCGGCCCACGCCCGCGCGCATCCTGCCGGCGCACGAGGTGCGCGCGCACCAGCAGCAGCTCGAGCACTTCCTGTGCACCGCGCGCGCGGGCATGGAGGACATCTACCGCCGCGTGGCCGACCTCGGCTACATGGTGCTGCTGACCGATGCCGAGGGCATCACGGTCGACTACATCGGCAATCCGGCCTGGGACGACCAGCTGCGCAAGGCCGGCCTCTACCTCGGCGCCGACTGGAACGAGGCCCATGCGGGCACCTGCGGCGTGGGCACCTGCCTGGTCGAGCAGGCACCGATGACCTGCCACCAGACCGAGCACTTCGACGCCACCCACATCGCGCTGACCTGCACCACCGCGCCGCTGTTCGACCATGGCGGGCGGCTCACGGCGGTGCTCGACGTGTCGGCGCTGCATTCGCCCGAGGCCAAGGAGAGCCAGCACCTGGTGCGGCACCTGGTCGCGATCTACGCGCGCATGATCGAGGACGCCGATTTCCTGCGCCACTTCCGCGGCCACTGGGTGCTGCGGCTGGGCAGCGCCTTCGGCCTGGTCGACGTCGCCGGCGAGCTGATGCTCGCGCTCGACGAGGCGGGCACGGTGGTCGGCGCGAACAGCAGCGCGCGGCGGCTGTTCGCGGCCCATCCGGTCGGCACCGGCGTGGCCGAGCTGCTGCGCATGCCGCTCGATGCGATCTGGCGCCTGGGCGCGAGCGCATCGGCCATGCCCTTCGCCCACACGGTGCTGCTGCCGGACGGCGGCGAGTACCACGCCTCGCTGCTCGCGCCGCGCGTGACGCGCCGCACCGCCGCGCCGGTGGCGCCCGCCGAGCGCAAGACCCCGCATGGCGTCGACCGGCTGCCGCCGCTCGAGGGCATCGCGGGCGACGATCCCGCGATGCAGTCGCTGCTCGCGCAGGCGCGCCGGCTGGTCGACCGCGGCATCCACGTGCTGATCGAGGGCGAGACCGGCAGCGGCAAGGAGGTGCTGGCGCGCGCGCTGCACGGCGCGAGCCGCCGCGCGGCCCTGCCCTTCGTGGCCGTGAACTGCGCGGCCATTCCCGATTCGCTGATCGAGAGCGAGCTGTTCGGCTACCTGCCCGGCACTTTCACCGGTGGCCGCAGCAAGGGCATGAAGGGCCTGATCGCGCAGGCCGACCGCGGCACGCTGTTCCTCGACGAGATCGGCGACATGCCGATGGCCCTGCAGACACGGCTGCTGCGCGTGCTGTCGGAGGGCGAGGTGCTGCCGCTGGGCGGCGACGCGCCGCAGCGCGTGGACCTCGCGGTGGTGGCCGCCACGCACCGGGGCCTGAGTGAACTCGTCGCGGCAGGCCGCTTCCGCGAGGACCTCTACTACCGCCTGTGCGGCGCCGTGCTGAAGCTGCCGCCGCTGCGCGAGCGCGGTGATCGGCGCCACATGATCGACCGCCTGTTCGCCGAGGAGGCCACGGCCATGGATTCGAACGCGCGGCTGTCGGGAGAAGCGATCGAAGCGCTGATGGCGCACCGCTGGCCCGGCAACCTGCGCGAGCTGCGCAACGTGCTGCGGCTCGCGCTGGCGTTGTGCACGGGGCGCGAAGTGAGGGTGGAGGACCTGCGGCTGCCCGAGCGTGTTGCGGCGGCGATGCCCGCGGCGGCCGTGATCGACGCGGCCGAGGACACGGCCGCCGAATCGGAGCGGTTGCTCGCGGCGCTGCGCCAGCACCGCTGGCGCGTCGCGCAGGCGGCCGATGCGCTGGGCCTGAGCCGCGCCACCGTGTACCGGCACATGAAGCGGCTCGGCATCGTCGCGCCCCGGCGCGGCTGATCGCACACGGCTACAGCGCGGTCCATGCGTTCGATTCGTAGCAGGCCTTCAGTCGCTCGTGCAGCGGATGCGACACCGAGAACTCGGTCGCATCGATGCGCCGCAGCGGCCGCACCGTGTCGGGCACGTTGGTCCAGAAAGCCAGCTCGAAATCCTTGATCTCGTCGATGCGGATGTCGCGCTCGACGAAGGGAATGCCATGCGAGCGCATGCCCAGCCGCAGCAGGTGGATGGCACCGCCGGGCAGCGCGGGCGCGGTCGGCAGCACCACGCGGCGCCCGTCGTAGAAGCCGACGTTCCACGTGCTTCCCTCCGAGATGCTGCGCCGTGCGTCGAGGAACAGCGCGTCGTCGAAACCCGCCGCCTGCGCGAGCTTGCGGTGGTGGAACAGGCCGAAGGTGCCGACGTGCTTGACCTCGGGCAGCACGCGCTCGTGCTGCACCGAGCGCACGGCGCGCGGCGGCGGCGCCTCGGCCGCGAGCGGCGACTGGGTGACGAACACGCCGGCGGGCATCGGCTTGGTGAGGTCGGCGAAGCCCGCCACGCGCGGGAAGACGTTGATGCGCACCAGCCAGGTCCGGTCGTCGTCGGGCACGGCCTCGCGCACCAGCCGGCGCACCCGCTCGCCCTCGAGCTCGCTGCCGAACAAGAGCCGCGTGCTGCGGTCCAGCCGGGCCAGCTGGAAGTCCAGCCCCTGCACGCTGCGCCGGCGGATGCGCATGGTGCTGAAGTGCCCGTAGTTGGCGAGCGCCATCGCGCGCAGGTCGCCGACCGAGGGCGGCTCGCCGTCGATACGGCCCACGGCCGGTGCGGGTGCGGGTGCGGGCGCATCGGCCGCGCTGGCGCCGCCCATGGCCGACAGGCCCGCGGCGAGCATCGCGCGACGCCCGAGGAAGGAAGCGTTCTCGAATCGCATCTCAAGCTCCTGCAGTTGGAAAACCCTGGCGCGCGCCGGCCCAGGCATCGACGAGAAAGGCCAGCACCGCGGCATTGAAGTTCTGCGCCTGTTCGAAGTACGGCGAATGCCCCGCGGCCGCGATCTCGGCCACGCGGCTGCCCTCGACCTGGCGCGCGATGTCGCGCACCACCGCGGGCGTGACCACGCGGTCCTCGGCACCGACCACGAACAGCGTCGGGCAGCACAGGCGTTGCAGGTCGTCGAGCGCGAGCAGCTGCTGCGGCGCGAACAGCGCTGCGAGACGCTCGCCCCATCCCGGGCCGCCGCGGCCGGCCGCGGCGCCGTGCACCGCGGGATTGAACTGGTTGATCTGCCGGTACAGCCAGGCCATCGCGGGCCGCTCGCGCACGAAGGCCGGGCTCAGCGCGCGGTCCTCGAGCTCGGTCGCCGCCACCTCGCCGAGGAAGGCCGCGACGTTGGCCAGCATCCGCGGATGGTCGATCGCCAGCGGCGAGTCGCAGCAGGCGAAGGCCCACACCCGCTCGGGATGGCGCAGCGCGAGCCGCGCGCCGGTCATGCCGCCGAGCGACTGGCACACCAGCGCGGCGCTGTCGATGCCCTCGGCATCGAGGACCGCGAGCGCATCGGCCACCAGCGCCTCGTGCCCGAAGGCCTCGAGCGGCGCGACCGAACGGCCGAAGCAGCGCGCGTCGAACGCGATGCAGGTGAAGCGCTGTGAGAACGCGGGAACCTGCTGCCACCAGGTCGCGGCATTCGATCCCGCACCATGGCAGAACAAGAGTGCCGGCCCCTGGCCCGTGCGCTCGTAATAGATGTCGACGCCGCCGGAATGCACAAAGCTCATGCCGATGCTCCTCGCGCGGCGCTCATTCGGGCCGCACGCCGATGCGGCGCGCGAGCGTGCGGTAGCGCTCGGCCTCGGCGGCCAGGAAGCGCGCGGCCTCGGCCAGGCTCATGCGCTCGGACACCTGCGAGCCCGAGGCCTCGAGGGTCGTGCGCACCTGCGGGTCGGCCAGGCTCGCCTGCAGCGCCTTGTGCAGGCGCTCGACCACGGCCTCGGGCGTGCCCTTGCGCACCATCGGCCCGGCCCAGGCACCGGCCTCGTAGTCGGCGGCGACGCGGCTTTCCGCGAAGGTCGGCACGTTCTTCATCTGCGCGAGGCGCTGCTTCGAGGCGACCGCGAGGATCTTGAGCCGGCCGGTCTCGGCCAGCCCCAGGTAGCCGGTGGTGAAGGGCATCAGCGCGAAGTCGAGGTTGGCGCCGCCCAGGTCCTGGATCAGCGGCGCGCCACCGCTGTAGGGCACGTGCATGACCCTGGCATCCATGCGCGCGGCCAGGTCCTCGGCCGCGAGATGGAACATCGAGCCCACGCCCACGCTGCCGTAGGTCAGCGGCTGCGCGGCGGAAGAGCGCGCGAGCGCCGCGAAGGCATCGAGGTCGTCGGCCGCGAGCGCCTTGCGCGTCACCAGCACCAGCGGGTTGTTGGTGGCCGGCGAGACCAGCACGAAGTCCTCGAGCCTGAGCTTCACCGCGGCGCGTGCGAGCGGCGCGAGGATGACTTCGTTGGGCGAGCCCTGCAGCACCGTGTAGCCGTCGGCCGGCGCGTTCAGCACCTTCTGCGCGGCCAGCGCGCCGCCCACGCCGCCGAGGTTCTCCACCAGCACCGGCTGGCCCAGCTCGCGTGCCATGCGCGGCGCGATGGCGCGGGCGATCACGTCGGCCGGGCCGCCCGCGGGATAGGGCACGACCCAGTTCACCGGCCTGGCGGGCCAGGCCTGCGCACCCGCGACCAGGGGAAGCACCGCGAGGCCGATGGCCAGGCGGCGCGCGATCCATGTGAGGCTCATCTCGAACTCCGGCTGTGGTTGACGTGGGAGCGGATGCTACAAACGCGGTCCCGCGCGGCACAGGACCTTTTCAGCCACTCGGGGTACACAATCCGCCAAGCCCATGATCCGCTTCGACCTCTACCTGCCACATGGCGGCCTGCCCGGCAGCGTCTTCGGTGCCATCGACATCCTGCGCGAAGTGAACTCGCTGGCGCGTGCGCGCGCGGGGCGGCGCATCGACGCGCCGGTGGCCTGGCGGCTGCTCGGGCCCGACGGCGGACCGCATGCGATGCGGCGCCTCGCGTTCCAGTCGGACGAGGAGGCGAAGCGCTCGCGCCGCGCGCCCGCCACCGCGCTCGCGGTGGTGCCGCCGCTGATGATGGTGACCATTCCCGGCCTGCGCCGGCTGGTGGCGCAGAACGCCGCGCTCTGCGCGCAGCTCGCGAGCCGCCACGCGGCCGGCGACTGGATCGGTGCCTGCGGCACCGGCCTGTGGCTGGCCGGGCGCGCGGGACTGCTCGCGCACCAGCCGGTGCCGCTGTCGTGGCTCTACCAGTCGGGCTTCGCGCACGACTTCCCCGACACGCCGATCCACAGCGAGACCCCGTTGACGCTCGGCCCGCACATGGTGCTGGCGGCCACGCCCGACCTGATGCATGCGATGGTGCTCAAGCTGCTCGACGGCGTCGGCCTGTCGGACCTCGCCGCGGCCTGCCGCGACAAGTTCCTCGCCAACCCCGAACGCCAGCACCTGGTGCTCGACATCCCCGAGCAGGTGGTGGGCACCTCGCGCGATGCGCCGCTGCACCGCGCCATCGCCTTCATCGAGGCCAACGCGGGCCGGCCGCTGACGGTGGCCGAGATGGCCTCGGCCGCGGCGGTCAGCGAACGCACGCTGGTGCGGCTGTTCGCGCGCCACATCGAGCGTTCGCCGATCCAGTTCCTGCACGAGCTGCGCGTGAAGCGCGCGCGCATGTGGCTCGAGGCCACCTGGCGCTCGATGCACGAGATCGCCGACGCCTCGGGCTACGCGGACGTCTCGACCTTCCGCCGCACCTTCAAGCGCATCGCCGGCATGAGCCCGTCGGAATACCGCGAGCGCTACACGGTGCGCACGCCGCGCGCGGTGTGGCAGTTGCAGGCTTTCGACGACGTGCTGGCGCCGGGCAAGGGAAAGCCGGCGGCCCGCCCATGAAAAAAGCCCGCACCCTGGCGGGCGCGGGCTTGTCGCGGAGTGGACGCGATCAGTCGACCAGGCCCAGGTGCAGGAAGCCAGCTTTCGCCGTGCCGCGCTCGCCGATCAGCAGCTCGAGCCGCTTCGAACGCATTGCGACGTAGGCATCCCCGCCCTGCGTCGCCGAGCGCATGCCCAGCGGACCGTAGGAAGGTTGGGGCGCCAGGGTGAGATCGGCCTGCGTGGTGATGGCGCCGATCGAGGTCGACAGCGTGTACTTCGAGCCGGCCGCCACGGCGACGTCGGTCGAGCCGTCGGCCGACCAGCCCCTGCTGCTGAAGTCGGCGTAGTCCAGTGCGGCCGGCACGCCCACCGCCAGCACCTGGGAGTTGTAGGTCGACGGACCCGCGCTCAGGTACACGGTTTCGCCGCCGAAGTCGGCGAGCGCGAAGCGGCCGAACAGGCTGCCGTCGACGGCGCTCTTCATCATCCACAGCCCGGGCTGCTGCGGGTCGGGCTCGATGTTGCTGACGGACACGTCGGCGCTCGGGCAGCGTTCGATCTTGTAGACGGTCAGGCTGAGGCACTGCTTCATCACCTTGCCGCCGCCCGAGACCTGGATCTGCGTGATCGTCGACTCCTTGCCCGTGGCCGAGTAGTCGATGCGGCCGCGGTCGTAGGTGCCGTCGAGCTTGCCCTGCTGAAGGACCAGCGCGCGCGACGCGATGAAGGGGAACGGTTCGTAGGTGGTCGGCGACTTGTAGCCCACCGCGAACGGAAGCGAGCCGACGATGTTGTCGCCGAGGCCGCGCAGCGCGAGGACGCTGCTCTTGCTGCGGCTGCTCTGCACCTTCCAGTAGCCGTCGCTCGACGCGCCCGCGGTCAGGGTGCCCGAGCTCGCATCGCCCGCCGTGTCGGTCAGGGTGTAGGTGGCCTTGTCGAAATCGATGGCGAGCACCTGGCGCGAGCCGTTGGCCGCGTACACGGTGTAGCGGCCGTTGCGGTAATCGCCGTTGCCGACCGAGAAGCTCAGTTCCTTGCGGCGGTTGCCCGATGCGCTGGCCGTCAGCTTGAACTCGGCGCTGCCCGTCGCATTGGGGTTCTTGAAGCGCGACAGCCATTGCGAGCCGGAGGTATCGACCTCGACGCGCTGGGCCGCGCCATCGCGGCTGTCCGCGGTCCAGGTGATCTCGCTGCCATCGCTGGACTTGACCGTCACGAGCTGGCCCGGCGCCACCTGGTACTTGCCCGCACCGTCGGGATTCGCCGCGCTGCCGTCGACCTCGACGGACAGCTTGGCTTCCGACTCGGCGGGCGTCTGCGGCACCACGGCGAACGGCAGCCCGCCGCCACCACCTCCCCCACCACCACCGCATCCCGCGATGACCGCCGCCAGTGCCGTGGCGCACAGGGCCATTGTTGTCGTGCTCCTCATTTCCTCATCTCTTTCTGTTGGATTGACTCGTTGCCCCGCCGACCTCGTCGGCAGACGGCGGCCAAATCTATCCGCGACGGAATACTTTCGCATCACCATGAAACGTGGTCGTCGCCCTGCGGCAACGCTCCTCCCAATGGGTGATTGAAGGGACTTCGCAAAGGCGTCGGGGCCGTCTCGCCGTCTCATCCGCGTCGCATCGGGAGCACGACAACGCACCCCACCCGCGACAAAACCCCCGCCAAGTCCTTGATCCACCGTGCGCCACCCCACGGCACGAAAGCTGCGCAACGCAACCCGCGCCGTCCGCGGCGCAGCGTTCGTTCTCATCCATTCATACACGGAGACATTCGATGACCGCATCCACCGCCGCCCCCACGCGGGCTGCCGCCACCTGGCTGGCCGACTTCGGCGCCGCGCTCGCGCGCAACGACGTCGAGGCCACGGTCGCGCTGTTCGAGGCCGAGGGCTTCTGGCGCGACCTCGTGGCCTTCACCTGGAACATCCGCACGCAGGAAGGCGCGGGCGCGATCCGCGCGATGCTGGCGGCGCGGCTGGCCGACACGCAGCCCTCGAACTTCGCGCTCGAGGGCGAGGCCAGCGAGGCCGACGGGGTGACCGAGGCCTGGTTCACGTTCGAGACCCGGGTGGCGCGCGGCCGCGGCCATCTGCGGTTGCGCGGCGGCAAGGCCTGGACGCTGCTGACCACCATGACCGAGCTCAAGGGCTTCGAGGAGAAGACCGGCGCGAACCGCATCAAGGGCGCGGAGCACGGCGTGCACAAGGGCCGCCAGAGCTGGCTCGAGAAGCGCGAGGAGGAAGCGCGCAAGCTGGGCTACACCGAGCAGCCCGAGGTGGTGATCGTGGGCGGCGGCCAGGGCGGGATCGCGCTCGGCGCGCGGCTGCGCCGGCTCGGCGTGCCCACGATCATCATCGAGCGCAACGCGCGCGCGGGGGACTCCTGGCGCAACCGCTACAAGTCGCTGTGCCTGCACGACCCGGTCTGGTACGACCACCTGCCCTACATGCCCTTCCCCGACGACTGGCCGGTGTTCGCGCCCAAGGACAAGGTCGGCGACTGGCTCGAGATGTACACCAAGGTGATGGAGCTCAACTACTGGAGCTCGACCACGGCGAAGAAGGCGCGCTTCGACGAGGCCACGCAGCGCTGGGAAGTGCGCGTGGAACGCGAGGGCAAGGAGGTGGTGCTGCGGCCGAAGCAGCTGGTGTTCGCGCTCGGCGTGTCGGGCTACCCGAACGTGCCCGTGCTCGCGGGCGCCGAGAACTTCCAGGGCGACCAGCACCATTCGAGCAAGCACCCCGGGCCCGAGGCCTACGCGGGCAAGAAGTGCGTGGTGCTGGGCTCGAACAACTCGGCGCACGACATCTGCGCCGCGCTGTGGGAGCACGGCGCCGACGTGACCATGATCCAGCGCTCGTCGACC
The DNA here is from genome assembly GCF_900115375.1 of Variovorax sp. PDC80. Taxonomy (NCBI): domain Bacteria; kingdom Pseudomonadati; phylum Pseudomonadota; class Betaproteobacteria; order Burkholderiales; family Comamonadaceae; genus Variovorax; species Variovorax sp. PDC80. The sequence continues at coordinate 168,884 of NZ_FOWG01000004.1, read as the reverse complement.
CACATCGCGCCCTCCGACTCGCTGATGGAACTGGCGCTCGGCGGCCTGTATTCCGAGCAGGCGGTGAAGAGCGGCATCGACCACCACAAGGCCGACCTGATCTTCGCCTCGGTGCCCTACCAGGTGATGCACACCTTCCACATCCCGGTCTACGACGAGATGAAGAAGCGCGATGCCGACCTTTATGCGCGGCTGGAGAAGGCGGGCTTCCTGCTCGACTTCGGCGCCGACGGCTCGGGCCTGTTCATGAAGTACCTGCGGCGCGGCTCGGGCTACTACATCGATGTGGGCGCCTCGGAGCTGGTGGCCAACGGCAGCGTGAAGCTCAGGAGCGGCGTGAACATCGAGCGCGTGAACGAACGCTCGGTGACGCTGACCGACGGCAGCGAGCTGCCGGCCGACCTGCTGGTCTATGCCACCGGCTACGGCTCGATGAACGGCTGGCTGGCCGACCTGATCTCGCCCGAGGTCGCCGACCGGGTCGGCAAGTGCTGGGGCCTGGGCTCCGACACGCCGAAGGATCCCGGCCCGTGGGAGGGCGAGCTGCGCAACATGTGGAAGCCGACGCAGGTGCCGAACCTCTGGATCCACGGCGGCAACCTGCACCAGTCGCGCCACTACTCGCAGTTCCTCGCGCTGCAGCTCAAGGCGCGCGCCGAAGGGCTCGACACGCCGGTGTACGAACTCGCGCCCTCGCACCACCGGCGCTGAGGCGCGCGGCGCCCGGAACTTTTCAGCCGTCGATGCGGCGGCGCAGGCCGTCGAGATCGGTCACGGTGATGCCGCCGTACTCGATGCGCAGCAGACCGGCCGATGCCAGCCGCCGCAACGCCGCGTTGCAGCGCTGGCGCGACAGGCCCGAGAGGTTGGCGATCTCCTCCTGGGACACCTCCAGGTGCGGATCGCTGCCCGGATGCAGCCACTCGTGGAACAGGCCGACGAGCGCGCGCGCGACCTGGCTGTCGGTGTCCAGCAGGTGGTGGGCGGCGAAGTTGCCGAGGAACCAGTGCATGCGCTCGTTGATCTGGCGCAGCAGGAAGTCGTCGAAGCTGCGGTGCGTGGCGCGCAGCCAGTCGAAGGTCTCCAGCGGCATCAGCGCCACCCGGCTGGGGCGCAGCGCGATGATGTCCGCGGTGCGCGGCACGCCGCGCAGCAGCGTGCCTTCGCCGAACCAGCTGCCGGTCGACAGGCCGCCCAGGGTGACCGAGCGCCCGTCGGGCGAGCTCACGCACCACTTGAGCAGGCCGTCGATGGTGCCGTACCAGTGCAGCGGGGTGTCGCCGCAGCGGCACAGCGCGGCGCCAGTCGCCACCTCGACCTCGCGCATCTCCTCGAGCACGCGCTCGCCGGCGGCCACGCCGAGCTGCGGAAACCAGGCCGAGCCCTGCAGCAGTTGAGCCAGGGTCAGCGAGGCGGGGGGAGGAACAGGCCGGGCAGCGGGCATCTTCTCTCGAGGCTCAGGGCAGGTCCTTGACGCGCTGCAGCTCGGCCTGCGCCTCGCGCAGCTTGTCCTCGCGGCGCGCGATCTTGTCGCGATCGCCCTTGCGGCGTGCCTCGGCCAGCTCGCGTTCGCGCTGCGCGACCTTGCGTTCCTCGCCACGGATGCGCTCCTGGTGGCGCGCGGCCAGCCTGGCGTCGCTGCAGTTGCGGCGCACCTCGGCCAGCGCGCGCTCGAGGCCGCGCACGCGGTGGTCCTGGCCTTGCGCCTTGGCGGCTTCGATGTCGCGGGAAATGGCCTCGCGCTTGGCGGCGCAGCCCGCCTCGGGACCGCCCTGCGCGAAGGCCTGGCCCGATGCGAGGACCGCGGCGGCCGCGAGGATCAGCGATGACAGTTTCATGAGCGCTCCTTGTTGTGGATGAATGCGAACGACAGGGGCGACTGTAGTCCCTGCACGCCGCGTAAACCCTGCCCCCGAATGTCGTCGCGATGACTGAGTGCGCTGCCCGCGCCAAAAATAATGGCGCGCTCCACGAAGGACTCCAGGAACCCCGCCATGTCGAAGCGCAAAGTGATCGTGACCATCGCCCCCACCGGCGGCATGGCGCACAAGTCCCAGAACCCCCACCTCCCCACCCAGCCTGCCGAGATCGCGGCCGACGTGCTGCGCTGCTGGAACGCCGGCGCCAGCGTGGCGGCGATCCATGCGCGCCGCCCCGACGATGGCGCGACCTGCGACGCCGGGGTCTACCGCGAGATCAACAGCCGCATCCGCGCGGGCGGCTGCGACATCGTGCTCAACAACTCCACAGGCGGCGGCGTGCACGGCGACATGGTCAAGCCGCTGGCCGGCGACCGCTGGGAGATCGCGTGGGAGGAACGCATCAAGGGCATGGACGCGGGCGCCGAGATGTGCACGCTCGACGCCACCACGCTGAACCTCAGCTTCGAGGGCAGGCAGATCCTGATGGACACGCCGATCACGCGCGGGCGCGAGCTCGCCGCCGGCATGAAGGCGCGCGGCATCAAGCCCGAATGGGAGGTGTTCAGCCCCACGCACATCCTGCAGGACGCGACCACGCTGATCGGCGAGGGCCATGACGACGAGCCCTACTTCATCAACCTGGTGATGAACGTGCACCGCAACTTCCAGAACGCGATGCCCTACTCGCCACGCTTCCTGCAGATGATGGTCGACACGCTGCCCAAGGGCAGCATCTTCGGCGTCAGCGGCATCGGCACCTCGCAGCTCGAGGCCAACGTGGCCGCGCTGCTGCTGGGCGGCCATGCGCGCGTCGGCCTCGAGGACAACCTCTACTTCCGCCAGGGCGAGCTGGCCACCAACGTGCAGCTCACCGAGCGCATCGTGCGCGTGATCCGCGAGCTCGACATGGAAGTGGCGACGCCCGCCGAGGCACGCCAGCTCATGGGCCTGCCGCGCGTGGGCACGCCGCGGCCCGAGTTCGCGCTCGGCTGAACCGGCACCCGCCAGAACAACGAACGGAGACAGATCGAATGAACCTTTCCCGCACCGCCCTGGCCCTCGCGCTCGGCACCGCCCTGGCCGCGAGCGCATCGGCCCAGGTGTCCGACGACGTGATCCGCATCGGCTTCATCAGCGACATGTCGGGCCTGTACCGCGACTACGACGGCCCGGCCGGCGCCGAGGCGATCCGCATGGCGATCGCCGACATGGGCGGCGCCATCGGCGGCAAGAAGATCGAGCTGGTCACGGCCGACCACCAGAACAAGCCCGACATCGCCGCCGCCAAGGCGCGCGAGTGGTTCGACGTGCAGAAGGTCGACATGCTGATCGGCGGCGTCAACTCGGGCGCGGCCATCGCCATGGCCGGCGTGGCGGCGGACAAGAAGAAGCCCTACTTCGTGGTGGGTTCGGGCGCGTCGAGCCTCACCAACGAGTACTGCTCGCCCTACACGGTGCACTACGCCTACGACACGGTGGCGATGGCGCGCGGCACCGCGAGCGCGGTGGTCAAGGCCGGCGGCAAGAGCTGGTACTTCGTGGCGGCCGACTATGCCTTCGGCGCCGCGCTGCAGAACGACGCGACCAAGACGGTGCTGGCGAACGGCGGCACGGTGGCGGGCTCGGTCAAGCACCCGCTGGGCGCGAGCGACTTCTCGTCCTTCATGCTGCAGGCGCAGAGCTCGAAGGCGCAGGTGCTGGCGCTCGCCAACGCGGGCGGCGACACGGTCAACGCGATCAAGTCGGCGGCCGAGTTCGGCATCGCCAAGAACATGAAGCTGGCCGGCATGATCATCACCATCAACGACGTGCATGCGCTGGGCCTCAAGGCCTCGCAGGGCATGTACCTGACCGACAGCTGGTACTGGAACCAGAGCCCCGAGGCGCGCACCTGGGCGCGGCGCTTCTTCGACAAGCACAAGCGCATGCCCTCCTCGTTCCATGCCGGCGACTACTCGGCCGCGCTGCAGTACCTGCAGGCCGTGAAGGCCGCCGGCAGCGACGATGCCGACAAGGTGATGGCGCAGCTGCGCAGGACGAAGTTCGACGACATGTTCGTCAAGGGCGGCTGGCTGCGCGACGACGGCCTGATGGTGCACGACATGCACCTGATGCAGGTGAAGTCGCCCGAGGAATCGAAGGAGCCCTGGGACTACTACAAGGTGGTGGAAGCGATCCGCGGCGAAGCCGCCTGGACCACCAAGGCCGAGAGCCGCTGCGCGCGGTGGAAGTCATGAGCGCGGCGCACGGCGTACGGCGCGTTGCGGTGGTCGGCACCGGCGTGATCGGCGCGAGCTGGACCGCCTACTTCCTCGCGCAGGGCCTCGACGCCAACGCGACCGATCCCTCGCCCGGCGCCGAAGAAAGGCTGCGCCAGGCGGTGGCGCAGCACTGGCCCACGCTCGAGCGCTTCGGGCTGGCCGCGGGCGCCTCGGTCGACCGGCTGCGCTTCCACGACAGCCTGGAGGACGCGGTCTCGGTGGCCGACTTCGTGCAGGAGAACGGCCCCGAGCGCATGGACTTCAAGATCGAGCTGTTCCGCCGCATGGACGCGGCCGCGCCGCCCGACGCGATCCTGGCCTCGAGCTCATCGGGCCTGGCGATCAGCGGCGTGCAGTCGGGCTGCGCGCACCCGCAACGCGTGGTGCTCGGCCATCCGTTCAACCCGCCGCACCTGATCCCGCTGGTGGAAGTGATCGGCGGCGAGCGCACGTCGGCCGACACCATCGAGCGCACCCTGGCCTTCTACGCGGCCATCGGCAAGCGGCCGATCCACGTGAAGCGCGAGGTCAAGGGCCACATCGCGAACCGGCTGCAGGCCGCGCTGTGGCGCGAGGCCTTCCACCTGGTCGAGCAGGGCGTGGCCTCGGTGGCCGACATCGACACCGCGATCGCGCACGGCCCGGGCCTGCGCTGGGCCGTGATGGGACCGTTCATGAACCTGCACCTGTCGGGCGGCGCGGGCGGCATCGCGCACGTGCTCGCGCACCTGGGCGGGCCGATCGAGGACTGGTGGAAGGACCTGGGCGCGCCCTCGATGACGCCCGCGCTCCAGGCGCGGGTGAGCGAAGGCGTGGCGCAGGAGCTGGGCACGCGCCGCACGGACGAGCTCGAAGCCGCGCGCGACACCCTGCTGTTGAACCTGATTCGCGCCAAGGCCGACACCGGCACACTCGATTGACATGACCGACTTCCTCCAAGACGACAGCCTGATCGCCCCGCCCCGCACGGTGCGCATCGACTTCGACGACGGCTCCTTCGCGCTGCGCTCGCCGCAGGCGCTGAAGCCCTATGCGCGCTGCATCGGCGAATGGATCGAGCGCTGGGCGCGCGAGACGCCCGAGGCGCTGGCCTTCGCCGAGCGCGACGACGGCGGCGCGGACTGGCGCCGGCTCGACTACCGCGCGCTGCGCCAGGCCGTCGGCGCGGTGGCGCAGGGCCTGCTCGACCTCGACCTGCCGGCCGACGCGCCGGTCGTGATCCTGTCGGACAACGCGATCGACCACGCGGTGCTGATGCTGGCCACGATGCACATCGGCCGCGCGGCCTGCTCGCTGTCGAGCGCCTATTCGCGCATGGCCAAGGACCCCTCGCGGCTGCACGAGATGCTGCGCGCGCTGCGGCCGGGGCTGGTCTATGCCTCGGACGCCAGGGCCTACGGCGCCGCGCTCGCGGGCAGCGGCGTGGCGGCGGTCGCGGTGTTCAGCCGCAACGCCGAAGCGCACCCCGGCGCGCTGGCCTTCGCGCGGCTGCTCGCCAGCGCCGAGACGCCCGCCGTGATGCAGGCCTTCGAAGCGGTGCTGCCCGACACCCATGCCAAGTACCTGCTGACCTCGGGCTCGACCGGCAAGCCCAAGGTGGTGATCAACACCCACCGCATGCTGTGCGCCAACCAGCAGATGATGGCCCAGACCTGGCGCTTCCTCGCGCACGAGAAGCCGGTGCTGGTCGACTGGCTGCCCTGGAGCCATACCTTCGGCGCCAACCACGACCTGAACATGGTGCTGGCGAACGGCGGCGCGCTCTACATCGACGAGGGCCGGCCCGCGCCGGGACTGATCGAGAAGACGGTGCGCAACCTGCGCGAGGTGAAACCCACGCTGCTGTTCAACGTGCCGCGCGGCTACGACATGCTGCTGCCCTTCCTCGAGGCCGACGACGCGCTGGCCACCGAGGTGTTCTCGCGCCTGCGCCTGGCCTTCTACGCGGCCGCGGCGCTCGCGCCCTCGACCTGGCAGCGGCTCGAGGCGGTGGCGCGGCGCGTGCGGCCCGACCGGCCGCTGTGGCTCACCACCTCCTGGGGCGCCACCGAGACCTCGCCCGCGATCACCTCGGCGCACTGGAAGCTCGATGGCGCGGGCTGCATCGGCGCACCGCTGCCGGGGCTGGAGCTGAAGTTCGTGCCCAACGGCGAGAAGCTCGAGATGCGCGTGAAGGGCGTGTCGGTGTTCCCCGGCTACCGCGGCGCGCCGCGCGAGACCGCGCAGGCCTTCGACGCGGAGGGCTACTACCGGCTAGGCGACGCGGGCTTTCTCGCCGATGCCGCCGATCCGGCGCGCGGCGTGATCTTCAACGGCCGTGTGGCCGAGGACTTCAAGCTCTCGACCGGCACCTGGGTCTCGGTCGGCACGCTGCGCGTGAAGCTGGTGTCGCTGCTGGCGCCGCATGCGCAGGACGTGGTGCTCACGGGCCACGACCGCGACGAGATCGGCATGCTGGTGTTCGCGAGCCCGCAGGGCGCGGCGCTCGCGCCCGAGGCGCTGGCCGAGCGCATCGCGGGCGTGCTGCGCGCCTTGCGCGCGGAGGGCGCGGGCTCCTCGCAGTGCCCGGCCTGCGCGCTGGTGCTGAGCGAGCCGCCCAGCCTCGATGCGGGCGAGATCACCGACAAGGGCTACATCAACCAGCGCGCGGTGCTGGTGCGGCGCGCGGCCGAGGTGCAGCGGCTGCATGCGCGCGCGCCGGAGGATGCGCTGGTGGTGCGGCTGGGCTGAGCCTCAGGCCACCGGCAGCGCCAGCCACTGCCGCCACAGCAGCCGCGCCGTGTCCTGGTAGCGGCGCGTGACCGCGAGCAGCTCGGCACGCGGCTCGGGCGGCATCAGCTCGGCCGGCAGCAGCGGATCGCGGATCAGGTGCGCGATCACCGCGCGGCCCAGCAGCAGCGATTCGCGCACGGCCGTTTCGAGCGGCCGCGTGCGCAGGCGCTGTTCGCTGCGCTCGAGACCGGCCTGCAGGCGGCGGCATTGCGCGGCGAGCGCGCGCACGTCCCACAGCCGGCGCGCGCTCGCCTGCGCCGCCTCGTCGAGGTCGGCGAGCCGGAACACCGGCGCGCCCGGCGAGAGCCCCAGTTCCTTGAGCTTGCGGCGCTCGGCCTCGAGGCCGCCCGCGAGGTTGTCGGGCCGGATCTGCAGGCCGGGCCGCAGCGGCGCGAAGCCGCGCAGCGAGAGCGCGAGGCCGTGGCGGCGCCAGGCGGTCTTGTCGGCGCGCGCCACGCCGGCGTCGTGCACGGCCAGCCAGTCGCCGCGCCAGCCGACGGCCTGCGCCTGCTTGTGCAGCCAGCCGTCGACCGCGCGCGACAGCGCCGGGCCCTCGCGCTCGAGCCGGTAGTTGCCGCGCTCGCCGCGCGCGATCTTGCCCTCGGCCGCGAGCCGCGTGAGACCCACGCGCATCGTGGTCTCGCCGATGCCCAGCAGCGCGCCCGCGCGGCACAGCGCCTGCGAACTCAGCGTGCCGCCGTCGGCCACCAGCAGGTCGAGGATCAGGTCGGGCGCGCTCGGCAGGCTGACGGAGACATTACATATCTTGTCCATGTTTGCGAAATGATGAAATGTTTCCTACGATGACCGGGACCGATCCATTCCGTAATTTTGTGTCCGAAGGAGCCCCTCCATGGCATCCGAACAAACCCCCTGTGTACGCGCCGAATCCGATGGCGCCATCCTGACCGTCACCATCGACCGGCCTGCTCAGCGCAACGCGGTCGACGGCGCGGTGGCCGCCGAGCTGCGCGCGGCCTTCGAGCGCTTCGAGGCCGACGACGCCTTGCGCGTGGCGGTGCTGACCGGCGCGGGCGGCCACTTCTGCGCCGGCGCCGACCTCACGGCCGTCGGCGACCCCGCGCGGCGCAACGAGCTCGACCCCGAGGGCGGCGGCAGCGGCCCGATGGGGCCCACGCGAATGGCGCTGTCCAAGCCGCTGATCGCCGCGATCAACGGCTACGCGGTGGCCGGCGGGCTCGAGCTGGCGCTGCTGGCCGACCTGCGCGTGGCCGACGAGGACGCGGTGTTCGGCGTGTTCTGCCGCCGCTGGGGCGTGCCGCTGATCGACGGCGGCACGGTGCGGCTGCCGCGGCTGGTGGGCATGGGCCGCGCGCTCGACATGATCCTGACCGGCCGCCCCGTGGGCGCGGCCGAGGCGCTGGCCATGGGCCTCGCGAACCGCGTCGTGCCGCCCGGCGGCGCGCTGGCCGCGGCGCAGGAACTGGCGCGCCAGATCGCCGCCTTCCCGCAGCAATGCATGCTGGCCGACCGCCGCTCGGCCTTCGAGCAATGGGACCTGCCGCTGGCCGAGGCGCTGCGCCGCGAGGGCGCGCGCGGCGTGCCGATCGTCGCGGCCGAGGGCGAGGCGGGCGCCGCGCGCTTCGCGGGCGGCACGGGCCGCCACGGCGAATTCGGGCGCTGAGCGCGCCCCCATCGAAGAACACACAGGAGACACGGACTTGCACCCACCCACCTATCTCGAACTGATTCGCCGCGGCGCGCTGCAGCACGGCCCGCGCACCGCCATCGTGTTCGGCGAACGCAGCCTGAGCTTCACCGAGGTCGACCAGCTCAGCAGCCGGCTCGCGCAGGCGCTGCACGCGGCCGGCGCGGCGCCGCGCACGCGCGTGGCGCTGCTGCTCAACAACGGCCTGCACAGCGTGCCGCTGGACTTCGCCTGCGTGAAGGCCGGCATCAACCGCGTGCCGCTCAATGCGCGGCTCTCGCTGGCCGAGCATGCGCGCATGCTGGCCGACACCGGCTGCACCCACCTGGTGTTCGGCCCCGACCTGGCCGAGCGCGCGGCGGCGCTGCGCGAGGCGGCACCGGGCCTGGCCTGCCTGGGCCTCGGCGCGGCGCTCGAGGGCGCGCCCGACCTGCTCGCACGGGCGGCGACGCTGCCCGCCACGGCGCCCGACTTCGAGCCTTCGCCCGACGACGTGGTGCTCACGCTCTTCACCTCGGGCACCACCGGCACGCTGAAGGCCGCGCAGCACACGCAGGCCTCGTACGCGGCGATCTGCCGCAACGTGCTGCTGAACCTGCTGAACGCCACGCCCGAGGACGCGATGCTGCACGCGGCCTCGCTGATCCATGCCAGCGGCGTGTTCGTGCTGCCGTTCTGGCTGCGCGGCGGCCGCACCGTGATCCTGCCGGGCTTCGAGCCGGGCCTGTTCCTGCGCACGCTGCAGGCCGAGCGCATCACGGCGATCAACCTGGTGCCGACCATGCTGCAGATGCTGTTCGAGCACCCGGAACTGGCGGCCACCGACGTGAGCGCGCTGCGCTACGTGATCTACGGCGCCTCGCCGATGCCGCGCAGCGTGATCCAGCGCGCGATGGCGGCCTGGGGCCGGCACCGCTTCTGGCAGTACTACGGCCAGACCGAGGTGCCGCTGTGCCTCGCGGTGCTGCGGCCCGAGGACCATGTCGACGAACTGCTGGGCGCCTGCGGCCAGCCCGCGCTCGAGGTCGAGATGCGCCTGGTCGACGAGGCCGGCAACGAGGTGCCCGCCGGCACGCCGGGCGAGATCGCGGTGCGCGCGCCCTCGGCCGTGGCGGGCTACCACGATGCACCCGCGCTCAATGCCGAGACCTTCGTCGCGGGCGGCTGGGTGCGCACGCGCGACGTCGGCGTGTTCGACGCGCGCGGCTTCCTGCACCTGAAGGACCGCACCTCCGACATGATCATCAGCGGCGGCTACAACGTCTATCCGCGCGAGGTCGAGGATGCGCTGATGACGCACCCCGCGGTGCGCGAGTGCGCGGTGATCGGCCTGCCGCACGAGAAGTGGGTGGAGGTGGTCACGGCGGTGGTGGTGCTGCGCGCGGGCCAGGCCATCGACGAGGCGGCGCTGATCGCGCACGTGGCCGGGCGGCTCGCCTCGTACAAGAAGCCGCAGCGCGTGATCTTCGCCGAGGAGATTCCGAAGACCGCGGTCGGCAAGCTCAATCGGCGCGCGCTGCGAGAGCGCCACCGGGGCTGATCAGCCGCCCACGCGCTTGAGCGTGGCGCGCATCGCCTTCGCGAAGCGCGGGTCGGCCATGGCGCCGACGTTGAAGCGCGACCAGCGCGAGACCTGCGTCGAGTCGACGCTGAAGATGCGCCCCGGCGCCATCACGATGCGCCGCGGCAGCAGCTCCCTGGCGAAGGCCAGCGAATCGGCCACGCCCGGCAGCGCGGCCCAGACATAGAGCGACTGCGGACTGCGCGCGAACACCTCGGCGCCCACCGCATCGAAGAAGCGCAGCGCCTCGCGCGTGGCCTCGCCCAGGCGGTTCTGCAGCCGGTTCAGGTGACGCTGGTAGTGGCCCTCGCTGAGGATCACGTCGACCGTGCGCTCGGCGTACTCCGAGCTGCTCACGTGGATCAGCGCCTTGAGATCGGCGAGGTCGCTCGCGAGGTCGGCGCCGCAGGCGACGAAGCCCACGCGCAGCGCGGCCGAGAAGGACTTGGAGAAGCTGCCGATGTAGATCGTGCGCTCGAGCTGGTCGAGCGCCGCCAGCCGCGGCAGCGCGGTGGGCTTGAAGTCGGCCAGCGGATCGTTCTCGACGATCAGCAGGTCGTGCTTCTGCGCCAGCTGCAGCACGCGGAAGGCCTTGGCCGGCGAGATGTCGGAGCCGGTCGGGTTGTGGGCCAGCGACTGCGTGAAGAACAGGCGCGGCCGCTCGGCCACCAGCAGCTGCTCGAGCACCTCGAGGTCGGGCCCGTCGGCCAGCCGCGGCACCGCGAGCATCTGCGCGCCCGCGAGCTTGAGCTTGCCGAACAGCGGGTAGTAGCCGGGATCGTCGACCAGCACCTTGCCGCCGGGCGGCACGAAGTAGCGGATGACGATGTCCATGGCCTCGTTGGCGCCGTGCGTGAGCACGATCTGCCGCGGCTCGGCGCCGATGCCGAAGTCGGCCAGCTTGCGCACCAGGTGCTCGCGCAGCGGGCCGTAGCCGAAGCGGCTGCCGTAGCGGAACAGCGCGCCGAGCCCCGTGCGCACCACCTTCGGGTGGTACTTGTCCAGCCGCACGTCGGCCAGCCATTCGACCGGCGGGAAGCCGTCGCCCACGGCCACCGCGTCGGGCTCGGTCTTGAGCTGCTCGCGCATCAGCCACACGATGTCCATCGCGCGGCCCAGGCTGCCGGCATCGTCCTCGGGCGGCCTGGCGCTCGCGGGCTTCGGCTGCGCGCGCACGAAGTAGCCCGAGCCCCGGCGCGGCTCGACCAGGCCGCGCGAGACCAGGTTCTCGAAGGCCGCCACCACGGTGTTCTTGGCATAGCCGTGCAGCTGCGCGAGCTCGCGCAGCGAGGGCAGCTTGTCGCCGGCCTTGTAGGCGCCGCTGGCGATCTGGCGCGCGAGGGCCTCGGCGAGCGAATCGGCGATGGGAGCGGCGCGCGGGCCGCGGCTGGAAGATGCGCTCATGGCCGGCGACTGTGACACAGCGGGCACTGGACGCGCCGCACTGTCCCGACTGTCCCGCGAAACTGTGCCTGCCAAGGCTGGTACAGCGGGCCTAGATTCGCACGCTTTTGAATCCACCCCTTGCACGAACCGAAGCACGAACGATGGTCGCCGACGCCCGCCTCCCCAATTTCCGAGCCCTGACACCCGAGCAGCGCCTCGATCACATCGCGCAGGCCGCTGCGCTCACGCCCGAGGAGAAGGCGCTGCTCGCCGCGCCCGGCGCGCTCGGCATCGAGCGCGCCAACGGCATGGTCGAGAACGTGATCGGCACCTTCGAGCTGCCGCTGGGCGTGGCCGGCAACTTCACGGTCAACGGCCGCGAGTACCTGGTGCCGATGGCGGTGGAGGAACCCTCGGTGGTGGCCGCCGCCTCCTTCATGGCCAAGCTGGCGCGCGAGGGCGGCGGCTTCGAGGCCTCGAGCAGCGGGCCGCTGATGCGCGCGCAGGTCCAGCTGCTGGGCCTGGGCGATCCGCACGGCGCGCGGCTGGCGCTGCTGCGCGCGCGCGATCGCATCCTCGAGGTCGCGAACAGCCGCGACAAGGTGCTGATCGGCCTGGGCGGCGGCTGCCGCGACATCGAGGTGCAGGTGTTCGAGGACACGCCGCGCGGCGCGATGGTGGTGCTGCACCTGGTGGTCGACGTGCGCGACGCGATGGGCGCGAACACGGTCAACACCATGGCCGAGGCGGTGTCGCCGCTGGTCGAGCAGCTCACGGGCGGCACGGTGCGGCTGCGCATCCTCTCGAACCTGGCCGACCTGCGGCTGGCGCGCGCCCGCGTGCGGCTCACGCCCGCGGTGCTCAAGACCGCCGAGCGCAGCGGCGAGGAGATCGTCGAGGGCGTGCTCGACGCCTACACCTTCGCGGCCGTCGACCCCTACCGCGCGGCCACGCACAACAAGGGGATCATGAACGGCATCGACCCGGTGATCGTCGCCACCGGCAACGACTGGCGCGCGGTCGAGGCCGGTGCGCATGCCTATGCCTGCCGCCATGGCCGCTACGGCTCGCTCACGACCTGGGAGAAGGACAGCAGCGGCGCGCTGGTCGGCACCATCGAGATGCCGATGCCCGTGGGGCTGGTCGGCGGCGCCACCAAGACCCACCCGCTCGCGCGGCTGGCGCTCAAGATCCTCGGCGTGCAGTCGGCGCAGGAGCTCGGCGAGGTGGCGGTGGCCGTGGGCCTGGCGCAGAACCTCGGCGCGCTGCGCGCGCTCGCCACCGAAGGCATCCAGCGCGGCCACATGGCGCTGCATGCGCGAAACATCGCGCTGGTGGCCGGTGCCACGGGCGACGAGATCGACGCCGTCGCCAAACAGATGGCCACCGAGCACGACGTGCGCACCGACCGCGCGGTGGCGCTGCTCGAAGCCCTGCGCGCCAGGCACTGAAGCTCAGCCATCGCGGGAAGGGCCCGCACCACGGACCGCGGCCGATACCGCGGCGGCACGCGGGGCGCGTGCCGTCACACCAGCAAGAACGGAGACAAGCAATGAAGCCGAACGGCACGACGCAGGCGCGATGGCGCCTGGTGGAAATCTGGGGCGACACGGCGGACCTGCGCCATCTCGCGGGCGCGATCGCGATCGGCATCGCCGTGAGCCTGGCCGGCTTCCTGCTGGCCAACCGCCTGCTCGCGGGCGCCGTGCGTTCGCCCGAGCTGGCACGTGCCTACGCGATGCTGGCAGGCCTCGCGGGCTGCGTGATCGCGGGCCTGATCTGCGCGCTGCTGTTCGCGCCCAAGCGCGAGGTGGTGGAAGGCGGCGCGGCCGATCCGCGCTGGCGCGAGGAGGTGCTGGCCGAACTGGCCGGCGAGCATGGCGAACTCGGCGCGATGAGCGACCTGCCGCCCGCCGCGCTGCGCGAGCTCCAGGAGCTGGGCCTGCACGACCTGTTCGCCAACCACCGCCCGCGCACCCGCGCCGCCGCCGAAGGAGCCGCCTCGTGATCGACGCCGCACTGCTGAACCAGATCCTCGTCGCCACCGGCATGGGCCTCGTGGGCGCCGTGGTGTTCGCCGCCATCGGCCTGGTGTCGGGCACCGACGAGACCACCACGCTCGCGCCGTTGACCCTGCTGGTGGTGCTGCTGGGCGTGCCGCCCGAGGGCGTGTTCACCTTCTTCCTCGCGGCCGCGGTGGCCAAGCACATGACGCACGCGGTGCCGACCGCGCTGCTGGGCATCCCGGGCGACACCATGGCCACGCCGCTGCTGCAGGACGCCAACATGCTGCGCAACCTCGGCGTGCCGCACATCGCGCTGCGCAAGATGGTGTCGGGCGCGATCATCGCGGCCTTCGTCGCGGTGCCGCTGGCCGTGCTGTTCGCGGTGCTGCTCGCGCCCTACGGCGCGGCCATCACCAAGGCGGCGCCATGGATCTTCGTGGTGGCGGCCGTCGCCATCGCCTGGTTCTCGAGCGGACGCTGGGCCTCGGTGGCGACCCTGGTGCCGTTCGTGATCGTGATCGTGGCGCTGCAGTCGCTGACCGCCAAGTACGGCGTGAAGCTCAGCATCAGCTACTTCCTCGGCATCGCGATCGGGCCGCTGGTGGCCGACCTGTTCTCCGTGCTGTCGCCGACGGCCAGGGCGCGCATGGCGCGCGAGAAGGTGCGCACCTTCTCGCTGGCGCCCGACGTGAAGGGCTGGAGCGGCTACTTCCCGAATCCCTTCAAGGTGCTCGACCGCGGCCAGGTGAAATGGACGCTGGCCACCGCCACCATCTCGAGCGCCACCTTCGTGTTCAGCCCGGTCGCGATGACGGTGGTGCTCGGCGAGCTGGTCGGCTCGCGCATCAAGCATGCCTACCACCGGCTCACCACCACGCTGGCCGCGCGCAACGGCGTGACCGAGGCCACCTACGTGGCCGAGGCGCTGATCCCGCTGATCGCGATCGGCCTGCCGCTGAGCCCGGTGGCCGCGGGCCCGGCGGCGCCGCTGTTCAATGCGCCGCCGGTGTTCACCATCGACGCCGCCACCGGCCAGACCCACAACCTGCACAACCTGCTGAGCCACTGGGAGTTCCTGGGCTACGGGATGCTGGCGGTGATCCTCGCGGCGCTGGTGGCCTATCCCTTCACGATGAACTTCGCGCGCCGCGCGGCGCTGTTCGTCTCGCGCAAGGTCAGCCACGAGGCGATCATCGCCACCTTCGTCGGCCTGATCGTGGTGATCAGCGTCTGGGAAGGGCAGCTGCTGGGGCTGTTCGTGATCCTCACCATGGGCCTGCTCGGCGGGCTGCTGTCGCGCGCCATCGGCTTCAACACCGGGGTGCAGTTCATGGGCTATTACACGGCGGTGCTGACGGTGCCGGCGGTGCTGAAAGCGATCGGCTAGGGCTTGGGTTTCTTCTTCGAGCCGGGCGGCTCGTCGAGCCCGAACAGCCGCTCCACCTGCTGCCCCACGCGCGCGCCGATCGCGGTGCCCACGCCCGGCAGCACCGCGCTGCCGACGGCCGCGCCCGCGAGCGCGCCGCCGGTCAGCGAGAGCTCGGGATCGCTCAGGGTGCCGCCGATCTTCAGCGGCACGCCGACCACGCCGTCGATCAGGTCGACCGCGGCATCGCCCTGGATGCGCCGGTTGAACAGCCGCACGTTGCCGCTGGCGGTGAGCACGCCCGAACGCGCCTTGAGGTTGGTGTAGCGCAGCACGGTGCCGTCGGGCGTGGCCTCGGTGTCGAGCGTGCCGCTGAGCTCGTCGAGCGCGGTGCGCCCGCCGCGGCTGATGCCGGCGGTGCTCACGGCCTTGGCGAGGTCGAGCTTGGTCAGGGTGGCCGGGCTGACCGAGAACACGGTGCGCGTGCGCAGGCCGCGCATCAGGGCGCCGGCCTTGTCGGCCTCGGCCGTCAGCGTGGTCTGGCCGTGCAGCTTGCCGGCGACGAAGGTGCGGCGGCCGAAGGTCTGGACCAGCCCCTCGATGTCGACGTCGCGCGGCGCGAGCTCGGCCGACACGCGCAGGCGGCCGTTGTCCAGCGTCTCGAAGCGGCTGACGCCGTTCCAGCTGCCGCCCGCCACGTCGATGCGGGTCTGCCAGCGGTCGTTGCGGCCCTCGCGGTCCAGCCGCAGCCGGGCCGGTGGCGAGGCCTGCGTGCGCTCGGCCAGCGCATGGCGCGGGCGCCAGCCGGGGTCGAAGTCGATCTGGCCGTCGTAGGCCAGCTCGATGTCGCGCCGGTCGATCCAGCGCACGTCGCGCCAGCGCAGCCGCTCGAGTGGCGTCTCGGCCAGCGTCCAGGGCGCGGGCAGGGCGATCCGGCCTTTCTCGATGGTCTCGGGCGCGCGGCCGCGGAAGGCGCGGATCGATTCTCCGGGCAGCACCGCGCCCTCGACCTCGAGCGAGTCGGCCGCGACCACGCGCTTCCACAGCGGCGCGAGCTGCAGCCGCAGCGCGATGCGGTGCACGGTGACCGGGCGTGGCTGGTCGGTGGCGACGTCGGTCAGCACCAGCACCGGCATGGGCAGCAGCGACCAGTGGGCGCCGCCGATCCTGAGGCCGATGCCGTAGTGCTTCTCGAAGCCCTCGGCGATGCGTTGCGACACCTCGGCGTCGCTGGGCAGCAGCCAGCGCGCCGCCCCCCACAGCGCGAGGGCGCCCGCCAGCAGCACCAGGGCCGTGCCGGCGAGCCAGAACCGGACGCGCCGGGAGAGGGGTTTCATCCATGCAAGCTAGCACGCCTAGGCGACTGCCAGTGTCAGCCGCCGTCGCTATAGTTTCCGCCACCCTTTTTCAAGCACACCAAGACGAAAGACGAGCACGCCATGCGCATCTGGAAGAAAGACATCTCGGTCGAGGCCCTGACCCAAAGCCACGTCGGCACCACCGTGGAACACCTGGGCATCGAATTCCTCGAGGTCGGCGACGACTTCATCCGCGCCCGCTGCCCGGTCGACAACCGCACGCGCCAGCCCTACGGCATCCTGCACGGCGGCGTGTCGGTGGTGCTGGCCGAGACGCTGGGCTCGTGCGGCGCCCACTACTCGGCGCCCGACGGCGAGCGCGCCGTGGGCCTGGACATCAACGCCAACCACATCCGCTCGGCCTCGAGCGGCTGGGTGATCGGCACCGCCCGCCCGGTGCACCGCGGGCGCAGCACCCAGGTCTGGCAGATCGACCTGACCAACGAAGCGGGCGAGCTGACCTGCGTTTCGCGCATCACAATGGCGGTGCTCCAGCCCCGCGGCTGAGCACGACCGGCACCCTACAAGCCTGGACCACGACACGAGGAGACAAGCCATGAGCAATCCATTCACCTGGCGCGAAGTCGCCGCCACCGAGGGGCGCGTGGTCGCGCCCGACGAACGCCTGCCCTGGGTGCAGACCGGCTTCATGGGCGTGCAGCACGTGATCGCCATGTTCGGCGCCACCGTGCTGGCGCCGATCCTGATGGGCTTCAGCCCCAACATCGCGATCCTGATGAGCGGCATCGGCACGCTGATCTTCTTCCTGATCACGGGCGGCAAGGTGCCCAGCTACCTGGGCTCAAGCTTCGCCTTCATCGGCGTGGTGATCGCAGCCAGCGGCTACGCCGGCAAGGGGCCCAACGCCAACATCGCGGTGGCGCTGGGCGGCATCGTGGCCTGCGGCGTCGTCTACATCGTGATCGGCGCCATCGTGCAGGCCGTGGGCACGGGCTGGATCGAGCGCTTCATGCCGCCGGTGGTGACCGGCGCGGTGGTGGCGGTGATCGGGCTCAACCTCGCGAACGTGCCGATCAAGAACATGGCGGCCGGCAACTTCGACGCCTGGATGCAGGCCCTGACCTTCCTCTGCGTCGGCCTGGTGGCGGTGTTCACGCGCGGCATGGTGCAGCGGCTGCTGATCCTGGTGGGGCTGATCCTGGCCACCATCGTCTATGCCGTGCTGACCAACGGCATGGGCCTGGGCAAGCCGGTGGACCTCAGCGGCATCGCCAACGCGGCCTGGTTCGGCCTGCCGGCCTTCACCGCACCGGTGTTCACGGCCAACGCGATGCTGCTGATCGCGCCGGTGGCGATCATCCTGGTGGCCGAGAACCTGGGCCACCTGAAGGCGGTGACGGCCATGACCGGGCGCAACCTCGACGGCTACATGGGCCGCGCCTTCATCGGCGACGGCATCGCCACCGTGGTCAGCGGCGCGGCCGGCGGCACCGGCGTGACCACCTATGCCGAGAACATCGGCGTGATGGCCGCCACCCGCATCTATTCGACCGCGGTGTTCGTGGTGGCGGCGGTGATCGCGCTGGTGCTGGGCTTCAGCCCCAAGTTCGGCGCGCTGATCCAGGCCATCCCGCTGCCGGTGATGGGCGGCGTGAGCATCGTGGTGTTCGGCCTGATCGCGGTGGCGGGCGCCAAGATCTGGGTCGACAACAAGGTCGACTTCTCGCAGAACAAGAACCTGATCGTGGCGGCGATCACGCTGATCATCGGCACCGGCGACTTCACGCTGAAGTTCGGCGACTTCGCGCTCGGCGGCATCGGCACCGCCACCTTCGGGGCCATCATTCTTTACGCACTGCTGGGCCGCACGAAGAACTGAGGCGCTCCCGGGGGCGCCCGCCAAGCCCCCCAAAGTGAAACCTCGTGCAATAAATGTGCTTCCGGGGCGGCCCGGGCCGCGGCGCCGCACCGCCGCGCGCCCCGCGCCCGTTAGACTCCCAGGCTTTTCGCACCGACGTTTTCCAGACGTTTTCCAATGGCCGATGTTTCCGCCGCGCGCACCAGGGCGGTATTCGAATTCAAGAGCGCCACGCTGCCGCTGATCGCAGTCATCCTCAAGACGACCGATCTGGGCGTGCTGGCCGAGGCGCTCGACGCCCAGCTGGCGGATTCCCCCGATTTCTTCGAACAGGAACCGGTGGTCATCGATCTCTCGCAACTGCCGGAAGCCTCGGCCGAGGGCGGGGCGGGCGACGCGCTCGATTTCGAGGCCCTGCGCGGCCTGCTGGCGCGCCACCAGACCCAGCCGATCGCGGTGCGCGGCGGCAGCGAGGCCCAGCACGCCGCGGCCCGCGCCGCCGGCCTGGTGGTGACCGACATGCCCGCCGCCCCGGCCCCGCGCCCGGCCGAGCCGCCGCCGGCCACCCCGTCGCCCGCGCCGCAGATCGTGCGCGAGGTGCCGGTGCCGGCCAACGGCACGCTGCTGATCGACCGGCCGCTGCGCTCGGGCCAGCAGGTCTATGCCCGCGGCGGCGACGTGATCGTGACGGCCGTGGTGAGCCATGGCGCCGAGGTCATCGCCGACGGCAACGTGCACGTGTACGCGCCGCTGCGCGGCAAGGCGATCGCCGGCGCGCGCGGCAACACCGAGGCGCGGATCTTCTCGACCTGCCTCGAAGCCCAGCTGGTGGCGGTGGCCGGCATCTACCGGACCTCGGAAGTGCCGCTGCCCGACTCGGTGCTCGCGAAGGCGGCCCAGATCCGGCTCGATGGCAAGAAAATCGTGATCGAGCCCATTGCCTGACGGCAGGGCGGGACGACGCGGCAGCGATCCAGCAACAACCGAATCGAAACAAGAAGGAATGGCCATGGCCAAGATAGTGGTGGTGACCTCGGGCAAGGGCGGCGTCGGCAAGACGACCACGAGCGCCAGCTTCTCCTCGGGCCTCGCGCTCGCGGGCAAGAAGACGGCCGTGATCGACTTCGACGTGGGCCTGCGCAACCTCGACCTGATCATGGGTTGCGAACGCCGCGTGGTGTACGACCTGATCAACGTGATCCAGGGCGAGGCCAACCTGAGCCAGGCCCTGATCAAGGACAAGCAGTGCGAGAACCTGTTCGTTCTCGCCGCCTCGCAGACGCGCGACAAGGAAGCGCTGACGCAGGAAGGCGTGGAGAAGGTGCTCACCGACCTGGCGGCGATGGACTTCGACTACATCGTCTGCGACTCGCCCGCGGGCATCGAGACCGGCGCGATGATGGCCATGCACTTCGCCGACGAGGCGCTGGTGGTGACCAATCCCGAGGTCTCGTCGGTGCGCGACTCGGACCGCATCCTGGGCATGCTCAGCAGCAAGACCAAGCGCGCCAAGGACGGCGGCGACCCGGTCAAGGAACACCTGCTGATCACGCGCTACAACCCGAACCGGGTGGCGGGCGGCCAGATGCTCTCGCTGGAGGACATCCAGGACATCCTGCGCATTCCGCTGATCGGCGTGATCCCCGAGTCGGAGAGCGTGCTGCACGCCTCCAACCAGGGCGTGCCCGCGATCCACGACAAGGACACGGACGTGGCCCAGGCCTACAGCGACGTGGTGGCGCGCTTCCTCGGCGAGGACAGGCCGATGCGTTTCGTCGAGGCCGAGAAGCCGGGCTTCTTCAAGCGGATTTTCGGAGGCAGATAAGGCATGTCGTTCCTCTCGTTCCTCCTTGGCGAAAAGAAGAAGACTGCCAGCGTTGCCAAGGAACGCCTGCAGATCATCCTCGCCCACGAGCGTTCCAGCCTCAGCGGCAAGAGGCGGCCCGACTATCTGCCCGAACTCCAGCGCGAGCTGGTGGCGGTGATCTCGAAGTACGTGGCCATCAATCCCGAGGACATCAAGGTCCACCTGGAGACCCAGGACAACCTCGAGGTGCTCGACATCAAGATCGAGCTGCCCGACCCGGCGCCCACGCCGGCGCGCTGAGTCAGTCCGGCGCGAAGAAGCGGAAGCGGACCGTCGGGTCCGCGACCACGCGCGCCGACAGGGCGCGCTCCCACGCCAGGTAGTCGGCCCAGGCCGGGTCGCGCCGCGGCCCGAACACGCGCATCACCGAGCCCCAGTCGTCGTCGAACGGGGTCAGCAGGCGCGCCGCCTCGAGCGTGGTCGACAGCGCCCGCCCCGAGGCCTTCCAGGCCTGGGTGCCGCCCGCGAGCCAGCCGAAGCGCACGCCGGCCTCGGGCCAGCGGCGTTGCGCATCGCGCGCCGTGCGGCTCGCCGCGATGCCGTCGGGCGAGGTGAAGACCAGCGTGCGGCCCGGCACGATCCATGGAGCGAGCGGCGCCAGCGAGGCCGGCAGCAGGTAGAGCGCGCCCGGCAGGTGGCCGCGCTCGTATTCCAGGCTGGGGCCGACGTCGACCACCGTGGCGCCTTCGAGCGCCTCGGCCTCGATGGCGGGCGGGGCATCGGCGATCGCGGTGGAAGGGGCCGGCGGCAGGCCCTGGGAGGGCAGCGGGCCGTCGAACACATGCACCTCGGCCTGGCCGAGCTGCGTGAGCCAGAAGCTCGTGATGGCGGCGCGCAGCCGGTGGGCCGGGTCGTCGAACAGCACGATGCGCGCGCCGCGCGTGCCCACGAGGTTCTCGAAATGCATCAGCAACTGGCCGCCGGGCACCTGCTGCACGGCCGTGCCCGCGAAGGCCGGGTCGGGCTGCGGGCGCACGTCGAACAGGTAGAGGCTGCGCCGCGGGTCGGCCTGCCAGCGCGCGAGCTGCGCGGCATCGACCAACGGCAGGCGGTGGCGCGCGATCAGGCCGTCGGCCAGTTCGCGCAGCCGTTCGGGCGACTCGGCCGGCAGCAGGTCGGCGGGCGCGGCATTCTGCACCACGGGGCCGCCGTGCAGGCCCCAGTCCATCACGCCGTCCTCGACGAACACCGCATCGCGCGCGCGGCCCAGCAGCCTCAGGGTGGTGGCGCCGACGATGCCGCGCGTGCGGCTGAAGCAGTTGATGGCCCAGAGGTGGTCGGCAGCGGCGGGCGCATCGAAGCGCCGCAATGCGAGCTCGGTGCCGGGATGATTGCGCGCGCCCGGCAGCGAGAGGAATTCGAATTCGGCGCGCGGCCGTGCATCGACCAGCGTGGTGGGCCGCCCATCGCGCAGCCGCTCGCGCAGCGCCTCGACACCGACCGAGGGCGTGCCGAAGTGCAGCCGCGCGCGGTCGCCGAAAGCCTTGACCAGCGTGCCGTAGCCGTCGATGACCGGCAACCCCTGCGCGGCCCAGGCCTCGATGCCGCCGGCCAGCAGGCGCACATCGGTGTAGCCCAGCCGCTCGAGCACGGCCGCGGCCTCGTGCGCGGGGCCATCGGGCGCGGCGCGGTCGTCGTAGAGCACGATCGCCGTGGAACGGCGCGGCACCAGCGTGGCGATCTGCGGCTCGAGGCCGCTCAGCGGCGCATTGCGCGCGAGGTTCGGATGCCGCGCGACGTAGTGGCGGGTCTCGCGCACGTCGAGCAGCGCGAGCTCGGGGCCGTCGGCGGCCAGCAGCAGCGCATGCAGCGCCGCGGCATCGAGGGTGGGGCGGTCGTGCGCGCTCATGCTCAGTTCGGCTGGATGCCGGCCTGCTTCACCACCGCGGTCCACTTGACGGTCTCGGTCTGGATGAAGCGGGCGAACTCCTCGGGCGAGCTGCCGACCGTGAAGGCGCCGATGTCGTCGTAGCGCTTGCGGAAGTCGGCCGACTGCACGATCTCGCGCAGCTCGCGCGAGAGGCGCTGCACCAGCGGCGCGGGCGTGCCGCTGCGCACCACCACGCCGTACCACGAGGTGACCTCGAAGTCGCCGAGGCCAGCCTCGGCGGCGGTGGGCACCTCGGGCAGCCAGGGCGCGCGGCTGCGGTAGGCCACGGCCAGCGGCTTGAGCGTGCCGGCCTTGACGAAGGGGATCGCGGTCACGACCTCGTTGAAGATGAACTGGGTCTGGCCCGCGAGCAGGTCGTTGATGGCGGGCGCGCTGCCCTGGTAGGGGATGGGCGTGAAGTCGGCGCCGGTCTGGGACTTGAGCAGCTCGCCCGCGAGGTGCGAATAGGCGCCCACGCTGATGCCGTAGTTGACCTTGCCGGGGTTCTTCTTCGAATAGTCGATGAGCTCGCGCGGGCTGTTGACCGGCACCTTGGGATTGACCAGCAGCAGCTGCGGCGTCTGCACCAGCAGCGACACCGGCGTGAAGTCGCGCGCGAGGTCGTAGCTCAGCTGCTTGAACAGCGCTGGTTGCACCGTGAGGTTGGAGGCCGGCGCGAGCAGCAGCGTGTAGCCGTCGGCCGGCTGGCGCGCCACGTAGTCGAAGCCGATGTTGCCGGCCGCGCCGCTGCGGTTCTCGACCACCACGGGCTGCTTCAGGCGCTGCTGCAGCTGCTCAGCGACCTCGCGGCCGATCTTGTCGGCGATGCCGCCCGCGGGGTAGGGCACGACCACGCGCACGGTGCGCTGCGGATAGTCGTCGGGCGCGGCGGCCCGGGCCGGCAGCACGGTCGACAGGGCAAGCAGCAAGGCGGCGAGGCCGCGCGAGGGGAGGGTGTTCATGGGACGACGCAAAAAGCCAGCGAGCCTAGGGCGCGGGGGCGGCGGCGCGAACGAAGTTTCGCACCCTTGCTTATGCGGAATGGGCGCATGCGGCGCGGCCCAGGCTTCCTAGCATCGCAGGCCGGACCGCCTCCTCATGAACACCGCCGCCCGCACCTCCACCCAGCCGCTGCAACCCACGCCCGCCGTTGCGGTGGCCACCGCGCGCGGCCGCCGCCACTGGTGGTGGCATTACGAGGTGCCCACCCTGCTGCTCGCGGGCGCGCTCTACCTGGCCTGGGCCGCGCTGGTCTGGTGGCATGCGACGCTGCCGGGCTGGGCGCTGTTCGTCGCGGGCGGCTACCTCGCGCAGCTGCACTTCTCGCTGCAGCACGAGAGCATCCACGCGATGCGCCAGTTGCCGCAGTGGCTGCGCTGGGCCGTGGTGTGGCCGCCGCTCAACCTGTGGCTGCCGTACCCGTTCTACAACCGCGGCCACAGCGCGCACCACGTCAACTTCCACCTCACGCATCCCGAGCGCGACACCGAGAGCGCCTACCACTCGGCACCGGCCTGGGCCGGCTATGGACGCTTCTGGCGCTGGATCTACCTGGCGAACCAGACGGTGGCCTTCCGCGTCGTGCTGGGGCCCTTCCTGCGGCTGTGGAAGCTGGTGCGCTTCGAGACCGGCCGGGTCGCGGCCGGCGACTTCTCGCGCTTGCCGACCTGGGGCTGGCATGCGCTGAGCGTGGCGCCGGTGCTGTACTTCGTGATCGGCGTGGCCGGCATGAGCCTGGGCGAGTACCTGCTGTGCTTCGTCTACCCGGGGATGATGCTGGGCTCGCTGCGCACCTTCACCGAGCACCGCTGGGCCGACACGCCGCACGAGCGCGTGGCGATCGTCGAATCGAACGCGGTGTTCGGCCTGCTCTACCTCTTCAACAACCTGCACCACGTGCACCACCGCGCGCCGACCATGCCCTGGTACGAGATCCCGGTGTACTTCCGACGCCATCGCGCGGCGGTGCTGGCGGCCAACGGCCACTTCTACTACCGCGGCTATGGGCAGATCGTGCGGCGGCACCTGTTCCGGCCGGTGTTCGTGCCGGTGCATCCGGCTTGGTAACTGGCCCTAGCCTGCGACGAAGCCCAGCACGCGCTCGATCACCTCGGCCTCCTTGAGGATGCGGCGGTGCCCCAGCCCCTGCGTGGCGACGAGCCGCGCACCCGGGATCGCATCGCGGTAGGCCTCGCTGTCGGCGAAGCGGTTCACGCGGTCGTCGCGGTCGTGCACGATCAGGGTCGGCCGCGCGATGCGCGGGCCCACGGCGGGCGGCTCGAACTGCGGCATCAGGATGCCCTCGCGCGATTCGATGCGCCGCTGCATCGCGGCGCGCGTGCGTTCGCGCAGGCCGAACACGTGGGCGAAGTAGCGCGTGTATTCGCGCGGCGAGGCGGGCGGTGCCAGCAGCACCAGCCGGTCGGCCGGCAGTCCGCGCGCCGCCGCGTAGGCCAGTGCATTGCCGCCCATCGAGTGCGCGATGGCCGCGCGCAGCGCATGGCCCTCGGCCGCGAGCCGTGCCGCGACGTACTCGAGCGCGCGCGCGAACTGCGGCAGGTTGCTGGCCCAGCCCGCGCTGCGGCCATGTGCCGGCAGCTCGAGCAGCACCGGCCGCAGCCCCGCCGCGGCGATGGCCTGGGCCAGCGGCAGCATCTGGCCCGCATGGCCGCCCCAGCCGTGCATCAGCAGCACCACAGGCGTCTCGTCGACGGCCGAGGCCTGCGAGGCGAGGTGGTAGAGGCCGAGGCTGCCCTGCTCGAAGGCCCAGGTCTCGCGCCGCCACTCGGCGCCCGGCCCCTGGCCGCGGTAGAGCCACTTGGGTGGCAGCGGCGTGCGGAACACGCGGCTGGCCGCGCGCACGCCGAGCGCGGGCCAGAGGCGCTCGATGGCACCGAGCGTCCAGCGCACGGCACGCAGCCGGAGGCTGGCGCCGTAGTAGCCGGAACGCGCGGCGTGGGTGGAGGCCGAAGGCGTGGCGCTGCTCGTCATGCCGTGCGCCCTTCAGTACCAGACCCAGTCCTGGTTGCTGCCGGGCAGCGCACGCAGGGCTTCGCGCAGGGTTTCGACGCCGAGGGCCAGCGCGTAGACGGCCAGGCAGAGGGCGATGATCAGCATGGTGTTTCTCCTTTTTATCGCACGGTTGTGCGAAATTCAGATAAGCAAAGACGAAAGGCGTGCGCCCGGGACCTCCCTCAGGCGCGGTAATCGGAAAGGATGCGCCGCCAGCTGCGCGCGGCATGCTCGCCGGCCAGCGGGTCGCGCAGGAAGCGCGCGTCGTGCAGCAGGGTCATCACGAGGCCGTTGAGCTCGCTGACCAGCAGCGCGGCATCGGTGCCGGCCTTGAGCTCACCGCTGTCCACCGCCTGCAGCACGGTGCGGCGCAGCGCGGCGCGCCAGCGGGTGATCTCGGCGAGCAGCAGCTCGCGCAGCTCGCCCTCGCGGTCGTCGTACTCGAAGGCACCGGCCATGTAGAGGCAGCCGGTCTCGCTCTCGACGTCGCGCGTGCGCGCGATCCAGCGCTCGACGATGTCGGTCAGCCGCGCCAGGCCCTTGGGCTTCTGCATCGCGGGCACGAACACGTCGGCCAGGAAGCGGCGGCCGTATTCCTCGATGACGGCCTTCTGCAGCGCCTCGCGCGATCCCACGCGCGAGAACACGCCGCTCTTGGACAGGGCCAGCCGGCTCGCGATCGCCTGCAGCGTGATCGCCTCCAGGCCCTCGGCCAGCGCGAGATCCATCGCCGCGCCGACGATGGCGGTGCGGGTCAGCTCGCTTTTCTGGGTCTTGGCGTCCATGCGGCGCACTTTAGCACAGTCGTGCGAAATGGCAAACCAACGCGAAGGCCGCCTTGCCAGAGGGCCCAAAGATGATTTGCTCATGTGAAACCAACAAACGCATCGTTCCCCGCATAAGCCGTTGTGCAGAGAATTCCCGGTCCGTCCCGCTCCGGGACATGACCCTTCCGCGCCAGATGAACTTCCAACAACTGCGCTCGGTACGCGAGGCCGTTCGTTGCGGCTTCAACCTGACCGAGGTCGCCCATACCCTCCACACCTCGCAGCCCGGCGTGAGCCGGCAGATCCGCGAACTCGAGGAGGAGCTCGGCATCGAGCTCTTCGTGCGGGCCGGCAAGCGGCTCACCGGCCTCACCGAACCCGGCGGCCACGTGCTGCCGATCATCGAGCGCATGCTGCTCGAGAGCAGCAACCTGCGGCATGCCGGGCAGGAGTTCGTCGCGCAGCAGAGCGGCCTGCTGTCGGTGACGGCCACGCACTCGCAGGCGCGCTATGCGATGCCGGTGGCGGTGCAGGAATTCCGCGCCCAGTTTCCCAACGTGAAGCTGCACCTGCACCAGGGCTCGCCCAAGCAGATCGCGCAGATGCTGATCGACGGCGAGGCCGACGTGGGCATCGCCACCGAGGCGCTGGGCGACTACCCGCAGCTGGTCGCCCTGCCCTGCTACCGCTGGACCCATTCGGTGATCGTGCCGCCAGGCCATCCGCTGCTCGACGCACCGCTCACGCTCGATGCGCTCACGCGCTATCCGCTGATCACCTACGACACCGGCTTCACGGGCCGCTCGCGCATCGACGAGGCCTTCGCGCAGCGCGGGCTCACGCCCAACATCGTGCTGGCCGCGATGGATGCCGACGTGATCAAGACCTACGTGCAGCTCGGCATGGGCGTGGGCATCGTGGCCGGCGTGGCCTACGAGGCCGAGCGCGACACGCAGCTGCGCGCGATCGACGCGGGGCGCCACTTCGGCATCAACCTCACGAAGCTCGCGGTGCGGCGCGGCAACTACCTGCGCAAGTACGTCTACGCCTTCATCGAGTCCTTCGCGCCGACCCTCACGCGCGCTGTGGTGGAAAAGGCACTGACCGACGAAACCAGGGCTTCGCACTACGAAATCTGAAAAGCGTGGCCCGACAAGGGCTTGGCGCGCGGACTTCGCACGGCGGATGCGAGGCTTCGGTCACGATGTCGACCGAAGTGGCGAGACTTCCATACGAAAGCATGAAAAAGCTGCCAGTTGCTTCACACAAGGAGCGTACATTCGCATTCATCCCAGCTTTCCGGAACGGATCAGCAATGGCATCGATTTCGCAGCAGCACCCCACAGCGAAGGCCAAGGCCCTCAAGGCCGCCGAAGCCAGCGAACGGCGCGAACGCCTGCGACGAGGGCTGCCCGCCACGGTGGAACTGCTGCAGCAACGCCATGCCGACCGCATCGACGACAGCGACATCGATGCCTACGTGAACCTCAACTGGCTCGAATGGCACGGCGGCGGGCTGCGGCTCACGATCACGGGCCGCAACGTCTGCGCGCAGCTCGCGCCCACGGCACTCGTCTGAGACACCCCCAAGAGAAAGCCGCCGCGGCGTGAGGCCTGCGGCGGCTTTCGTGCGGGCTCCTCTCGGAGCCCTGCGGCAGTGGGCACTTGTCGTTATTGGCCAGCGATGATCTGCGAGATCACGCCCGTGGCGATCGCGGCCAGCACGAAGTCACCGCCCACGCCCATCCACTGGTAGCCGCGCGGCGGCGGCTGCAGGCGGTAGGCGCGGTAGTCGTTGACCACGTAGTTGCGCGTGCGGTACTCGCTCGGCACACGGCCGCCGCGGCGCCATTCGGCATGCGGCTGCGGGAAGCCGCGGCGATCGAACTGGCGTCCGTCGCGGAAGTCCTGGTTGCCCCAGTGGCCGGGCGGCGGGCCGCGGCGCTCCATGCGGTCATGGCCCGGAGGGCCGCCGCGATGACCGTCATGGCCGCGGCCCTGCGCGAAGGCGCTGCCCGCTGCCATGCACATGGCGAGTGCCGCGGCGGCCACGGCCATGCTCTTCGTCTTGTTGATGAACATCTGGAACTCCTTCGCGTGTTGTGATGACGAGTCCATTGTGGGCGGCCTGTGTGTCGGTCAGCCGGCGCTCAGGTAGGCGCGAAGTGAAACAAGGTAAGCGGCGGTATCCGCGCCTCCTGCACTCCTACAGCCGCGCGGCGCCATGGTGCCGTTTCAGGGCAGCCCGGGCACGTAGCGGTTGACGACGATGCCGCATTCGTAGGCGTCGGAGCGCAGCAGCGCGAGCCGGTGGCCCTTGCTGCGGTCGTTGAACACCGACAGCCCGCCGCCCACCGCGGCCGGATTGACGAAGAACTGGAACTCGTCGACCACGCCGGCCTCGACCAGCGCCGACGCGAAGCCCACGCCGCCGATCGAGAGGATGTCGCCGCCCTCCTGGCGCTTGAGCGTCTCGACCGCCTCGGCCAGGTCGCCATGGACCACCGCGGTGCGCTCCCAGCGAGAGGCCTCGAGCTTGTTCGAGAGCACCACCTTGTCGGCATTGACGATCTTCTGGGCGAAGGCGTAGTGGCGATCGGCCGGAAAGCGCTGCGCGGCGCGGCCCCAGTGGTCGAGGTAACCCTCCTCCGCGATCTTGCGGCTCAGGAGGATGGTGCCCACGCTGTCGAACACGGTGTTGAAGTCCTGCTTGAGGCGCTCGTCCCAGGGCCAGGGATCGCCCCAGCCCCAGAGCTGCCAGTCGAGGTGGGCGTGGGCCGCCGACACGTAGCCGTCGACGGACATCTGCATCTGAAGGATCAGCTTTCTCATGCGCGTTCTCCTGGTGGATCTGGAAGGGATCGAAGCGCCCTGCTTTCCGCTTGCGAATTGCAATCGGTTTCCGGCGAGCGGTTGCAGTGTCTTCCGACCGATGCAAGAATGCAAGCGGTTCCGAAAGAAAAGCGTAGGAGCGCGCCCCATGGCATCCCAGGAAAAATCCCTCTGCCCGATCAACCTCGCGCTGGAAGTCTTCGGCGACCGCTGGAGCCTGCTGATCGTGCGCGACATGATGTTCGCGGGCAAGCGCCACTTCCGCGAGTTCCTGCAGTCCGACGAAGGCATCTCGACCAACATCCTCACCGAGCGGCTCGGCAAGCTCGTCGAGCAGGGCGTGCTGCGCAAGAGCGACGATCCCACGCACAGGCAGAAGGCGCTCTACAGCCTCACGCCCATGGGCATCGACCTGCTGCCGGTGGTGGCGCAGATCGGCATCTGGGGCCGCAAGCACACGGCGGTCACGAAGGACAGCGCCGCCGATGCCGCCGCGCTCGACAAGGGCGGGCCCGCGCTCTGGAAGAAGCTGCAGGCGGAGCTGCGGCGCGCGCATGCCGAGGGCCGCGCGGCCTGAAAGACACGCGTCACGTCCGGTCACCAGACTCGCGCGGGAGCGCTGGCAGAATGCCGCCCGGCACCCAGCCAAACCCGAACGCAGCAACCACACACCGAGGGGTCCGATGACCGAACACACCGTCGCGGCAGCCGTCGTCTACGCCAAGGACGTGACGCGCCTGAGCACGTTCTACACGCGCGTCGCCGGCCTGTCGCTCGCCCATGCCGAAGGCGGATTCAGCACCCTCGAATCGCCCGCGCTGCAGCTGTTCGTGGTCGCGATGCATGGCGACATCGCGGCCCGGGTCCATGTGTCGCAGCCGCCGGTGCGGCGCGAGAACACGGCGCTGAAGTTCGTCTTTCCGGTCGAGAGCCTGCGCGATGCGCGGCGCGCGGCCGCCGAGCACGGCGGCGCATTGAAGCCGGCCGAGGCCGAATGGGCGTTCGGCGGTCATCGCTATTGCGACGGGCACGACACCGAGGGCAATGTGTTCCAGCTGCGCGAGCGCGCGGTGGCGACGGGCGACGAGGCGAACGATTGAGCGAGGCCGCACTGCCGCCCGCGGACAGCGCCGTCTGCGCGCGCGTGCGCCTGCACCCGGGCTCGCTCGAGCGCGTGCGCGCATGGGCCCGCTACATCGCCGAGCACCGCGAAGACGCACTGCGAACGCTCGCCGCGGAAGGCGTCACCATCGAGTCGGTGTTCCTCGACAGCGGGAGCGAGGGCGACTTCCTCGTCTATTACATGCGCGCCGCCTCGCACGAGAAGGCGCGGCAGGTCGCGACGCAGTCGACCGAGGCCATCGATCGCTATCACCAGGCCTTCAAGCGCGAGACCTGGGCTGAAGTGAAGCGGCTCGAGGCGCTGGTGGACCTGCGTCGCTGACCGCCCTCCTACCCTGCCCGGTTGCCGCCAGACCCGGTACGGTCTTTCAGGCGCGCGCGAAATGCGCCGCTATGCTGGCGCCCGCCTTCACTTTCGCCTACCCACGCATGAACCGACGCCACCTGCTGCAGCTCCTCGCCGGCGGCATCGCCGCCTCCACGCTCGCCGCCTGCGGCCGGCGCAAGGCCTCGGAGCCGGCCCTGAAGTCCGATGCCAAGCTGCTCGCGCTGGGCGACAGCCTGACCTTCGGCTACGGCGCGCCGCCCGGCGAGGACTGGCCCGCGAGGCTCGCGACGCTCACGGGCTGGCAGGTGGTCAACGAAGGCATCAACGGCGACACCTCGGCGGGCGCGCTGAAGCGGCTCGACGCGCTGCTCGCGGCCGACAGCTACGACGCGGTGCTGGTGGGCATCGGCGGCAACGACATGCTGCGCGGCGTGCCGCTGCAGACCACGCGCGACAACATCGCGGCGATCGTGCGCCAGGCGCGCACGCACACGCCGCGCGTGGCGCTGATCGCCACGCCCGCGCCCGAACTGCTGCGCGCGACCATCGGCGCGCTCAGCGATGCACCGCTCTACGAAGAGGTCGCGACCGCCGAGCAGGCGCTGCTGATCCCGGCGGTGTATGCGGGCGTGCTGTCCGATCCCGCGCTGCGCTCCGACCGCATCCATGCGAATGCGCAGGGCTACGAGAAGATCGCGCAGCAGATCGCCGAGCAGTTGCAGAAGGCCGGCTGGCGCTGAACGGCCCCGACGCGCCTCAGGGCGCGTTGCCCTGCGGTCCGACCGGCGGCGGTGCGGTGCGGCCGCTGGAGCCCGGCGCGAGCTTGCGGCCGAAGGCCTCGCCCACGTTGCGCACCGGGCGGCTCGCGCGCTGCGACACGTTGTCGACGCCGCGGCGCGTGGCATCGTCGGCGCGATCGATGCCGCGGCCCGCTGCATTGGTGCCGCGCTGCACGCCGCCGATCACCTTGCTGTCGCGCGGCGGCGGCTTGAGCGTGTGGGCGCGCTGCGCGCGCGGCGGGTTGTCGGCGCTCTGGGCCTGCACGGCGGCGGCCGGCAGCAGCAGCAGCAGCAGCGCGGCGAGCGACGCGGCGGCCGCAAAGCGGAAGTGAGGACGAAGGGTCATCGGAGATCTCCTCGAAACGTCGGGTTCATCGTCACGCGGGCTCGTCGCCCGCGGCCGCGGCGCGCGCCATGCGCTCGCTCTTCCAGTAGACGTCGTCGCCGCCATCGACGCGGTTGAGCACGCGCGCGAGCACGAACAGCAGGTCGCTCAGGCGGTTGAGGTACTGGCGCAGCGTGTCGTTGACCGTGGCCGTGGCGCCGAGCGCGACCACGGCCCGTTCCGCGCGGCGCGCGATGGTGCGGCACACATGGGCCTGCGCCGCGCCGCGGGTGCCGGCCGGCAGAATGAATTCGGCCAGCCGCGGCAGCGTGGCATTGTGGTCGGCCAGCGCGTTGTCGAGCTGCAGCAGGGCCTCGGGCTTGAGCAACGCATAGCCGGGCATCGAGAGCTCGCCGCCGAGGTTGAACAGCTGGTGCTGCACGTCCACCAGCAGCTCGCGCACCGCCTCGGGCAGCGGCTCGCACAGCAGCAGGCCGATGTGCGAGTTGAGCTCGTCGACGTCGCCCATGGCGTGCACGCGCAGGTGGTCCTTGGGCACGCGCGTGTTGTCGCCGAGGCCGGTGGTGCCGTCGTCGCCGGTGCGCGTGGCGATCTGCGAGAGTCGGTTGCCCATGGTGTGTCGTTCCTATGCCGAAGTGGTGGAGGCGGTCTGCGCCTCGATCTTGCCGCGCAGCCATTGCAGGCCCGCGAGGTGCTGCTGGTCATGGCTGCACAGATAGTGCACCAGGCTGCGCAGCGTGAGCGGACCATAGCCTTCGAACACCGCGGTGCGCGCGAACTGCGCGGCATCGAGCGTGCCCAGCAGCGCCAGCGTGTGGGCGCGCGCGGCGCGGAACTCGACCAGCGCGCGCTCGGCATCGGCCGCGCCGTAGGGGCGCTGCGCGTTCACGGCCTCGCTGTCGATCGAGGCCAGCACCGGGCCCTCTTCGTCGAGCGTGCGGCGAAAGCGCAGGTGGTAGCCCTCGACCTCGATGTCGCGCACATGGCAGACCTGCTGCAGCGGCGTGAAGGGCTCGCTCGGCACGCCCTCCCACGAGGCCGGCGCGAAGTCGCGCGAAGCGGCGGGGATCGCGGCGTAGTGGGCTTCGAGCTGGGCCGGAAAGGCGGCCAGTGCCTGCAGGGTCGTGGGATCGATGGTCATCGCGGCACGCGGCCCGTGCATCGCGGGCCGCGGAGAAAAGCGGGAGGAGGATTTTGCGGCATCGGCGTCCCGGGCACGGCCGCTTAACCCCCTCGGCCGACTGCCGTACGGGGATCGGCCCGATGCCGATTCGCGCCCCGCTTCGTAGAATGGTCCGTTCGCCCCCGCCCCTCTTTTCCCCCTCTTCCACAGCCAGGAGACCTCCGATGAACGCCCCGACCTCGACCTCGCATCTGCTGCCGGAGCTTCATCTGCGCGAGGTGCCGGCAGTGCTGATCGATGCGCTCAAGGCCCGCTTCGGCGAACGCTGTTCCACGGCGCTCGCGGTGCGCACGCAGCACGGTCGCGACGAGTCCTCGTTCGATGCACCGCCGCCCTCGGCCGTGGTGTTCGCCGAGAGCACGCAGGACGTGGCCGATGCCGTGAAGCTCGCGAGCGAGTACAGCGTGCCCGTCATCCCCTTCGGCGTGGGCTCCTCGCTCGAAGGCCACCTGCTCGCGGTGCAGGGCGGCATCAGCATCGACGTGTCGCGCATGAACCGCGTGCTGTCGGTCAATGCCGACGACCTCACGGTCACGGTGCAGCCGGGCGTCACGCGCAAGCAGCTCAACGAGGAGATCAAGAGCACCGGCCTGTTCTTCCCGATCGACCCGGGCGCCGATGCCTCCATCGGCGGCATGACGGCCACGCGCGCCAGCGGCACGAACGCGGTGCGCTACGGCACGATGCGCGAGAACGTGCTGGCGCTCGAGGTGGTGACGGCCGCCGGCGACACGATCCGTACCGGCACGCGCGCGAAGAAGTCCTCGGCCGGCTACGATCTCACGCGCCTGATGGTGGGCAGCGAGGGCACGCTGGGCGTGGTCACCGAGATCACGCTGCGCATCTATCCGCTGCCCGAGGCGGTGTCGGCCGCGATCTGTTCGTTCCCGAGCATCGAGGCCGCCGTGCGCACCACCATCGAGACCATCCAGCTCGGCGTGCCGATCGCGCGCGTGGAACTGATCGACGTGAACACGGTGCGCATGGTGAATGCCTACGCCAAGCTGAACCTGCGCGAGGAACCGATGCTGCTGATGGAGTTCCACGGCTCGCCCGCGGGCGTGAAGGAGCAGGCCGAGACGGTGCAGGAACTCGCGAGCGGCCATGGCGGCAATGCCTTCGAATGGGCCAGCACGCCGGAAGAACGCACGCGCCTGTGGACCGCGCGGCACAACAGCTACTTCGCCGCGGTGCAGTCGCGCCCGGGCTGCCGCGTGATCTCGACCGACACCTGCGTGCCGATCTCGCGCCTGGCCGACTGCCTGCTCGACTCGGTGGCCGAGGCCGATGCCAGCGGCATCCCCTACTTCCTGGTCGGCCACGTGGGCGACGGCAACTTCCACTTCGGCTACCTGCTCGATCCGAACGTGCCCGAGGAGCGCGTGAAGGCCGAGGCGCTCAACCACGCGCTGGTGAGCCGCGCGCTCGCGCTCGAGGGCACCTGCACCGGCGAGCACGGCGTGGGCCTGCACAAGATGGACTTCCTGGTGACCGAGGCCGGTGCCGGCGCGATCGACATGATGCGCACGATCAAGCGCGCGCTCGATCCGAAGAACATCATGAATCCGGGCAAGATCTTCCAGCTCTGAGCGCGCGTCCCGCGCGTCTGAAAAAAAACCCGGCAGCTTCGCGAGAAGCCCCGGGTTTTTTGCTGGGCGGACCCGAAGGCCCTGCACTCGATTATTTGCGGCGGCGCGCCGGCTGCTGCGGCTGCTCGGCCGGCACGTAGGTCTGCGACGGTGCCGCGCCGCCGTCCACGCCGAGGCGTCCACCGCCGCCCAGGCCCTGGCCGCGCACCGTCTGCGCCTTGTAGTTGCGCAGCGAACGGACCATCTGGTTGAACGCGTCCATGAAGGCCGCCGCGATCACCTTGCCCTGCGCGGTGTTGGTGTAGCCGCCGAGGCCGCCGCCGGCGCTGCGGCCGACGATGGAGCCGAAGGCGCCGAAGTCGGTCTTGGAGGCGCTGCCTTCGGAAGCCGCGACCTGCACGCCCGAGCGGTTGTCGATCAGGGTCAGCAGCGCCGAGGCTTCCTTGGTCTGCATGCTGCCGCCGATCGCGGCCAGCGCGCGGCCGCGGTTGCCGCCCACCAGGCCGCCGAGCGAGCCGCCGAGGCCGCCCGCATCGCTGTTGCTGAACACGATCTCGGGCGACAGGCCGTAGTCCGACGCCACCATCTGGCCGCGGCCGAAGTTGCTGCCGCCGCGCATCTCGCCCGACTGCTGCAGCGCACGCTCGCGCGTCATCGCGTTCATGCCGGCCGCGCCGCGCTCGACCACCACGAAGCAGTTCGACTGCTGCACCAGCAAACGCAACAGGTTTGCAGTAGGCGGCAGGCGGTATTCGCCCGTGAGGATGGTGTACCAGCCCGCGTTGACGTTCTCGATCAGCGAGACGGTGCCCAGCGGCGATTCGCAGCGCTCGAGCTGGCTGCTCTCGCCCGAGGTGGCGCCGCCGGCGGCACTGCCGGTGGCCATGGTCTTGGCCGACTGGCTGCCCATCTGCATGTCGGTGGTGGCGCAGCCCGTGAGCAGCAACGCGCCCACGGCCACGGCCGCGAAAGGGAAACGGGTGGTGATGAACTTCATGGAGAGCTCCCTCTGGCGAGATCGGGTGGAAAAAAGCTGCGGCGAGGATACGCGCAATGGATGACTGGAACAATCAAGCGGACGTCGGAGGACGCCGCGAAGCGGCTTAGGCCGTTCGGCGGATCCGCTCGATCAGTCCGTTGAGCGCATCGATCGAGCCGAAGTGGATCGCGAGCTCGCCGCTCTCCTCGATCTTGCCGCCGCGCTTGCTGCGCTTCTTGATCCGCACCTCGACCTCGGCGGTCAGCAGGTCGGCCAGTTCTTCCTCGACCCGCTCGAGGTCGCGCGATTTCTCGCCGGTCTGGCCGCTGCGCCGCGGCGTGGCCGTGAGGCTGAATTCGGCCGCGAGCTTCTTCACCAGCGCCTCGGCCTCGCGCACCGACATCTTCTTGGCGGCGATCTGGTTGGCCGCCGTGATCTGGGTGCCGCGGTCCAGCGACAGCAGCGCGCGTGCGTGGCCCATGTCGATGTCGCCGGCCATCAGCATCGCCTGCGCGGGCTCGGCCAGGTTGAGCAGGCGCAGCAGGTTGCTGGCGGCGCTGCGCGAGCGGCCCACGGCCTGGGCGGCGGCCTCGTGCGTGAGGCCGAACTCGCTGACCAGGCGCTGCAAGCCCTGGGCCTCTTCGAGCGGGTTCAGGTCCTCGCGCTGGATGTTCTCGATCAGCGACATCGCCGCGGCGGCCTCGTTGGGCACGTCGCGCACCAGCACCGGCACGCTCTCGAGGCCGGCCAGCCTGGCGGCACGGAAGCGGCGTTCGCCCGCGATGATTTCGAACTCGGCGTTCTTGGCGGCCGCGGACTCCTCGTCGAGGCGGCGCACCAGGATCGGCTGCATGATCCCCTGCGCCTTGATGCTCTCGGCCAGCTCGTAGAGCGCGCCCTCGTCCATGCGGGTGCGCGGCTGGTAGACGCCGGCCACCATCTGGTCGAGCCGCAGGCTGTTGGGGTTCTGCGGCGCGCCGTTCTCGCCGGAGCTGCCGTCGCCGGCGTTGTCGCTGGAAGGGGCGGCCGTCGGGCCGAGCAGCGCTTCGAGGCCGCGGCCCAGGCCCTTGGGTTTCTTGGTCGCCATCAGTTCTTTTCTTTCGACACGTCGTTCAGGAGTTGCCGGCCCTCGGGCCAGTCGCCCAGGCCGGATTCGGCATTGAGGTGGCCGCGCGCGCCAGCGTCGACGAAGCGCGCGCCCCAGTCGCTCGCCATCTGGCGCGAGCGGGCGGCCTCGCAATACGGGTCGTCGTTGGCCGCGATCAGCACGG
Source organism: Variovorax sp. PDC80 (assembly GCF_900115375.1). NCBI lineage: Bacteria > Pseudomonadati > Pseudomonadota > Betaproteobacteria > Burkholderiales > Comamonadaceae > Variovorax > Variovorax sp. PDC80. The sequence goes on along the minus strand of NZ_FOWG01000004.1, from coordinate 132,819 downwards.
CGGGAAAAGGCAGCGGCTGGCGCACGATCGGGGCCCAGCCCGGGATCATCTGGCGCACGTCCTCGCGCTCGAGGTCGCCGGGCGCGACCAGCAGCGCGCCGCGTACCCGCGCGGTGTGGCGCGAATGAGCGGCCCAGGCCGCCACCAGGATGCAGCCCAGGCTGTGGGCGGCGAAGACCACGTCGCCGGGCGAAGCCAGCACTTCCTCCTCGAGCCGCGCCGACCAGTCGCCGCGCAGCGGCCGCATCCATTCATGCTGTTCCACGCGGTGGTCGTGGTGCTTTTCTTCCCAGAGGGTCTGCCAGTGGCCGGGGCCGCTGTTCTGCCAGCCAGGCAGCAGGAGGACGCGGGGTTCAACGCTCATTTGCTATTATTTTTATAGCTAGCTATATAGACTGGATAAGGGTCAGACGTTGTTTTCGCTGCTGGACTTGGGTTCGCCGACCGGTGCCAGCACGTCCTCGGGAATCGGCAGGTCGGGCGAGGTACGGCCCGGTGCCGGCGGCGTGCTGGGCGCCACCGCGCCCGAAGCGAAGGCGCTCGCGGGCGGCATCTTCGCGATCAGCTCTTCGGCGAAGGCGATGAAGGCCTGGCTGCCGCGCGCCGCCGGATCGAAGACCACGCCCGGCAGTCCGTAGCTCGGCGCTTCGGCCAGCCGCACATTGCGCGGGATCACGGTGTCGAACACCTTGTCGCCGAAGTGGGCCTTGAGCTGCTCGCTGACCTGCTGCTGCAGCGTGATGCGCGGATCGAACATCACGCGCAGCAGGCCGATGATCTGCAGGTTCTTGTTGAGGTTGGCGTGCACCTGCTTGATGGTGTTGACCAGGTCGGTCAGGCCCTCGAGCGCGAAGTACTCGCACTGCATCGGCACGATCACGCCATGCGCCGCGCACAGGCCGTTGAGCGTCAGCAGGCTCAGGCTCGGCGGGCAATCGATCAGCACGAAGTCGTACTCGGCACCGACCGCGGCCAACGCGGTGCGCAGGCGTTTCTCGCGGCGGTCGAGCGCGACCATCTCGACCTCGGCACCGGCCAGTTCGCGGTTGGCGCCGAGCACGTCGTAGGCGTAACCGCCCTCCGCCAGCTTGTCGGCCTTGACCCGCGCCTCGGCCACCGAGGCCGACTCGAGCAACACGTCGTACACCGTGGTCTCGAGCTGGCGCTTGTCGATGCCCGAACCCATGGTGGCATTGCCCTGCGGGTCGAGGTCGATCATCAGCACGCGCTGGCCCACCTTGGCCAGGCCGGCGGCGAGGTTGACGGTGGTGGTGGTCTTGCCGACGCCGCCCTTCTGGTTGGCGATGCAGAAAATCTTGGCCATGGAGGAGGATCAGTTCGAGGCGGCGAGCTTGACGCCGAAGGCGATCAGGAAGACACCGGCCAGCTTCTCGAGCACGCCCGAGATCCGCGGATTGGCGCGGATGCGCTCGGCCAGGAAGTGGGTCAGCAAGGTGGAGGTCAGGCCGTAGAGGAAGGTCAGCGCCGCGATCGTGACCGCCATCGCGCCGAAGGTGACCACGCCCTGGTGGCTGGCCGGGTCGACGAACAGCGGGAAGAAGGCCATGTAGAACACGATCGCCTTGGGGTTCAGCAAGGTGATCATCAGCGCCTGCCGCATGAAGTGGCGCGGGCGGATGTTGAGGATGGGCGCGGCACCGGGCTTGGCGCGCAGCATCTTGAAGCCCAGCCAGGCCAGGTAGCCGGCGCCGAGCCACTGCACCGCCTTGAAGGCGGTCGGATAGGTGGCCAGCACGGCCGACACGCCCGCCACCGCGGCCCACATCAACACCTGGTCGCCGGCAATCACGCCCAGGGTCGCCGCCAGGCCGCCGCGAATTCCGCCTTTGCTGGTCGACGTGATCAGCGCCAGGTTGCCCGGGCCGGGAATCAGGAGGAACAGGATGATGGCGACGACGAACGCGCCGTAGTCAGCGATGCCGAACATGGGAATTGCCTCGTGGAAAGAGGGAAAGGGGAGCCGTCGAGTCTAAGCGAGGCAGGTGGCGCGGCGATTGGCCGAACGGCCGGTTTTGCGCGGCCCGCGCGTTTCTTTTGGCAAGACGACGGGTGCCGCCGTCTTGCCGGGCACGGATCAGGCCTGTTTTCGTGCCCAGACGATGCAACGTTCGGCGTCGAGGCCGGGCACGGTCAGTTGTTCCACGTGAAACACCGCGACTTCGGCGGGCAGTCCGACGAGTTCGTCGGCCGGATTCTTGCCCTTCATTGCGAGCCACTTGCCACCCTCGGCCAGCAGGTGCGAGGAGCCCGAGAAGAAATCGGGCAGCGACGCGAAGGCGCGCGAGCTGATCAGGTCGAAGCGGCCTTCGAGCTTTTCGACCCGGGCGTGAAGCCCGCGCAGGTTGGGCAGCACCAGCTCGCCGGCCACCTGCTGCACGAAAGCCATCTTCTTCGCGACCGCATCGAGGCAGGTCACGTCGAGATCAGGCCGCAGGATCGCGATGACCACGCCCGGCAATCCTGCCCCCGATCCCACGTCGAGCAGCTCGCCCTGCCCTGCCCACTCGCGCTGCAGCGGCGGAATCACGGCGAGGCTGTCGAGCAGGTGGTGGGTCAGCACGCTGTCGGGGTCGCGCAGCGCCGTGAGGTTGTAGACCTTGTTCCACTTGAGCATCAGCGCGCCGTAGGCCGTGAGTTGCTCGGTTTGGCGCTCGGACAAGGCCACGCCCAGCGTCTCTGCGCCCACGCGCAGCCGTTCGATCGTCGCCGTCATTCGGCCGACTGCGGCTCGGTGGCTGCTTCCTTGGTCGCGGAAAAGGCCTTGTGGCCGCCTTTGCGCAGGTGGATCAGCAGCAGCGAGATGGCCGCCGGCGTCACGCCCGAGATGCGCGAGGCCAGGCCCAAGGTCTCGGGCTTGTGCTTCGCGAGCTTCTGGCGCACCTCGAAACTCAGGGCCTTGACCTGGCCGTAGTCGAAATCGGCCGGCATCTTGAGGCTCTCGAAGTGGGCGGCGCGCTCCACTTCGTCGTTCTGGCGCTCGATGTAGCCCGAATACTTGGCCGAGATCTCGATCTGCTCGATCTCGGTTTCGCTGAGCTGAGCCTCAGCGCCGTACTTGCCGCCGTCCAGCGACATCAGGGTCTGGTAGTTCACATCGGGCCGGCGCAGCAGGTCGGCGAGGTTGTATTCGTGCTCGATCGCCTTGCCGAGCACCCGCACCGACTCGGTCGCCGGCAGGTTGCGCGGGTTCACCCAGATCGACTTGAGCCGCTCTGTTTCACGTGAAACAGCGTCGCGCTTGCGGCTGAAAGCATCCCAGCGCACGTCGTCGACCAGGCCCAGCTTGCGCCCTGCTTCGGTCAGGCGCATGTCGGCGTTGTCCTCGCGCAGCTGCAGCCGGAACTCGGCGCGGCTCGTGAACATGCGGTAGGGCTCGGTCACGCCCTTGGTGATCAGGTCGTCGACAAGCACACCAAGGTAGGCTTCGTCGCGGCGCGGCAGCCAGGCATCCTCGCCCCGACATTGCAGTGCGGCGTTGATGCCGGCGAACAGGCCCTGGGCCGCCGCCTCTTCGTAGCCCGTGGTGCCGTTGATCTGCCCGGCGAAGAACAGGCCCTGGATCGCGCGGGACTCGAAGCTGCTCTTGAGCTCGCGCGGATCGAAGTAGTCGTACTCGATCGCGTAGCCGGGACGCAGGATGTGGGCGTTTTCCAGCCCGGGCATCGAGCGCACCAGCTGGTACTGGATGTCGAAAGGCAGGCTGGTCGAGATGCCGTTCGGGTAGTACTCGTTGGTGGTCAGGCCCTCGGGCTCGAGGAAGATCTGGTGGCTGTCCTTGTCGGCGAAGCGGTTGATCTTGTCCTCGACGCTCGGGCAATAGCGCGGACCGACACCGTCGATCTTGCCGGTGAACATCGGGCTGCGGTCGAAGCCCGAGCGGATGATCTCGTGCGTGCGCGCATTGGTGTGCGTGATCCAGCACGGCATCTGTTGCGGATGCATCTCGACCTTGCCGAGGAAGCTGAACACCGGCATCGGCCCTGCCCCACCGGGCATGCCGTCGCCGGGCTGCTCGGTGCACTTCGAGAAGTCGATGCTGCGGCCGTCGAGCCGCGGCGGCGTGCCGGTCTTGAGCCGGCCCTGCGGCAGCTTGAGCTCCTTGAGACGCGCCGACAGGCTCACGGCCGGCGGGTCGCCCGCGCGGCCGGCCTGGTAGTTGTCGAGGCCGACGTGGATGCGGCCATCGAGGAAGGTGCCCGCGGTCAGCACCACGGTGCGCGCGCGGAAGGCGATGCCGACCTGCGTGACTGCGCCCACCACGCGATCGCCCTCGACCATCAGGTCGTCGACCGCCTGCTGGAACAGGCTCAGGTTCGGCTGGTTCTCGAGCCGGCGGCGGATCGCCGCCTTGTAGAGCACGCGGTCGGCCTGGGCGCGCGTGGCGCGCACGGCCGGGCCCTTGCTCGAGTTGAGGATGCGGAACTGGATGCCGGCCTCGTCGGTGGCGATCGCCATCGCACCACCGAGCGCGTCGACCTCCTTCACCAGGTGGCCCTTGCCGATGCCGCCGATCGAGGGGTTGCAGCTCATCTGGCCCAGCGTCTCGATGTTGTGGGACAGCAGCAGCGTCTTCGCGCCCATGCGGGCGGCAGCGAGCGCGGCTTCGGTGCCGGCATGGCCGCCACCGACGACGATCACGTCGAATTCTTCGGGATAAAGCATGAGAGGGGGCGCACTGACGCATGCGCGGCGCAAAGGAGGGCCATGATTTTAATCGGCCCACCCTGCTCGCGCCCACTGTGGGGGCAAGCTGGTCGTGCGACTCTAAAAGTCCGCCAAGCCTCTATGGGACTCGATAGTTTGCTATGTTTTTAATAGCAAACTATCTGGGGTCAAGCGGAGGTGGCCAGCTCCACCACCGGCACCGGCTTCTCGATGCCCACGAGCGCGCCGCTGGCCGGCGGTTCCACGGGCGGCGCCACGCTCTGGTCCTGCAGCTCGGTCACCACGATCTGCTTGTCGCGCATGCTCACGCTGCCGAAGATGGTGCAGAAGGCCACGTCCTTCGCATCGCGCCCGGTGCCCACGCGCACCAGGCGGTCGACCGGCGCCATGCGCGTGGCGTCGAACAACACCCAGCGCCCGCCGAGCCAGGCCTCGAACACGGCATGGAAATCCTGCGGCGGTTCCTCGAAGGCCACGTAGCCCACGACCAGCCGCGCCGGGATGTTGAGCGCGCGGCAGAAAGTGATGCCCAGGTGCGCGAAGTCGCGGCACACGCCGGCGCGCTGCACGAAGACCTCGCGTGCCGTGGTGGTCGAGTCGGTGCTGCCCGACTCGTAGGTGATGCTGTCGTGAATCCAGTCGACGATCGCCTGCACGCGGCCGATGCCCGGCGGCAGGTCGCCGAAGAGCTGGTAGGCGCAGCGCGCCATCAGGTCCGACTCGCAGTAGCGCGTCGGCATCATGTAGTGCAGCACCTCGTCGGGCACTTCGTTGACCGGCACTTCGGGCAGGTCGTGCGGCACGTCGACCTGGGTGCGCTGCACGGTCGCGGTGTAGGCGATCTTCAGCGGGCCCGGCGCCACGTCGAAGCGCAGGAAACGGTTGCCGCTGGCCTCGTCGCAGAAGACCTGCACCTCGGCCGCCGGCTCGATCGTGAGGGACTCGCGGATCACCGCCTGCGCGCCCGCTCGGGCCGCCTCGATGTTCAGCAGCAGATGGGCCGGCGCGCTGACTTCGTAGTCCAGCTGCGCCTCGATGTGCGAGATGTGCATGTGGCTTCCCTTCCCTTCTTCGCCTGGCTCAGGCGCGCCTTCGGCGCGAACGGTGCTCGGGCAACTGCCAGTGCGTCTGCGTCACCAGCAGCACCCGCAGGACGCAATGCGCGGGGCTCTGCAGCAGCAGGCGCAGCGAGCGCGTGCGCGGCCAGCGCACCGACCGGTGCCGGTGCATCAGTCGAGCGCCTTCTTCACCGCGCCCACGCCCAGCGCGGCAAGCACGATGAAGATCACGGCCAGAATGAGGAACAGGCCGAACAGCACCTTGGCAATGCCCGCGGCGCCCGCCGCGATGCCGCCGAAACCCAGCAGGCCGGCCACCAGGGAGATGACCGCAAAGATGATGGCGTACTTCAACATCGAGTGACTCCTTTGCCGCGGGTCGCAGCCCTCGGTGCCCGAAGAATAAAAAAGGGTGCGCTACGCCCCGATAGTCACCGAGCCCAAGCACCCGTAGGACAAACCCGCGCCGCCCAAACCCGCTAGCATCCGGTGCGTTCCAAAGAACCATTTCAACGATCGATTGGAGTTTTTCGCATGAAGCTGTACTACTCGCCGGGCGCCTGCTCGCTCTCGCCGCACATCGCGATGCACGAAGCCGGCCTCGCCTTCGAACCGGTGCTCGCCAGCACCAAGAGCCACAAGCTGCAGGACGGCACCGACTACTACGGCATCAACCCGCTGGGTTACGTGCCGATGCTCGAACTCGACGACGGCACGCGCCTGCGCGAAGGCCCCGCGATCCTGCAATACATCGCCGACCTCGTGCCCACCAAGAACCTCGCGCCCGCCGCCGGCACCCTGCAGCGCTACCGCCTGCAGGAGTGGCTGACCTTCATCGGCACCGAGATCCACAAGGGCTTCAGCCCGCTGTTCAACCCGGCCATGCCCGAGGAAGCCAAGACCATCAGCCGCGACAAGCTCACTTCGCGCTTCACCTGGCTCGACGGCGAACTCGCGAACAAGCAGTACCTGATGGGCGACCAGTTCAGCGTGGCCGACGGCTACCTGTTCACCGTGACCAACTGGGCCAAGCCCACCGGCGTGGACCTCGCGGGCTTCGCGAATATCCAGGCCTGGCGCGCGCGCGTGAGCGAGCGTCCCGCCGTGCAGGAAGCGATGAAGGCCGAAGGCCTGCTGAAGTAATCCAGCACCACCGGGGCGCACCATCGCGCTTCGCCCCCAACGGCCGGCACCTCGCCGGCCGTTTGCTTTTGGCGGGCCACCCGCGCAATGCCACCCGATTGCATTTGCACCGCCGCATCGCCCAGGGCCTGTTAACACGATCCAAGGGGTCGCGTTGCCCCGCAAAGGGGCTGGATGCAAGGCGCCCGCGCGCAGCAAGGCTGATGCCTTGCAAGCGCGGGCAACGCCGCAGACGGCCTCTTTGCGGGGCAACCCGGAGGGAAGCTCGCCAAGGCCCGCCCCTCCGCGTTGCGCTCCTTGCGTGTGCGGACGCACACGCGGCGTCACGCGCCTTGATGGGCGGGCCTTGGCGAGCTTCGCGACCCCTTGGATCGTGTTAACAGGCCCTAGCACCAAGACTACAACCCCGTGGCAGCAGGGTTGAGGCCCCGCCCCTACCCTTGCGCTTGCGTTCGCTGTTCACACCTTCTTTTTCCATTCCACTTCCCAAAGAGCCTCGGCCATGTCCACCCTTTTCGACCCCGTCCAAGCCGGCGACCTGAAGCTCGCCAACCGCATCGTGATGGCGCCGCTCACGCGCAACCGCTCGCCCAACGCCATCCCGACCGCGCTCGCGCCCACCTACTACGCGCAGCGCGCGAGCGCCGGCCTGCTGATCACCGAGGCCACCGCCATCAGCCAGCAGGGCCAGGGCTATGCCGACGTGCCCGGCCTCTACGGCACCGAGCAGCTCGACGGCTGGAAGAAGGTGACCGACGCCGTGCATGCCGAGGGCGGCAAGATCGTGGTGCAGCTGTGGCACGTGGGCCGCGTCTCGCACACCAGCCTGCAGCCCGACAACGGCCAGCCGGTGGCGCCATCGGCCATCACCGCCAAGACCAAGACCGTGCTGATCCATGACGGCGTGCCGACCTTCACCGAGACCTCCGAACCGCGCGCACTCGACGCCGCGGAGATCCCCGGCATCGTCCACGGCTTCGCCACCGCCGCGCGCAACGCGGTCGAGACCGCGGGCTTCGACGGCGTCGAGATCCACGGCGCCAACGGCTACCTGCTCGACCAGTTCCTCAAGGACGGCAGCAACCAGCGCAGCGACGACTACGGCGGCAGCATCGAGAACCGCGCGCGCTTCCTGCTCGAGATCACGCGCGCCGTGGCCGACGCCGTGGGCGCACGCCGCACCGGCATCCGCCTGTCGCCGGTCACGCCCGCCAACGACGTGCACGACAGCAATCCGCAGCCGCTGTTCACCTACGTGGTGAAGGAACTGGCCAAGCTCGACCTAGCCTACGTCCACATCATCGAAGGCGCCACCGGCGGCCCGCGCGAGATCGCCGACCGGCCCTTCGACTACGAGGCGCTCAAGGCCGCCTACCGCGACGCCGGCGGCAAGGCCGCCTGGATGGTCAACAACGGCTACGACCGCCCGCTCGCCGAGGAAGCCGTGAAGGAAGGCGACGACCTCGTGGCCTTCGGCAAGCCCTTCATCTCGAACCCCGACCTGGTGCGCCGCCTGCGCGAGCACGCGCCGCTCAACGAGCTCGACAAGGCCACCCTGTACGGCGGCGGCGCCAAGGGCTACACCGACTACCCCGCGCTGGCCTGAGCCCGCGGGCGACCGGCGCGCGGTGCTTTCGGGTACCGTTGCGCCATGTCGCAGATCGAGAACCAGCTGGCCGCGCGCGGCCTCGTCCTTCCGCCCGCCGTCCAGCCGCCACCGGGCGTGGTGCTGCCCTTTCGCTTCGTGCGCATCGTCGGGCGGCGCGCCTTCGTCTCGGGCCACGGCCCGCTGAATGCCGACGGCAGCATCGCCGCGCCGCTGGGCAAGCTCGGGCGCGAGCTCGACGTGGAACAGGGCTACGCGGCTGCGCGCCTCACCGCGCTCGCGATGCTCGGCAGCCTGCAGCGCGCGCTCGGCGACCTCGACCGCATCACGGCCTGGACGCGCGTGTTCGGCATGGTCGCCTCGGCCCCGGGCTTCGACCGCCAGCCTTCCGTCATCAACGGCTTCTCCGACCTCGTGCTCGAGCTCTTCGGGCCCGAGGTCGGCGCGCATGCGCGCAGCGCGGTCGGCATGGCCGAGCTGCCGTTCAACATCCCGGTGGAGATCGAGGCCGAGGTGGAGATCGCCGAATGAGCGAAGCGCCACGCTGGAGCCTGCGCCGCGCCGAAGCGGACGATGCGAACGCGATCCGCGACTGCGCGATCGCCGCCTTCAGCATCTACCTGCCGCGCCTGCCGATCGTGCCGCTGCCGATGCGCAAGGACTACGCAAGCGCCATCGAGTTGCAACAGGTGTGGGTCGCCGCCGATGTCGTGGATACCACGGAGATCGCGGCCGCGCTCGTGCTCGACATCACCGACGAAGGCTTCCTGATCGACGTGATCGCGGTGCAACCGAAGCACCAGGGCAGTGGCGCGGGCCGCGCCCTGCTCGAGCTCGCCGAGCGCGAGGCGCTGCGCCAGGGCTTCGATTCGATCTACCTGTTCACCAACGAGAAGATGAGCGAGAACCGCGCGCTCTACGAACGCATCGGCTATGTCGAATACCGGCGCCTGGTGCTCGAGAACCGCACGCGCGTCTTCCTGCGCAAGGCGCTGCGATGAACGCCACGCCCAAGCTCGCGCGCATCCACCATGCCGCGATCATCTGCTCCGACTACGCGGTGTCGAAGCGCTTCTACAGCGAGGTGCTGGGCCTGCGCATCGTCGCCGAACACCTGCGTGCCGAGCGCCATTCGTACAAGCTCGATCTCGCGCTGCCCGACGGCTCGCAGATCGAGTTGTTCTCCTTTCCCGATCCGCCGCCGCGCGTCTCGCGCCCCGAGGCGCGCGGGCTGCGCCACCTCGCGTTCGAGGTGCCCGACGTGCGCGCCGCGGCCGAGGCGCTCGAGGCGCAGGGCATTGCCGTCGAGCCGATCCGCGTCGACGAATACACGGGCCGGCGCTTCACCTTCTTCGCTGATCCCGACGGACTGCCGCTCGAGCTCTACGAGGCCGCGCCCTAGCCCTTGCGCGTGAAATCCACGCTGACCTTCAGGCCCGTCGGCTCGGCCGCCTCGAGCCGCAGTTCAGCGCCCAGCAGCTCGGCATAGCGCGCCACGATCGACAGGCCCAGCCCCGAGCCCTGCCCCAGCTTCTGCCCCGCCGGGCCCTGTGCCCAACGCTGCATCAACAGCCGCTGCGCATCGAGCGGAATGCCGGGTCCGTCGTCGATCACGCTGAGCACTTCGCCGCTGACCTCGACCGTGATGGTGCGCCCGCCATAACGCAACGCGTTGTCGATCAGGTTGTCGAGGATGCCTTCGACCAGCGCCTCGTTGGCCTGCACCGTCACGCTGTCGTCGAGGCCGCGCGCGCCCAGGTCCACGCCGCGCGCATCGGCGCGCGCGAGGTGCCGCAGCACCGTCTGCTCGGCCAGCGCATCGAGCCGCACGGGTGCGGTCTCGAGGCTGGTGCTGGCCTCGTCGGCCAGCGCGAGCGCGAGCAGCTGGTCGATCAGGTGGCTCGCGCGCTCCTGGCTCTTGGCCACCTGCTCGAGCTGCTCGCGCCACACCGAGGGCTTCTGCTGCGCGAGACCGTAATCGGCCAGCGCACGGATGCCCGCGAGCGGCGTGCGCAGCTCGTGCGCCACGTTGCCCACGAATTCGCGCTGTCCGCGCACGCTGTGGCCCAGCCGCTCGAACAGCGCATTGACCGCTTCGCCGAGCCGCTGCAGCTCGCGCGAAGTCTGCACCACCGTCACCGGCGAGAGGTCGCGCACGTCGCGCCGATCGAGCGCCTGCTGCAGGTCGCCGAGCGGCCGCAGATCGCTGCGGATCCCATGCCAGAGCCACACGGCGAGCAACATCAGCAACAGCACCTGCGGCGCCAGCGCATAGCCCAGCAGCTGCCGCACGAGCGCCGTGCGGCTCAGCGTGGTCTGCGCGATGACCACGCGATAGGGCATCGCGACACCGGGCTCGGCATCGTGCTCGAGCACCACCGCGCGCATCGGCTTGCCCTGGTAGGTGACATCGGAGAAGCGATAGCGCGCGCCGCCCACGGGCAGTGGCGCCCGCAGGTCGTCGGCACCCGAGATCAAGGTGCCGTCGAGCCGCTGCACCGAGAAGTTGACCTTGTCGATCTGGTCGAACAGCACCGTCGCCACCTCGCGTGGCGTGAGCAGCAGCTCGATGCCGCGCTCGCCCGCCTGCACGTTGGCCGACAGCGCATAGGCGTCGTCGAGCATGCCGCGATCGAAGGCCTGTTCGGAGAAGTAGTTGGCGATGACCAGCGCGATCACCGCGCCCACCATCCAGCTCAGCGCGAGCGGCACCAGCACGTTGCGCAGCACACGCCGCGTGAGCGTGGACACCGCGCGCGGCGGCCTGGGCGCGATGCGCGCGTGCGCTGCTTCGCTCTCGCTTTCGCTCACGGTCGCGGCGCGCTCAGACTTCGGCTTCGAGCAGGTAGCCGATGCCGCGCAGGGTGCGGATGCTCGCGCCCGAACCGACCAGCTTCTTGCGCAGCCGCGAGATGAAGGCCTCGAGCGCGTTGTCGCCCAGCGATTCGTCGAAGCTCGAGAGCTTGTCGGACAGCGCACGCTTGCTCACCGTGCGGCCCGGCGGGCTCATGAGTTCCCACAGCACCTCGAACTCGCGCGCCGGCAGGTCGAGCGGACCGCTCGCGGTGGAGAAGCGCCGCGCCTTGCGGTCGAGCTTCAACTGGCCCAGCAGCACGATGTCTTCCGTGCCCTTCGCGCGCCGCACCAGCGCGCGCAAGCGCGCCTCGACCTCGGCCAGGTCGAAGGGCTTGCCGAGATAGTCGTCGGCACCAGCATCGAGGCCCGCGATGCGTTCCTCGGTGCGGCCGCGCGCGGTGAGCACGAGCACCGGCGTGCGGTCGCCGCGCGCACGCGCCTGTCGCAGCGCGGTGAGTCCGCTCGCGAGACCGCTGGTCGCGCTCGCGGTGGCGGGCAGGTTCAGATCGAGCAGCACCGCATCGAAGGGCTGCACGCGCCAGAGGTGGTCGGCGTCCTCGACGTTGGTGGAAACATCGACGCGGTGACCGGCGTCCGCGAGGCTGCGAAGCATCACGTCGCGCAGCACGGCATCGTCTTCGACTAGCAGGATTCGCATGATTTTCGAGTGGGTTGAGGTGCCTATTCTTGCTCGCGGGAGGGTCAGCAGGCGGTCAGTACGACACGCGATAAACACGGCATGAGCATACGACAGCCCATCGCCGCACGGTTCCTTTTCATCGGGGCCGCATCGTCATGAGCGCACGCGAACCTTCCAGCCTGCTGAGCTTCGTGCACCCCGCCGTGCAACGCACCGCGGTCGTGCTGCTGCATGGTTTGTGCAGCACACCTGACGAACTGCTGACCGTGCAGTCCGCGCTGCGCGACGGCGGCTACGCGGTGCACCCGATGTCGATCCCCGGCTACTCCTTCGACGCCAATGCGCCGATGCAGCAGGCCGCGCCCTTCCAGCAGTGGCTCGACAGCATCGAGGCCCAGGTCACGGCCCTGCGCGAGACGCACGAGCGCGTGCTGCTCGTGGGCATCTCGGCCGGCTCCTCGCTCGCGCTCGGTGCCGCCATCCGCTGCGGCGACGCGGTCGATGCGCTGGTGCTGATGTCGACCACCTTGCGCTTCGACGGCTGGGCCATTCCGCGCACGCAGATGCTGCTGCCGCTGGCCTACTACACGCCGCTGGGCCGCTTCTGGCAGTACCGCGAACGCCCGCCCTACGGCGTGAAGAACGAGCGCGTGCGTGCCTGGATCGAGCGCGAGCTGAGGCACCGCAAGATCTCGCGCGCCGGCAGCTCGGTGATCGGCGTGAGCCACCTGCGCGAACACCATCGGCTGATCCGCCACGTGCGCGCCAACCTGCATCGCGTGCAGTGCGACCGCGTGCTCGCACTGCATGCGCAGCAGGACGAGGTGGCCAGCGTGGCCAACCTCGAGATCCTCGCGCGCGGCCTGCGCTGCCGCTCGTTCCGCAGCGTCGTGGTGAGCAACAGCTACCACATGATCACCATCGACAACGACCGCCAGCAGGTGGTGCGCGAGACCGTCGCGTTCGCCGACGAGGTCGCGCATGGCACGGGCGCCGATGCCCCGATTTCCTCTCTGAAGGCTTCCTGAAAAGGAATGCGTTCGCCACCGCGATGCCATCGATCCCACTCCACAATGAACCACGCAAGGTGACGCGGCGACGCGCGTCTTCCCTGCATTCGCAGCGCCGACCGATGGCACTTCCGCACGACGATCGTGCATCACGCTTCGCCTGAAAGGAACAAGCCCCATGTCCACTTCGCCCACCTTCAACAGCATCGCGCGCATCCTCGAGAACGACTTCCACGTCGAAGCAAACCTGGTCGCACCGCAGACCGCGCTCACCGACCTGGGCCTCGACTCGCTCGCGCTGATGGAGTTCGTCTTCGCGGTCGAGGACGCCTTCCACCTGCGCATTCCCGAGGACCGTCTCGATCCGCGCGAAGCGGGCATCACGCTGCAGCGCCTGTGCGAAGTGATCGATGCGGAAAGCGCCGCGACGGCGAACACCGCGAACGCGCCTGAGGCGGCGCACGCATGAGCAGCGGTGTCGAACATGCGGTGATCGCGGCATCGGCGCAGCGCATCGCGGCGCCGCCGGTGCGCGTCAGCGGCATCGGCTTCGTCACGCCGATCGGCCGCACGCTCGAGGCCTTCGACGATGCGCTGTTCCATGGCCGCTCGGCCGTGCGTTCGCACACGCTCGCGATCCCCGGCATGGACAGCGTCGAGATCGCGGTGGCCGCCTGCGACTTCGACTCGAACGGCGTGCGCAGCACCTCGCGCCTGCCGCTCGATCGCGGCACCGCGATGGCGCTTGCCGCCGCGCAGGATGCCGCGGCGCAGGCCGGACTGGCGCGCGACAGCGTCGACCCCGAACGGCTCGGCATCTTCTGGGGCAGCGGCCTCGCGGGCGCCGGCAGCTTCGACACCACCACGCAGGCGCTCTATGGCGAGCAGCGCCGCATGCGGCCGACGACCGTGCTCACCGTGATGCCCAATGCGGCGGTGGCCGAGCTCGCGTTGCACTTCGGCGCGCACGGCGCGGCGATCGCCTATGCCTGCGCCTGCGCCTCGTCGGCGGTGGCGATCGGTGAAGCGATGCGCGCCATCCGCGGCGGCTGGATCGACGTCGCCATCGTCGGCGGCCACGACGCCATGCTCACGCCCGGCGTGATGGCGAGCTGGCAGGCGATGCGCGTGATGGCCGCGCCGCCGGTCGGCGCACCCGAGACCGCCTGCCGTCCGTTCTCGGGCGACCGCGCGGGCTTCGCGCTCGGCGAAGGCGCCGCGGCGCTGGTGCTCGAATCGGAAGCGCATGCGCGTTCGCGCGGCGTGGCCGACACGGGCGACGGTGCGTCCTACGTGTTGGCCGGCTACGCCACCAACTGCGACGGCACGCACATCACCAACCCCGACAGCGCGGGCCAAGTGCGCGCGATGCGCGCGGCACTGCGCGACGCGGGCATCGATGCCGCCCAGATCGGCCACGTGAATGCCCACGGCACCGCGACCATGGCCGGCGATGCCGCCGAAGCCGCCTCGGTGCGCGAGCTGTTCGGCAGCGCGATGCCGGTGTGCGCCACCAAGGCGATCCACGGCCATGTGCTCGGCGGTGGCGGTGCGATCGAACTGATCGCGACCTTGCGTGCACTGGCGCACGAGGCCGTGCCGCCGATCGCCAACCTGCGCGAGCCCGACGCGGCCTTCGACCTGGCCTTCGTGCGCGGCGAGGCACGCGCCGTGCCCGGCATGCGCTGGGCGATGTCGAACTCCTTCGCCTTCGGCGGCACCAATGCCGTGCTGGTCGCGGGACGCATCGACGCACCATCTCGCTGAAACTTCGCTGAAGTTTTTTTCGCGCGCAGGAAGGCTCAAGGCAAGCAGTGCATCGGCTGGTGGTTCTCGTCGTGCCGGTGTTCGTGCTGCTGATGGCCTGCGAGTTCGCCTGGGGCTGGCTCAAGCAGCGCAACACCTACCGCTTCGCCGACACGGTCGCGAGCCTGAGCCAGGGCCTCTTGAGCCAGGCGCTCGCGGTCTGCACGCAGCTGTTCCAGATCGGCCTCTACGCGCTCGTCTATCCGCATGTCGCGCTCTGCACCGACGCGGGCTTCTGGGACAGCGCGTTCGGCTGGATCGCCGCGGTGCTGCTGTTCGACTTCTGCGATTACTGGCTGCACCGCGCGGGCCACGAATCGGCGCTGTTCTGGGCTGCGCATGCGGTGCACCACCAGAGCCGGCGCTTCAATTTCTCGACCGCGCTGCGTCAGGAGAGCACGGTCGCCTTCCTCGGTTGGGCCTTCTACCTGCCGATGGCCGTGGTGGGCGTGCCGCCCGAGCAGTTCGGCCTCGCGGGGCTGATCGTGCTGGTCTACCAGTTCTGGATCCACACCGAGCACATCGGCAAGCTCGGCTGGTTCGACCGCGTGTTCTCCTCGCCCTCGAACCATCGCGTGCACCATGCCGTCAACGACGGCTACCTCGACCGCAACTACGGCGGCATGCTGGTGGTGTGGGACCGCCTGTTCGGCACCTTCGCCGAGGAGCGCGAGCGCTGCGTCTACGGCACGCGCAAACCGCTCGCGGGCTTCGATCCGCTGCGCGCCGTGCTCGGCCCCTATGCGCCGCTCGCGCGCGATGCCTGGCACACGCGGCGCTGGCGCGACAAGCTCGGCGTGTTCTGGCGATCGCCGGGCTGGCGGCCGGCCGACGTGGCGGCGCGCTTTCCCGAACCCGGCTTCTCGCTCGAGGCGGCCGCCGCCCTCGACGATCCACCGGTCGGCCGTGTGCGCGCGATCGCAGCCACGCTGCATTTCGCGGGCTGGGTCGGCATGACGCTGGCCTTTCTCTGGCGCGCGGACGACATGGCTTTTCGCACCGGGCTCGAACTGCTGGCGCTGACGGTCGCGGGTTTCTGGGCCGTGGGCGCGGTGCTCGATGCGCGGCTGCGATTGCGCTGGGCCTGGCCCGCGCAGGTGCTGCTGCTGGCATTGGCCGGCGCCCTCCTGTTCGCGGCGGGTTGAGCGGCCGCGCGGGATTGCTATCCTGCGGACCCCTGACCGATCTCGAACATGGAGCCACCGTGCGCCGACTTGCCACTTCCCGCGACCTCGCTGCCGTCCATGCCCTCTACATGCACGAGAAGGTGGTGCGCTTCCTCGGCTACGACCCGATGCCGCGCGCGGACTTCCGGCCGATCCACGAGGAACTGGTGCGCAGCGGCTGCTTCCACATCTGGGAGGTCGAGGGCCGCATGGCCGGCTTCTACCGCGCCACGCGCTATCCGGGCCGGGTGGCGCATGTCGCCTGCCTCGGCACGCTCGCGGTGGACCCGTCCTTCCATGGCCGCGGCGTGGCGCTGGCCATGGTGAGCGATGCCATCGAGCAACTGCGCGCGGCCGGCGTCAAGCGCATCGAGCTCTATGCCGAGAGCGACAACGCGCCCGCGCTGCGCTTCTACGAGAAGCTGGGCTTCGTGCGCGAGGGCACGCTGCGCAAGTTCTACAAGCGCGCCGGTGAAGCCGACTACATCGACGATCACCTGATGGCGCTGCTGCTCGATTGAGCCGAATTCAGGAACCCTTCCAGCGCCGCAGCAGCAAGGCATTGGCCATCACGCTCACGCTCGACAGCGCCATCGCCGCCCCGGCCACCACCGGGCTCAGCAGTCCGAAGGCCGCCAACGGAATCCCCGCCACGTTGTAGGCGAAGGCCCAGAACAGGTTCTGCCGGATCTTCGCCACGGTGCGGCCCGAGAGGTCGAGCGCCTGCGCCACCAGCGCGAGATCGCCGCGCATCAGCGTGATGCCCGCGGCCTCCATCGCCACGTCGGTGCCGCCATCGGCCGGCGCCATCGCGATGCCCACGTCGGCGGCCGCGAGCGCGGGTGCGTCGTTGGCGCCATCGCCCACCATCGCGACCACGTGACCGTCGCGGCGCAACGCGCTCACCTGCTGCGCCTTGTCGGCCGGCAGCACCTCGGCGCGCACGTCCTCGGGCGCGATACCCAGCCGCGCCGCCATGGCGCGTGCGGCGCGCAGGTTGTCGCCCGAGATCATCACCACGCGCAGGCCGCGCGCACGCAGCGCGGCGACGGTCTCGGCCGCCTGCGGCTTGGGTTCGTCGGCAAAGGCCAGCAGGGCCAGTGCCTCGGCCGCGCCGCCGGCATCGAAGCGCAGCAATGCCGACACCGTGGCGCCCTGTGCCTGCAACCGGTCGACCTCGGCGGCATCGACGTCGGCATCGAGCTCGCGGCACCAGCGCAGGCTCGCGAGGGCCCAGGCCCCGGCGAATTCGCCCTCGCCATCTCCCTCTATCTCGCCGCGCACGCCGCGGCCCGGCATGGCCTGCATCGAACGCAGCGCCGGCACCGCCAGTTTCCTGTCGGCGGCGGCCACGAGCACGGCGCGCGCCAGCGGATGTTCGCTGCCGCTCTGCAGGCTCGCGGCCACGGCCAGCAGCGCATCGGCATCGACGGTCCCGACGGGCACGAGCGCGGTCAGCACCGGCCGGCCCAGCGTCAGCGTGCCGGTCTTGTCGAAGGCCACCGTGTCGACGCGGTGCGCGAGTTCGAGCGAACGCGCATCCTTGATGAGGATGCCGCGCCGTGCTGCCACGCCCGTGCCCGCCATCACCGCCACCGGCGTGGCCAGGCCCAGCGCGCAGGGGCAGGCGATGACCAGCACGGCCACCGCGTGGATCAGCGCGGTCTCGATGTCGGCGCCGCCGAGCAGCATCCAGCCGCCGAAGGTGAGCAGCGCGATCACCAGCACCACCGGCACGAAGATGGCCGCCACCTTGTCGACCAGCCGCTGGATCGGCGCCTTCGCGGCCTGCGCATCCTCGACCAGCCGGATGATGCGCGCGAGCACGCTCTCGGCACCGACCGCGCGCACCTCGACCACCAGCCGGCCGTCGCCATTGACGGCACCGCCGGTCAGCAGGTCGCCCGGGCCCTTGGGCACGGGCAGCGGCTCGCCGGTCAGCATCGACTCGTTGACCTCCGATTCGCCCTCGACCACGCGCGCATCGGCCGGCACGCGTTCGCCGGGACGCACCGCGAGGCGGTCGCCTACCATCACCTCGGCCAGCGGCACGTCGCTCTCGCCGCGCGGGCCGACCAGGTGCGCCACCTCGGGCCGCAACTGCTGCAGCGCGCGGATCGCCGAGGTCGCCTGGCGCTTGGCGCGCGCCTCGAGCCACTTGCCCAGCAGCACCAGTGTGATGACCACCGACGAAGCCTCGAAGTACAGGTGCGGCATCATCCCGTGGCCCGCGTGCTCGCCGGTGGCCGAGCGCCACCAGAGCCACAGCGAGAGCCCGTAGGCCGCGCTGGTGCCGAGCGCGACCAGCAGGTCCATGTTGCCGGTCAGCGCGCGCGCCGCATGCCAGCCCGCGCGGTAGAAGCGCGCGCCGAGCCAGAACTGCACCGGCGTCGCGAGCAGCAGCTGCAGCCAGGGGTCGAGCATCCAGTCGCGGCCGAAGAACTCGCCGACCATCGGCAGCATCAGCGGCGCCGACAGCGCGAGGCCGACCGCCACCGGGCCGAAGCCGTGCCAGGGCGAGAGCGCCGCGGCTTCCTCCTGCGCATCGGCCGCGGCGCGCGGCTCGTAGCCGGCGGAGCGCACCGCGCGGCGCAGCCGGGCATCGATGTCCTCGCCACCCTGCGCCTGTGCCACCACGCGCGCCGATTCGGTCGCGAGGTTCACGCTGACGTCCTGGACGCCGGGCACGCCCTTGAGCGCGCGCTCCACGCGCATCACGCAGGACGCACAGGTCATGCCGCCGACCGAGAGGTCGAGCGTGAGATTCGGCAACGGCCGTTCTTGTACGTTTTCCATGGTGCGAAGGCTAAAGCTTCACACCATGGCAAGGTCAAGCGCGGCAAAAAGAGTCCCTGGACTGGACGTTGACATAGTGGCAAGGTTCAGACTTCGGTTTCCGAACGGGCCAACGCCCACCTTTCCATCCACGAAGGAGCAGAAACGATGAGCCAGAAATTCCAGGTCGCGGGCATGAGCTGCGGACATTGCGTGAACGCCGTGCAGAACGCGGTGCAGACGGTCGACCCCGAGGCCCAGGTCACGGTCGATCTCGAGACCGGCCATGTCGACGTGCTGAGCCAGCAGCCGCGCCAGGATCTGGTGGCGGCGATCGAGAACGCCGGCTACCGGGTTCAATGACGGTGCCGGTCACGCACGGCCCCGTGGCGATCGGCGAGGCCGCCCGGCTGTCGGGCGTGTCCGCGCGCATGGTGCGCCACTACGAGGGCCTGGGCCTGCTGAGCGCGGTGGCGCGCACCGACAGCGGCTACCGCCAGTACGGCGATGCCGACATCCACACGCTGCGCTTCATCAAGCGCTCGCGCGACCTCGGCTTCTCGATGGAGGAGATCGCCGAGCTCGTGGGCCTGTGGCACAACCGCCGGCGCACGAGTTCGAGCGTGAAGCGCATCGCGCAGAAGCACCTCGAGGAACTGGAGCAGCGCATCGCCGACATGCAATCGATGCGCAGCACCCTGGCCCACCTGGTGCACTGCTGCCACGGGGATGCGCGGCCCGAGTGCCCGATCCTCGACGACTTGTCGAAGACCGCCTGACGGTTCAGGCGCCCCGGACCAGCGACAGCACCTTGCCCGCATCGAGCGTGCGGGCCTTCTCCTGGATCGCCGGCAGGTAGCGCGACTGCAGGCCCTGGCCTTCCTGCACCACGCCCGAGAAGGCGTCCTTGAGCATCTGCGTCGACAGCGTGCGGCCGCCCGCGTAGTAGCGCTTGGCGACATGGCCCAGCGCATAGGTGGTGGCAAAGCTCATGCCCGAACTCACGGCCTGCTTGCCGACGCCGCGCAGCAGGCCCCCGCCCACCTTGCCGAGCAGCCCGCCCAGCAGCTTGCGCCCGGCCTGCTCGAGGTACTGCGAGGTCAGGCCCACGCCCACGGTGGCGATGAAATCCTTGACGTGGCCGCTGTCGAGCTCGTAGCCGTGCGCCTTGCCGATGCGGTAGACCAGCTTCATCTGCAGCGGAATGATCGCCATGGTCGACAGCGTCTCGGGCAGCAGCTCGAGCGCGCCGTTGAGGATGGCGGCGTTGAGGATCGACTTGTCGAGCTCGGCGCTGTCGGGCGTGAGCGGCGACGCGCCCGCCGCGACGGCCGCGACGGCCGGCACCGGCGCCGCGGCCACCACCGCGCCCGCGGAGGCACCGGCCACCGCCCCGGCCGCCGCGATCTCCTCGGCCTGGTTCGAGAACTGCGTCGCCGAGGCATCGAGCCCGAGCGAGGTGCGCACGTCGGTCAGGAACATCCGCTCGGCCTGCGACTGCGCGCCGTCGGCATCGCACACGCACACCGCCATCTCGTAGGCGAGCTGCTTCGCCTCGGTGCTCTGCAGCTGCGCCGCCACCGACGGCAGCGAGACGCGCTTCATCAGCACGTCCTGGTAGAGCGTCGGCAGGTTCAGGCCGTCGGTCTGCGACAGCCCTTCGGCGATGCGCTTGATCTCCGCGCGCTCGCGTTCGTGCTTTTCGCCGTCGACGAAGGCGGCCAGCAGGCTGAGGGTCACGATGGCCTGGGTTTCGGAAGGTGTCACGGCTGGAATTTCCACAAGGTGAAGGACGAAGTTCGGTCGGAAGACCGGGGGAAGGTTCCGCCGCGCGTTCTCCCCACAAAGCGGGTGCAACTCTGTGGATAACCACAGAACTACTTTGTAGGGGCGCGGCAAGTTATTGATTTTTATGGGGAATCTACAGACCGCTTAAAAAATAGGCAATGAATTTCCTCACCCGAAAAACGCCTTTCGCAGATTTCCGGAGGGCTGTCAAAGGACAACTCTGGGGAGAGTTCTGGCACAAGCAGGTGGTTATCCACAGCGCCGGACGGATGCGCCAGGTTGTCCCTTTGGACGCGACAGCACAAAAGCACGGCTGCGCACAGTGACCGCTGTATGACAAGTGCTTGTCACATAACGAAAAAAGCGGCATGTCCACAGAAGGGGCGGACCCTTATCTACTACTACTAATTTGAATAAGAAGAATAAGAAATAGAGAGAGACCAAAGGTCGCGCCCGAAAAAAAGTCCGAAGGCCGCGCCTCGTTGCAAGGCCGTCGGCGTGGCTGGCGCCCGCCCCGTGGCGCTCGCTACCATCGCTGGATGAGCTTCAAACCGCGGATCCTGATCGCCGAGGACGAATCGGGCATCGCCGACACCCTCCAGTACGTGCTTAAGAGCGACGGCTTCACGCCGGTCTGGTGCGCCACGGCGGAAGACGCGCTGGCGCAGTTCGCGCAGGAGGCGCCGGCGCTGGCGATACTGGATGTGGGATTGCCCGACATGAACGGCTTCGAGCTGTTCAAGCGGCTGCGCACGCTGAACCAGGCCATGGGCGGACCGGAGGTGCCGATGCTGTTCCTCACGGCGCGCAGCGACGAGATCGACCGCGTGGTGGGGCTGGAGCTCGGCGCCGACGACTACGTCGCCAAGCCGTTCTCGCCGCGCGAACTGGTGGCGCGCGTGCGCACCATTCTTCGGCGCAGCGCGCGGGGCGCGCCAGGGCCCTCAGGAACGCCAGGAAGCCCCGGAACCTCCGAACAGGGGGTCCCCCATGCCGGCGCGCCCCAGGCGGCGCCTGCGGCGCGCCAGACCCCTCCAGTGCCCAGCCAGCCCTTCGTGCTCGACCAGGAGCGCATGCAGATCCGCTACTACGGCCGGCTGCTCGAACTCTCGCGCTACGAATACGGTCTGCTGCGCTTGCTGGTGCAGCGCCCCGGGCGCGTGTTCACGCGCGACGAATTGCTCGAACTCGTCTGGGACGACGCCAGCGAAAGTTTCGACCGCACCGTCGATGCCCACATCAAGACCCTGCGCGCCAAGCTCAAGGCGATCGCGCCCGAGGTCGAGCCGATCCGCACGCTGCGCGGCACCGGCTACGCACTCAACGAAGAACTGCCCGCCAGGATCTCGTGACCCGGCGCACGCGCATCTTCATCGGCATCCTGCTGATCTACACGGCCGGCATCGCCTTCCTGCTGTACCGCGTCGTCTCCGACATCGATCCGCGCTACCGCGAATCGGCCGAGGAATCGCTGGTCGAGACCTCGCAGCTGGTGGCCAGCCTGGTCGAGCAGGACGTGATCGCGGGGGCCATCAACACGGCACGGCTCGAGCCGCTGTTCCGCACGCTCTATGCGCGCGAGTTCTCGGCCCAGATCTACAACCTGCACAAGAGCCGGGTCGAGCTGCGCGTCTACGTGACCGACCGCGGCGGCCGCGTGATGTTCGATTCGCTCGGCCGGCACCTGGGCGCCGACTATTCGAAATGGAGCGACGTGAGCCGCACGCTGGCCGGGCTCTACGGTGCGCGCACCTCGCGCGACGTCGACGTCGATCCGCGCACCTCGGTGATGTACGTGGGCGCGCCGATCCGCTGGAACAACGAGATCGTCGGCATGGTCAGTGTGGGCAAGCCGGTGCAGAGCTTCGGCCAGTTCGTGGAGGACGCGCGGGCGCGCACGATCTGGGTCGGCGTGGGCTCGGCGCTGGCGCTGCTGCTGCTCGCGGTGATCGTCTCGGTCTGGCTGGTGCGGCCCTTCGGGCTGATCCGCGACTACTGGGGCTGGGTGCGCGCGCAGCGCAGCCTGAGCCTGCGGCGCATGGCGCGGCGCGCGGTCGACGCGGTGCGCAGCGGCTTCAGCGAGATGCGCGACACGCTGACCGGCCGCAACTACGTCGCCGACTACGTGCAGACCTTCACCCACGAGGTGAAGAGCCCGCTGTCGGCGATCCGCGGCGCGGCCGAGCTGCTGCAGGAACCCTCGATGCCGCACGAGGAGCGCGAGCGCTTCCTTGCCAACATCGCGCGCGAGACCCAGCGCATCCAGGAGATCGTCGACCGCATGATGGAGCTGACCGCGCTCGAGACCCGGCGTGCGCTCGAGCGCACGCAGCCGGTGGCGCTGGCCTCGCTGATCGAGGACATCGCGATCAGCGCCCGGAGCGCCGCGGCCCAGCGCAACATCCGCGTGCACGTGGACATCCGGGCCGAGGCCTCGGTCGAGGGCGATCCCTTCCTGCTGCGGCGCGCCGTCAGCAACCTGCTCGACAACGCGATCGATTTCTCACCGACCGGCAGCGAGGTGCGCATGACGCTCGAGACCACCTCGCGGCTGGCGCGCGTGAGCGTGCGCGACCGCGGACCCGGCATTCCCGACTACGCGCAGGAAAAGGTCTTCCAGAAGTTCTATTCGCTGGCGCGGCCGCACAGCCAGAAGAAGAGCACCGGGCTGGGCCTGGCCTTCGTCAAGGAGATCGCCGCGCTGCACCACGGCCGCATCGAGCTCGGCAATGCGACGCGCGGCGGCGCGGTGGCCACGCTCACGCTGCCGCTGCTGTCGCCCTGAGCTGCTACTGGCGCCCGATCAGCGCGAGGTAGTCGCGCCGCGTGCCTTCGCTGACCGAGGCGATCAGCTGCTCGTACGGGGTCTTGTGGCGCGCCAGCATGCGCGCCGAGGCCACCATCTTCGATTTGCAGAACCAGTGGCAGGTGTGCTGCATCAGGAACAGCTCGGCCGACAGCGTGTAGGCCTTGTCCTTGGGGCTGCGGCCGGCGCGGTTGTGCATCACCTCGTTGATGCCGCGCGCATGGATCGCGAAGGCCGCGCGCAGGTCGAAGGTCTCGCGCGGAAACAGCAGGTGCGCATAGGGCAGCGTTGCCAGCGGCGAGGTGCTCACGCGTGTCTGCGCGGCATCCACGCGCGCGAACTCGGCCGCGAAATTGGCGAACTGGGCCGCGAGCCGCGCCTCGGTCGCGTCCAGCACGCCCCAGATCTGCTGGCGTCGCTCGGGATCGTCCTCGCCGAGGCAGCGCAGGTAGCCCTCGGTGAGGTTTTCCATCAGCTTCTCGATCTGGTAGTTGCCCAGGTGGCGCGCCAGCAGCGCGATGCGCCGGCGCTGGTCGTGGGACTTGAGGAGGTAGGCGCCGATGGCGATCAGCGCCACCAGGGTGAGGATTTCCATGGACTTGGGAACGGGCGGACGGGAAGAAAGGGAGTGCGCCGAGTGTAGAGACCCCGGCGCGGCCCCTGCCGCCCGCGGCCCTAGCGGAAGAAGTCCAGGATGCGGTTGCGCTCCTCGGGCTGCGGCGGCGCGCCGATCGGCACGCCGGTCAGCACCTCGACCGGCTGCGGCGCGGCCTCGGGCTCGAGGCCCAGGCTCGCGACGCCGCGGCCCGGCGCGTAGTCGTCGAAGTAGAGCTCGCCGTCCACGTGCACCAGGCCCGGCGGCTCGGGCAACTGCGCCACCGGCACGCCGCGCAGCGCGGTCTGCATGTAGCCGGTCCAGATCGGCAGGCTCAGGCTGCCGCCGGTCTCGCCGCGCACGCCGAGCTGGCGCGGCGTGTCGTAGCCGATCCAGGTCACGCCGACCATGGTGGGCTGGAAGCCCGCGAACCAGGTGTCGAAGGAGTCGTTGGTGGTGCCGGTCTTGCCGAACAGGTCGTCGCGCTTGAGCGCCTGGTAGGCCTTGAAGCCGGTGCCGTTGCGCACCACGCTCTGCAGCAGCGAATCCATCAGGTAGGCGTTGCGCGCGGGGATCGCGCGGTTGCTTTCGTCGAGCGCCGGCGGCTCGGTTTCCATCAGCACCTTGTCCTTGGCATCGGTCACGCGCGTCACGAGGTAGGGATTGACGCGGTAGCCGCCGTTGGCGAACACCGAATAGCCGGCGGCCATCTGCAGCGGCGTGACCGAGCCCGCGCCGAGCGCCATCGGCAGGTTGGCCGGATGCTTGTCCTTGTCGAAGCCGAAGCGCGTGATCCAGTCCTGTGCGTAGTCGGTGCCGATCGACTGCAGCACGCGGATCGTCACCAGGTTCTTCGATTTCATCAGCGCGGTGCGCAGCGGCATCGGGCCTTCGAAACCGCCGTCGAAGTTCTTCGGCTCCCAGGGCTGGCCGCCGTTGGCGCCGGGCTCGAAGTACAGCGGCGCGTCGTTCACCACGGTGGCGGGCGTGAAGCCCTTCTCGAGCGCGGCCGAGTAGATGAAGGGCTTGAAGCTCGAACCGGGCTGGCGCCAGGCCTGCGTCACGTGGTTGAACTTGTTCTTGCTGTAGTCGAAGCCGCCGACCAGCGCCTTGATCGCGCCGGTGCGCGGGTCCATGCCGATGAAGGCGCCCTCGACCTCGGGCAGCTGCGTGATCTCCCAGCTGTTCTTGGCCGTGCGCGCCACGCGGATCACCGCGCCGCGGCGGATCTTGATGTTGGGCTGCGCCTTGGCCGCCAGGCCCGACTGCGCGGGGCGCAGGCCTTCGCCCGTGATCTCGATCGCCTCGCCGTTCGCGCGCACCGCGCTGACCTGCTTGGGCGAGGCATCGAGCACCACGGCCGCGATCACGTCGCCGTTGTCGGGATGCTCGGCCAGCGCGTCGTCGACTGCTTCGTCGACCTCCTTCGGATCGTCGGGCAGGTCGACGAACTTCTCGGGGCCGCGGTAGGGCTGGCGGCGCTCGTAGTCCATGATGCCGCGGCGCAGCGAGCGGTAGGCCGCCGACTGGTCGGCCGCCACCAGCGAGGTGTAGACCTTCATGCCGCTGGTGTAGATGCTGTCGCCGTACTGAGAATGCATCATCTGGCGCACCGTCTCGGCCACGAACTCGGCGTGCAGCCGGTTCGGGTCGGCGGCATCGCGCAGGTGCAGTTCCTCCTTCTTGGCCTCGGCTGCCTGCTCGGCGGTGATGAAGCCGGTCTCCTGCATGCGGTCGATCACGTAGAGCTGGCGCGCGCGGGCGCGGCGCGGATTGGCCACCGGGTTGTTGGTGCCCGGCGCCTTCGGCAGGCCCGCGAGCATCGCGGCCTCGGCGATCGTGATGTTGGCCAGCGGCTTGCCGAAGTAGGCATCCGATGCCGCGGCGAAACCGTAGGCACGGTTGCCGAGGTAGATCTGGTTCATGTAGATCTCGAGGATCTGGTCCTTGCTCAGCTGCTGCTCGAGCCGCAGCGACAGCAGGATCTCGTAGGCCTTGCGGCTCAGCGTGCGCTCGGAGCTCAGGTAGACGTTGCGCGCCACCTGCATCGTGATGGTGGAGGCGCCCTGCTTGCGTCCGCCCTTGAGGCTGGCCACCGCCGCGCGCAGGAAGCCCTTGTAGTCGACGCCGCCGTGGTCGTAGAAGCGCGCGTCCTCGACCGCGAGCACCGCGTCCTTCATGACCTTGGGGATCGCCGCGAAGGGCGTGAGGTTGCGGCGTTCCTCGCCGAATTCGCCGAGCAGCTCGCCGTCGGACGAAAACACGCGCAGCGGTTGCTTGGGCCGGTAATCGGCGAGTTCGGAGCTGTCGGGCAGGCGCGGCGAGATCAGGGCGATGGCGACGGCGCCCGCGACCGCGAGCACCAGCACGCCCGAGCCCGCGACGATGGCGCTCCAGACGGCGATGCGCTGCCAGCGCGGTGGTTCGGGGGCGTCGGGTGAGCGGGGCTTGAAGGGATTGAACATGAGGGAGGTCCTGCTATTGAGAGAGTCCGCGCAGGCGCGGGTTCCGGGCCAGCCGCGATGCGCTCGCGGCCAGCATGGCGGCGTCGATGGCGCCGCGGCTCTCGGCCTGCCGCGCGCAGTGCATCGCGTCGAAGTACTTGTCGTGGTCGTAGGCGACCAGCAGCAGGTCCACGCCGGCATTCAGCGCACGCACCGTGGCGTTGCACAGGCCCCGGTCGTAGGCTGCACCCATCGTGAGATCGTCGGTGACGAGCAGGCCGTCGTGCCCCCACGCGCCGCGAATCACGGACTGCACGATTTTGCGCGAGAACGAGGCCGGATGGTCGGGGTCGAGTTCTGGAACGATCACATGGGCGAGCATGACAGCCGCTTGTGTCGAAGCCGACACCTCTTGAAACGGTTTCCAGTCATGTGTTGCAAGTCGGGCCGCGGGCGTGCGCAAAAAACCGGCCGCATGGTGCGTGTCCTCGGCCACGCCGGCCAGTCCCGGGAAGTGCTTGAGCGTGCCTTGCACGCCGGCCGCTTCGAGGCCCTGTTCGTAGGCCCGCGCCACCTCGGCGACGAGTGCCGGGTCGGCCGAGATCGCGCGTTCGTCGATGCGGGTGTGCAGGTCCCAGCGGCCCGGCGCGCGGCCGGTGCGCAGGTCGACCACCGGGCTGAAGTTGAGCGTGATGCCCAGCGCGGCGAGCGCCCTGCCCTGCTGCTCTCCGTAGGCACGGGCGCGCTGCGCGAGTTCGTTCTCGGGCACGTCGGCATCGATCAGGGTGGCGAGCGAAGGCTGGCGTTCGATCAGCGGCGAGAGCCGCGACACGGCGCCGCCTTCCTGGTCGGTGGCGACGATCAGCGGCGGCAGGCCGGCCGCCGTGCGCAAGTCCTGCAGGCTCGAGATCTCCTCGCGCAGTTGCGTCGCGCTGCGGCCCATGACGTTGCGGCCGGTCACGAAGATGCCGCCGATCGCGCCGTGGCGCGCGAGCTCGCGCAGCATCGGCATCTCGGCGTTCTCGTAGCCGACGATGAAGTGCGCGCCGAGCCTGCGTGCCTGCGCGTCCGATGCGGCGAGCACTTCCGCGCGGCGCTGGCGGCTCGAGAGCTCGTCGGCCCCGCTGCAGAGCATCACCGCGCACAGCAGCCCGAGCAGCATCGGGCGCAGCGAACGGCGCGCGAAGCGCCAGACGATCGCCACGCCGCCGCCCGCGAGCGCGAGCAGCAGCGGCACCTCCCAGGCGCGCAGGAAGCGCAGGTGCGGATCCTTCAGGTGCCAGGCCCAGAAGCAGAGAGCGACCAGTGCCAGCCATCCCAGGGCACCGAGCGCGACGCGCAGCGCTTTCATGCCGGATCGGTGAGGGCCACCGGTGCGGCTTCGGGCCGGCGCGACAGCGCATACCAGTCGACCTTGCGCGTCATCAGCATCAGCGCCGAGAGCATGCCGAAGATCAGCAGCGCGCCGAGCAGCAGCGCATTGCTCTCGGAGGCCAGCAGCCCATAGAGCGCACCGTAGAGCACCGCGACGAAGCCCGCGAAACCGGCGCCGCGCTTCCAACTGCCGAGCACGGCGGCGAAGTAGATGCCCAGCAGCAGCACGCTCGCGCCGGCCGCGCCCGCATAGGCGAGCCAGAAGGCCAGCTTCTCGGACAGCGCCAGCAGCAGCAGGAAGAAGATCGCGATCGACAGGCCCACCAGGCCGTACTGCACCGGGTGCAGCCGCAGCTTGCGGAACAGCTCGAACATGAAGGCGGCCATCAGCACCAGGCCGATGAAGAGCGCGCCGTACTTGCCCGCGCGGGTGCTCATCGAATAGACATTGATCGGCTGCGCGAGCGAGACATCGAAGCTCTGCGGGTTGAAGGGCTGCGGGCCGGCGCGCACATTGCCGTTGGTCGAGGCCGCCGTCGCGTCGGCGCGGCCCGCCAGGTCGACACGCACCTGTTCGCGCGCCGAGCTCACGAGCGAGGACACGCGCCAGTGCGCATCGAAGCCCTGCGGCGTGACCTCGCGCTTGGCGGCGAGGAAGCGGCCGCCGAAGCTCGGATGGGCCCAGGGCGACTTCAGGTGCGCGCTGGTTTCTTCCGCGATCGGCACCATCGACAGGGTGTCCTGGCCGACCAGCGAGAGCTTCATATCGAAGGGCAGCGCCGCGCGCGACTGCCAGGCGGCCAGGGCCGCGCCGCCGAGCGGCGCGTGGATGCCGTTGGCGAACCAGGAGTCGTCGGGCAGGCCGGGCACGCGCTGGCGCAGCCGCAGTTCGGTGCCGTTCACCGTCAGCGCGGGCGAACCGTCGAGGCCGCGCAGGTCGCTCACGTTGAAGGCCACCAGCGGGGCCTTGAATTCGATCTTCGAATCGGGCTCGCTGTGCGCGACCGCCTCGGGGTCGAAGGCAGCGAAGCCGCCCGACAGGGTGGCGTCGAGCGTGTAGAACGGGATCTTGAAGATGCCGCGGTAGCGCTGCTGCGGCGTCATCGAACCCTCGATGTGCAGCTTGTCGGGGAACACCACGTGCGCCATCTCCTTGCTGCGCGCCTCCTGGCCGATCACCTTGCCCTGCGCGTCGCGCAGCGGCTCCATCCAGCGCTCGACGTAGGGCACCAGCAGCAGCGGGCCGACCACGGTCTGCGGGCCCGCGTAGGTGGCGGCCAGTTCGGCGGCGGCCTCGCGCTGGCTGTCGCCGCGCTCGTTGTTGATGCGGTCGATCTCGGCCAGCGGAATGCACAGCAGCAGCACCAGCAGCAGCAGCCCGCCCACCTTGGCCAGCATCGAATCCTTCAGCAGTTGAAGCATGTTTTCTCTCCTCGTTGACGACGGACCGGATGCTCGCCGTGCGATCCGAAGCCCGTGTGAAGCGTGGCGGCGCGGCGACTTCACGCGGACTTCACACAGCGCGGCGGACTTCAAGAAGCCTTCCCAATGCCTTCTCGCAGGCTGGCGACAGTGCAGGCCATCCGATACACAGAGAAGAGGACCCGACATGCACACCCCCTCCACCCATCGACCCGGCCGCTGGCTCTGGCTGGCGACGCTGAGCCTCGCGGCCGCGGGCTTCGTCGCGCTGAGCCTGAATCCCGTGCATGCGCAGGAAGCGGCCGCGCCGCGCCTGAAGACCGAGAGCCCGTATTTCTTCGTGAAGAGCGACGACCCCTCGATCGACCGGCTGCCGCTCAAGGGCACCGAGGTCTCGGTGAAGATATCGGGCGTGATCGCCGACGTGACGGTGACCCAGACCTACCGCAACGAGGGCCAGCGCGCCATCGAGGCCAAGTACGTGTTCCCGGGCTCGACCCAGGCGGCCGTGAGCGGCCTCAACGTGCGCCTGGCCGACCGCCTGATCACCGCGCAGATCCGCGAGAAGCAGCAGGCGAAGATCGAATACGACACCGCCAAGCGCGAGGGCAAGACCGCCGCGCTGCTCGAGCAGCACCTGCCGAACGTGTTCCAGATGAACGTCGCCAACATCCTGCCGGGCGACGACGTGAAGGTGGAGCTGCGCTACAGCGAGCTGCTGGTGCCGCAGTCGGGCAACTACGCGTTCGTGTTCCCCACCGTGGTGGGCCCGCGCTACAACAGCCCGCAGTCCTCGAACGCACAGGCGCCCTGGGTCGGCCAGCCCACGCTGCGCGCGGGCGTGGCGGCCGGCACCACCTTCCGGCTCAAGGCCAGCATCGACACGCCGATGGGCCTGAAGGAGATCCGCTCGATGACGCACGCCATCGCCGTGAAGAAGAGCGACGAGGACCGCCATGCCGAGATCGAGCTGGCCGCCGACGGCCGCCCGGCCGACAACCGCGACTTCGTGCTCGACTACCGCCTCGCGGGCGAGAAGATCGAATCGGGCCTGATGCTCTACAAGGGCCAGGGTGAGAACGCCGAGAACTTCTTCCTCGCGATGGTCGAGCCGCCCAAGGCCGTGGCCGCCAGCGCCATCTCGCCGCGCGACTACATCTTCGTGGTCGACATCTCGGGTTCGATGCACGGCTTTCCGCTCGACACCGCGAAGACGGTGCTCGAGCGCCTGATCGGCGGCCTGCGTCCCAGCGACACCTTCAACGTGCTGCTGTTCTCGGGCAGCAACAAGATGCTGTCGCCGGCCTCGGTGCCCGCGACCCGCGCCAACATCGAACAGGCGCTGGCGACCATCAAGAACTTCGAGGGCGGCGGCAGCACCGAGCTGATCCCGGCACTCAAGCGCGTGTATGCCGAGCCGAAGGACGAGAAGGTCTCGCGCACCGTGGTGGTGGTGACCGATGGCTACGTGACGGTCGAGCGCGAGGCCTTCGAGCTGGTGCGCAACAACCTGTCGAAGGCCAACGTGTTCGCCTTCGGCATCGGCTCCTCGGTCAACCGCAGCCTGATGGAAGGCATCGCGCGCGCCGGCATGGGCGAGCCCTTCATCATCACCGACCCGGCGCAGGCGCCCGAGCAGGCCGCGCGCTTCCGCCGCATGGTCGAGTCGCCGGTGCTGACCAGCGTGAAGGCCACCTTCGGCGGACTGGACGTGTACGACGTGGAACCGCAGGCGCTGCCCGACGTGCTGGGCGAACGGCCGGTGATCGTGTTCGGCAAGTGGCGCGGCGAAGCGCGCGGGCGCGTGATCGTCGAGGGCCAGGGCGCCGAAGGCCCGTACCGCCAGGAAGTGCGCATCGATGCGCGCACGCGCCAGGACACGGCCGCGCTGCGCACGCTGTGGGCGCGCCATCGCATCCAGAGCCTGAGCGACCAGGAAGCGCTCGAAGGCAGCGCCGCCTTCAAGGACCGCATCACCGAGCTCGGCCTCAAGTACAGCCTGCTGACCCAGTACACCAGCTTCATCGCGGTCGACAAGGTGGTGCGCAATGCCGCGCCGCAGGACAGCGCCAGCGTGAACCAGCCGCTGCCGATGCCGCAGGGTGTCAGTGATACCGCCGTGGACGGCGGCGCGCTCGGCGCCGAGGTGCCGAGCACGCCCGAGCCCGAGACGCTGGGCGCCATCGCGGTCGTGCTGTCGGTGCTGGCGATGCTGCGCCGCCGCGCGCGCCGCCACGATGCACGCCGTTTCACGGCCTGATACGGGAGCACGACCTCATGTCCCTGGCAACTCTTGCCCACCGCCATCCACGCATCGTGGATTGGGGCATCCGCATCGACCGATTCCCGGCCGCCGCCTGGCTGGCCCTGCAGTTCGCCGCGCTGGCGCCGACCTGGGGCTGGATGCTGCGGCGCATGGTCGACGGATCGGACGATCCGCTCGGGCTGCTGGCGCTGGTCGCGCTTGCGGCGCTGGCCTGGCAGTGCCGCGGCGAACTGCGCGCCGCGCCGCGGCTGGGCTGGCTCGCGCTGGCCGGCGCCGGCACGCTCGCGGCGACCGTGCTGCGCACCGGCCTCGGCAGCCTGCCCGCGCTGCCGCCGCTCGCGGCAGGCCTGTTGGCGGTGCTGTCGCTGGCGGCGGGCCTCATGGCCTTCCTGCCGCGCCGCGTGGCGGCCGTGCCGGTCGCGGGCCTCGCGGTGCTGGCGTTGCCGCTGCTCTCGTCGCTGCAGTTCTATGCCGGCTATCCGCTGCGCGTGGCGACGGCCGAGGCCAGCCGCTGGTTGCTGGCACCGGGCTTCGAGGTGGCGCGCGAAGGCAGCACCCTGCTGATCGACGGCCGGATGGTGATCGTCGATGCGCCGTGTTCGGGCGTGCAGATGGTCTGGCTCGGCTACTTCACGGCCTGCGCCGTCGCGCTGTGGGCGCGGCGCGCCGACCGTGGCTTCCTGGCCCGGCTGCCGCTGGTCGGCCTCGCGGTGCTGGCCGGCAACATCGTGCGCAACAGCGTGCTGATTGCCTGCGAGGGCGCCGGCCATCCGCTGGCGCCGTGGGCGCACAACGCGCTGGGCCTGGTCGTGCTGGCGCTGGTGTGCGGTGCCATCGCGCGGCTGATGACGCGCGAGCGAAGCGGCGCGGGCCTCGATTTCGTCATGCGGCCCGTTCCGGGCCTGATCACCACCCAGGGAGGCCGCCGTGTCGACACTGCCCATTGAGCGCTTGTTCGAACGCCTGTTCGCGAATCACTTCATCAACCGCATGGGCCACAAGACGCTGTTCGCCGTCGCGATGCTGCTGTGCATCCTGTGGTCGGGCGCCGCCGCGCTGCGCACGCCGGCCGTGGCCGCGCCGGTGGCGAGCACGATCGAGTGGCCGCGCGAATGGGACGGCGCCGCGCTGCGTCCGCTCGCGCTCAGCGAGGTGGAGCAGCGCTTCGCCGACCGCTTTCCAGGCGCCATCGGCCGCATGACCGACGGCCGCCAGACTCTGGTGATGCGCGAGGTGCGCGAGCCCACGCGCATGCTGCATCCGGCCGCCGACTGCTACCGCGCGCTCGGCTACCGCATCGCGCAGGAGCGGCTGGAGCACCAGATGCAGGCCGGCGAATCGCATTTGTGGCGCTGTTTTGTTGCGCAACGGCACGGCGGGCAAAAGTTCCGCGTCTGCGAGCGCATCGTCGACGCCGATGGCGCCGCTTTCACCGACACTTCAGCCTGGTACTGGGCGGCAGCCAGCGGCCGGTCGAACGGACCGTGGCAAGCCGTCACCGTGGCGAGACCGATGTGAACCCATTGCTGAAAAAGACCCTGCGATTTCTCCTCTTCGGCCTGCTGGCCCTGGTGATCACGGCCGGCGTGGCGATCTTCCTGATCGTCAAGCTCGCGCTGGCCCCCGCGCCCGGCGAATGGCGCACCACGGTGAAGGCCGGTCCGCTCGCCTTCGAGACCGGCGTGCCGACCGCGGTGCGCATCGCCACCTCGCCCTGGTTCGCGCCATGGCTCGACGGCCGCTCGCTCGACACCGGCCACGGCACCGTGCGCTTCGCCTGGAAGGCGGCCGACGGCCTGCTCGAACTGCACTGCGCGCCGTGCAGCGTCGAGTTGCCGGCGCTGGGCGCGCAGCCGATCCGCGTGCAGCAGCTGGTGGCCACGGTGCGCCGCGACGGCAACACGCTCAACGGCACGCTCGGCGCCACGCCGCAGGGATCGCCCGCGGGCGATCCCGCCGCCACGCTGCAAGGCAAATGGGAGGGCCGCCTCGCGCCGAAGAACCTGCAGCTCAGCGTCGACATCCAGGATGCGCCGATCGCGCGCTGGTACGCGGTGCTGGTGCCCGGCCTGCCCGAGCTGCAGCGCGCGCGCATCGGCGGCACGCTGGCATTGCGCGGCCACGTCGTGCTGCCCGAAGCCACCTTCTCGGTGCTGCCCAGCGTCAGCCAGTTCACGGTCGAGGGCCTGGGCACCGAGGCCATGCTGGGCGCGCGCACCAGCTGCGGCCCCTCGGCCAGGCTGACCAACGACAGCTGGCTCGCGCGCGCGGTCATCGCCGCGGAGGACCAACGCTTCTTCACCCACACCGGCTACGACCTGACCGAGATCCTGGCCTCGATCGACAACAACCAGAAGGAAGGCGCGCAGAAACGCGGCGGCAGCACGCTCACGCAGCAGCTCGCGAAGCTGCTGGCGACCGGCAGCGAGCGCACGGCCGAGCGCAAGCTGCGCGAGCTGCTCTACGCGGTCGAGATGGAACAGACGCTGGGCAAGGCGCGCATCCTGCAGCTCTACCTCGACAACGCGCCCTGGGGCGGCAACCTCTGCGGCGCGGAAGCCGCGGCCAAGCGCTATTTCAAGCGCAGCGCGCGCAGCCTCGAACCGGCGCAGGCGGTCTGGCTCGCGGCCATGCTGCACAAGCCGCAGGCGGTGCTCGAGCAGTGGCGGCGCGACGGGGCCATCGATCCCGACCGCGTGAAGTGGGTGGCCGAGGGCGTGCGCGGCATCAGCCGTAACCAGCGCGAGTCGCTGCTCAAGAGCGTGGCCAGCGCGAAGTTCGCGCCGCCGGAGCCGAACCCATGAGCGCCGAGGTCGAAGCGATCGAGCGCGCCACGGTCGCGGCCGTCTCGCCCGATGCCGTCGGCGCTATCGAGGGCTGGCTGCTGCCCTTCGACCACGGCACGGTCTCGCGTGCCCGCTCGGCCGTGCCGCTGCGCCATGCGCCGGCGGCCGAGGGCACGCTAGAGCGGATCGAGCAAGGCTACGCCGCGCAGGGGCTCCCGCCCATGCTGCGGTTGGCCGATCTGGAATGCTTCGACGGCCTGCGCGCCGAGCTCGAAGCCCGGCGCTATCGCGGCGCCAAGCCCACGCTGGTGCAGACCGCCACCTTGCGCCGGATGCAGGCCGTGGCACCGGCCGGCGCGCTGCCGGCCGAGGTCGACACCGCGCCCGACGACGCCTGGGCGGCGCTGTTCCTCGGCGAGGGTTTCGATCCAGTCGACGGCGCCCACCGCGTGCGCGTGCTGGCGCGTGCCCAGGGCTCGCTCTATGCGAGCGTGCGCGAAGGCGGCCGCACCGTGGCCGCGGGCGCGATGGCTTTCGGCCATGGCTGGGCCAGCGTGCACGGCATGCGCACCGACGCCGCGCAGCGCGGCCGCGGCCTGGCCGGGCGCGTGCTCGCGGGGCTGGCGCAGGTGGCGCTCGAGCGGGGGTTCGAAAAAGTGTTCCTGCAGGTCGAGGCGCAGAACGATCCCGCGCTGGCGCTGTACCGGCGCGCCGGTTTCGAAACGCGCTGGCAGTACCGGTACTGGCAGCCTTCGACCTGAAGCGGCAGGCTCAGTCGCGCGGCTCGAGTTCCAGCCCGAAGCGCACCTCGTCCAGCGCCGCGTCGACCAGCGCGAGCGGGTCGTCGAAGCCCGGCGCGAGCTTGAGGATGCCGCGCAGCCGGTGATCGATCAGCAGCACCGCGAGCCCGTGCACATAGCCCCAGGCCGAGGTCATCTGCATGGCTTCGGCGTTGCTCAGCGAGGTGGGCGGGCTGTCGGGCAGCCTCGGCGCGCCGCCGATGATCGAGGCCATCACGCGCATCGCCTCGGCGGCCGCGGCGCCCAGCACGGGATGCAGCATGTCGATCTTCTCGGTGCGGAACATCAGCCCGAACAGCGCCGGGTTCTCATGCGCGAAATGCACGTAGGCACGGCCGATCGCGTTGCGCCGCGCGCTGGCGTCGGCACCCTCGGGCGCCGAGGTGCGCATCGCGTCGGCCAGGCGATGGAACCCCACGGCGGCGAGCGAGCTCAACAAGCCGGTGGTGTCGCCGAAGTGGTGCTTGGGCGCGGTGTGTGAGACGCCCGCTTCGCGCGCGATCGCGCGCAGGCCGAGCCCGGCGATGCCGTCGCGCTGCAGCACGGTCTCGGCCGCGGCCAGCAAGGCATCGGGCAAGGCGCCGTGGTGGTAGCGGCGGGCCGGCGCGGCGGACTCGGCCGGTGTGGCCGCTGTGGCCGCTGTGGCCGGCGAAGATTCGGCGGTGGCCGGTTCCGTGGAACGGGAACGGCGCGGACGGGAAGCAGCAGGCATCCAAAAATCTTACCACTGGAAAAATCTCTTGACTTCATTGGATGGCTCGACGATATTTCCACTGGAAAGATAAGCCCTCCACGCTTTTCCAACCCTACACCGGCCCCGGCCGACGATCCGAAGGAACCCCGATGAACGATGCCGTCACCCGCAGCGCCCCGCCTTCCAACATGGGCCCGATCGACTTCGAGACCGACGTCGGTCCGCTGCCGCTGAAGGGCACGCTGCCCGCCGGCCTGCGCGGCACGCTGGTGCGCAACGGCCCGAACCCGGTGGCGCCCGACCCGCGCGCCCACTGGTTCGCCGGCGACGGCATGCTGCATGCCTTCCACATCGCCGACGGCGCGGTGCACTACCGCAACCGCTGGGTGCGCACCCAGCGCTGGCAGGCCACGGTCGAAGGGCAGGAGCGGCGCCGCGTCGGCTTCCAGAGCACCGAGGGCGAGGCGCCGAAGCGCGAGGATGACGGCACCGGCAACACCAACGTGATCGGCCATGCCGGCCGCATGCTTGCGCTCGAGGAGGCGCACCTGCCGATCGCGATGACGCTGCCCGGGCTCGACACGCTCGGCGCCACCGACCTCGACGGGCGCCTGCACGGCAGCTTCACGGCCCATCCCAAGACCGATCCGCGCACCGGCGAGCTGCTGTTCTTCGGCTACGGCACGCCCGCGCCGCTGTCGGCGGGCATGAGCTTCGGCAGCATCGCGGCCGACGGCCGCGTCACGCGCTTCGAGAGTTTCGAGGCACCCTATGCCAGCATGGTCCACGACTTCATGGTGACCGAGGGCCACGTGATGTTCCCGATCATGCCGATCACCGCCAGCCTCGAGCGCGCGCAGCAGGGCCGCCCGCCCTATGCCTGGGAGCCCGAGTTCGGCACCCGCGTCGGCCTGATGCCGCGCGGCGGCAGCAGCGCCGACATCGTCTGGTGGCGCGGCCCGGCCTGCTATGTGTTCCACGTGATGAATGCCTGGGAAGCCGACGGCAGCCTGTACGCCGACGTGATGCAGTTCGACACGCCGCCGCTGTTCCCGCGTCCCGACGGCTCGCCGATCGGCGCGGGCGATCCGCCCGCGCGTCTGGTGCGCTGGCAGTTCGAGCTCGCGAACCCGGCGCGCGAATTCACGCGCACCGTGCTCGATCCGCGCCCCGGCGAATTCCCGCGCATCGATGACCGCTTCGCCGGCCTGCCCTACCGCCATGGCTGGTACGTGCTGCGCGACGACGAGGCTTCCACCGAGGCGCGGCGCAATTTCGCGGGCCTCGCGCATGTCGACCATGCCAACGGCGAGCGCGGCATCTACAAGCTGCCGGCGCCCGACACGATGTCGGAGGCCGTGTTCGTGCCGCGCTCGGCGCAGGCCGAGGAAGGCGATGGCTGGCTGCTCGCCACCATCTGGCGTGGCGCCACCCACACCAGCGAGCTCGCCGTCTTCGATGCGCGTGCCGTGGCCAACGGCCCGCTGTGCACCGCCGCGCTGCCGCACCGCGTGCCCGTGGGCTTCCATGGCAACTGGTTCGATGCTGAGGGCAGCGTGCCCGGCGCCGCCGCGCGGGCCGATGCGCAACCCACCGTTCGCTTCGGAGCGTCGTCATGAGCATGCTGCTGGCCTTCGCGCCCTTCATCGTCTTCGCGCTGTTCGACCGCCTGCTCGGCGTGGTGCCCGCGCTCTCGGCCGCGGCGGCGCTGTCGGCCGTGCTGCTGTTGCGCGACTGGCTCACGCCGAAGCGCACGGTCAAGGTGCTCGAGATCGGCACCGTGCTGCTGTTCGGTGGCCTCGCCGTGTTCGCGCTCGCCACGCACACCGAGTGGTCGCTGCTCGGCGTGCGGCTGCGCGTCGACGCGGGGCTGCTGCTGGTGGTGCTGGCCTCGATGGCCATCGGCCAGCCCTTCACCCTGCAGTACGCGAAGGAGCAGACGCCGCCCGAGGTCTGGGCGCTGCCGGGCTTCAAGCTGGTCAACATGGTCATCACCGCCGCCTGGGCCGTGGCCTTCGCGCTGATGGTGCTGGCCGACGTGGCGATGGTCTACGTGCCCTCGCTGCCGCTGTGGGTGGGCATCGCGGTCACGGTCGCGGCCATCGTCGGCGCGATCCGCTTCACGCAGTGGTACCCCGAGCACATGCGCGCGCGCTTCGAGGCCGCGGCCGGGGGCTGAGCGCCCGCCCCCACGGGTGGCGCGGTCGGGCCATTGGTGCCACCATGGTCGGATGACCCACACGAACCACCATCATCTCCACCATCCCACCGAGCCCGTGGCCGCGCCGCGCGGCATCGACCACATCGTGGCCGGTGTGTCGGCCAGCGATGGCGACGGCGTGAAGCTCACGCGCGTGCTCGGGCAGCCGCTGCAGAAGCGGCTCGATCCCTACCTCATGCTCGATGCCTTCGGCAGCGACAACCCCGGCGACTACGTCGGCGGCTTTCCGAACCATCCGCACCGCGGCTTCGAGACGGTCACCTACATGATCGCGGGCCGCATGCGGCACCGCGACAGCGCGGGCCACGAGGGCCTGCTCGAGAACGGCGGCGTGCAATGGATGACCGCGGGCCGCGGCCTGGTGCACAGCGAATTGCCCGAGCAGCAGGAAGGCCTGATGGAAGGCTTCCAGCTCTGGCTCAACCTGCCGGCCGACGAGAAGCTGCGCGAGCCCTGGTACCGCGACATCCAGAGCGCCGAGATCCCCGAGTTCACCACCGCCGAGGGCGTGCACGTGCGCGTGATCGCCGGCGCGAGCCATGGCATCGAGGGCGCCGTGCGGCGCGAGCGCACCGAGCCGCTGTACCTCGACATCACGCTGCCGCCGGGCGCCGAGTTCGCGCAGCCGCTGCCACCGTCGCACAACGCGCTGGTCTACGTGTTCCGCGAATCGCTGTGGATCGCGGGCAGCGAGGTGCCGACGCGGCGCATGGCCATCCTCGCGAACGAGGCCGGCAGCGACGGCGTGCTGCTGCGCGCGGGCTCGACCAACCACAGCCCGGCGCGCGCGCTGCTGATCGCGGGCCACCCGTTGAACGAACCCATCGTGCAGTACGGCCCGTTCGTGATGAACAC
The DNA here is from genome assembly GCF_900115375.1 of Variovorax sp. PDC80. Taxonomy (NCBI): domain Bacteria; kingdom Pseudomonadati; phylum Pseudomonadota; class Betaproteobacteria; order Burkholderiales; family Comamonadaceae; genus Variovorax; species Variovorax sp. PDC80. The sequence continues at coordinate 94,022 of NZ_FOWG01000004.1, read as the reverse complement.
GCCCGAGCAGATCAAGCAGGCGGTCGACGACTTCCGCCAGGGCCGCTTCGGCTGAGCCTGCGCCGACGCGGCGGTGCGGCCTGCGCCTACCGCGTGTCGGCATGGAGGTCGGCGCACGAGGCCGGGCGAGGCTTCTACGTTGCCTGCATGCCCCCCACGATCCGAAAAGGACAGGCGCCCGCCACGCTGCAGCGCGCCGAGTTCCATGAACGCTTCATGCAGGACTTCCAGGACCCGGCCTTCCAGGCCGAGTCCGAATCGCTGCGGCGCATCGAGCTGATCGCCTGGGAGGCCTACCACGAAGGCCGCAAGGCACCCGTCACGCGCAAGGCCGGGCCCGGCTATGCCGATCCCGACTACGAGCTGTCGGTCGACTGGCTCGAGGCCAAGGCGCGCATCGACGCGGCGCACGCCAAGTGGGCCGACCCGCAGAGCCATTCGCGCGTGCTGCTGGTCAATGGTTCGCCGCGCAACGACGGCACCTGTCCCGGCGAGATCTCCAAGACCTGGCGGCTGACGCAGCTCGCGCGCGAGGTGCTCGAGGGCAGCGGCGTGAAGACCGACGTGCTCGACCTCAGCCTGCTGACCTCGGACTACGGCCGCGAGATCCATCCGTGCAAGGGCTGCGTCTCGACCGCGATGCCGCTGTGCCATTGGCCCTGCAGCTGCTATCCGAACCACTCGCTGCGCCAGACCGGCGACTGGATGAACGAGATCTACGAACGCTGGACCGCGGCGCATGGCGTGATCGTGCTCACGCCCGCCCACTGGTACCAGGCCACGAGCCCGCTCAAGCTGATGATCGATCGCCTGGTGTGCGCCGATGGCGGCAACCCCGATCCCACCAGCACGCACGGCAAGAAGGCCGAAGAGGCCAAGGCGCTCGAGCTCGAGGGCTGGGGCTATCCCAAGCATCTCGATGGCCGTGCCTATGGCGTGGTGGTGCATGGCGACGTGGCCGGCATCGAGAGCGTGCGGCGCAACCTCTGCGACTGGCTCGACTGGATGGGGCTGATCGACGCGGGCAATGCGGCGCAGCTCGATCGCTACATCGGCTACTACGAGCCCTATGCCACCAGCCACGACACGCTCGATGCCGACGCCGACCTGCAGGAAGAGGTGCGCAACGTCGCGCGCGCGGTGGCGCAGGCGGTGCGGCAGCTGCGCACCGGCAAGCTCAAATCGCCTGACCGGGGCCTGAAGAGGCCGCGTCCCAAGTAGCTCGCGCGCAAAAATTCACGGCCGCCCGCGCCGCCATTCACCATTCTTTACGCAGGCTCACGCGGGGCTCACGGACGGCTTACAGAAGGCTTCCACACTTCGTCTCACCAGCTGCCCATCGGCGGCGGTTCTTCGAAAGGAAGCACTCTCATGATCTCTCTCCGCCAACGCATCCTCTGGGCCGGCCTGCTGGGCTCGGCCGCCCTCGCATCGTCGGGCGCTTTCGCCCAGACGCCGGCGCCCACGACCGCGGCACCCGCCGCTGCCGTGGCGCAGGCGGATGGCGCGGCCCCGCAGCGCAAGGCCCACGCGGACCACAAGCGCATGGATCCGGCCAAGCGTTTCGAACGCATGCAGGAACATCGCGCCAAGCGTCTCGCGGCCCTCAAGGACAAGCTCAAGCTCAATGCCTCGCAGGAAAGCGCCTGGTCCAGCTACACCGGCGCGACGCAGTTCTCCGGTCCGCGTCCCGATGGCCAGCGCATGACCCGCGCCGACTTCGCCAAGCTGACCACGCCGCAGCGCATCGAACGCATGCAGGCCCGCCAGGCCGAACGCAGCGCGATGTTCGCCAAGCGCGCCGACGCCACGAAGTCCTTCTATGCCGCGCTGACGCCCGAGCAGCAGAAGACCTTCGACGCCGAGACCCTGCACTTCGGCGGTCACCGCTTCCATCGCGGCGGCCACCATGGCGGCCCCGACGCCCAACCGGCCAAGGGTTGAGCCTCGGCCCTCGGCGCTGTCGCCGAGAGTGGCCCATGACGAAGGCCCGCAACGCGCGAAGCGTTGCGGGCCTTTGTTCTGGTCGATCCGACCGATCCGATTACTTCGGCGTGCCGGTCTTCTCGGTCGGGTTGGTCGGCACCTCCGGACGCTCGCCCGGCTGGCCGAAATGCGGCTTCACCTTGCGCGCCTGCTGGCTCACCTGCCAGCGCGACTGCTCGCCGGTCGGTGCCGTCACCATGTTCGGCTGGCCGTTCATCACGGTGCTGGCCTCGCCCTTGGGCACCAGGTTGTTGGTGTTGTTGCGGTTGTGCGCACGGGCCTCGGCGCGCACGGTCTCGAGCGACACCGGCGCATTGCCGTCGGGCTGCTGCGTGGGATTGGCCACGCCGGTCGGCGATTGCGTGCTGGCCTGGCCGCCCAGTGCCGGATCGGGTGCCGCGGGCATCGAGGAGGTCTGCGCCATCGCGAAGCCGCCCGCGCCCATCAGGCCGGCCAGCAGGGTCGCTCGAAGAAGTCGTTGCTGTGCGTGTTTCATGATCGGTTTCCTTTGCGTCTCGATAAATGGTGTGAAGAAATCGCGGACGCCTTTCCCGACGTCCTGAATTCACCGTAGGAGCCGCTCCGTTCGGGCCTTGTGGGGGTGCGTCAGGGCTGCCTGTAGGAGCCGGCCGGCCGCGCGCGAAGGCGCCGCGAGCCTGTCGCGTCGGAGGGCTGGAGGCGCCACGAGAAGGTGGCGCGTTCCTACAGGCGGGCACGGATCGAGCACGTACAACCCGAAATCCGATGTCCTCCACACCGATCTTCACGAACGAATCCGTCGCCAACGCGGAAACCGCCCACGCCGTGGGCGCGAATCCGCCCGGCCCCGTCACCGCGGCCGGACTCGCGGCCGCGCCCGTGTCGCTGAAGGTCATGACGGTGAACACCCACAAGGGCTTCACCGCGCTCAACCGCAAGTTCATCCTGCCCGAGCTGCGCGATGCGGTGCGCACCGTGGGCGCCGACGTGGTGTTCCTGCAGGAGGTGCTGGGCACCCATTCGCGCCATTCGCGCCGCGTGAGCAACTGGCCCGAGGCGCCGCACTACGAATTCCTGGCCGACACCATGTGGCCGCAGTTCGCCTACGGGCGCAACGCGGTCTATCCCAAGGGCCACCACGGCAATGCGCTGCTGTCGAAGTTTCCGATCGTGCATCACCGCAACCATGACGTGTCGGTGGCCGGGCCCGAGAAGCGCGGGCTCTTGCACTGCGTGCTGCGGCTGCCGGGCCGCACGGTCGACGTGCATGCGATCTGCGCCCACCTCGGCCTGGCCGAGGCGCACCGGCAGCAGCAGCTCGAGCTGCTGTGCCACATCGTGCGTGACGAGGTGCCGGCCGACGCGCCGCTGATCGTGGCCGGCGACTTCAACGACTGGCGCGGCCGCGCGCATGCGACCCTGGCCGAGGGCGCGTCGCTGCGCGAGGTGTTCGTGCATGCGCACGGCCACGCGGCCAAGACCTTCCCTTCGCGTTTCCCGGTGCTGCCGCTGGACCGCATCTACGTGCGCAATGCCGGCGTGCACGCGCCGGTGGTGCTGCCGCGCCGGCCCTGGTCGCACCTGTCCGACCACGCGCCGCTGGTGGCCGAGATCGATCTCTGAAAGCGCATCCATCCATGAGCAACGGCAACCACTGGGTCGCGGGCAACCGCATCGAACTGCTCGAGAACGGCGAGCAGTTCTTCCCGCGCGTGTTCGAGGCGATCCGCGCGGCACGGCGCGAAGTGGTCATCGAGACCTTCATCCTGTTCGAGGACAAGGTGGGCCTCGACTTGCACGCCGCCATGTGCGAGGCCGCTCGGCGCGGCGTGAAGGTCGACCTGATGATCGACGGCTTCGGTTCGCCCGATCTCTCGCGCGAGTTCCTCGAGGAATTGAGCAGCGCCGGCGTGAAGGTGCGCGTGTTCGATCCGGGCCACCGCTTCCTGGGCCAGCGGCTCAACGTGTTCCGCCGCATGCACCGCAAGATCGTGGTGATCGACGGCGAGCGCGCCTTCGTCGGCGGCATCAACTATTCGGCCGACCACCTGATGGACTTCGGCCCCAAGGCCAAGCAGGACTACGCGGTCGAGCTCGCCGGGCCGATCGTGGCGCAGATCCACCACTTCGCGTTGCGCGCGATCGCGGTCGGCGGCAAGGGGCCGGGCTGGTTCCGGCGCCGGCTCAGGCAGGCGCCGCCCGTGGGCGACACGGTGGCCGGCGAGGCCGAGGTGATGTTCGTCACGCGCGACAACCGCCACCACACCAACGACATCGAGCGCCACTACCGCGCCGCGATCCGCAGCGCGCGCGAGCGCATCGTGATCGCCAACGCCTACTTCTTCCCGGGCTACCGGCTCATCAAGGAACTGCGGCGCGCGGCGCGGCGCGGCGTCGACGTGCGGCTGATCCTGCAGGGCGAGCCCGACATGCCGATCGTGAAGACGGCCGCGAGCATGCTCTACCACCACCTGCTGCACGCGGGCGTGCGCATCTACGAATACTGCGAGCGGCCGCTGCACGGCAAGGTCGCGCTGATGGACGATCGCTGGAGCACCGTGGGCTCGAGCAACCTCGATCCGCTGAGCCTGTCGCTCAACCTCGAGGCCAACGTGGTGGTGCGCGACGCGGCCTTCAACACGCTGCTGCACGAGCGCCTCGATCACCTGATGCAACACAGCTGCAAGCAGATCGACACGGCCGACCTCGCGAGCGAATGGAGCGGCTGGCGGCTGGTGCGCAGCTTCTTCATCTTCCACTTGATGCGCTGGTATCCCTCGCTGCTGGGCTGGCTGCCGCGCCACGTGCCGCGGCTGAAGCCGGTGGAGGTCACCGACCTCGGCGACCGGCGACGCAAGAACCACGGCGACGGCGTCGAGGGCGCGCCCGCGTCGACGGAGGCCGCATGACGACGGCGGCTGGCGGCCGCCTGCATGCGTTGCCCGCCAGCGGCTGGCGCCGCGCGTGGCCCTGGGCCAGGCGAACGCTGGTGTGGGGCTTCTTCGGGCTCGTGGCCTGGCTGCTCGTGAGCCAGGCGCGTTCCATCGACTGGCACGAGGTCGGCGACGCGATCGCCGCGCTGCCGCCCCTCACGCTGCTCGGCGCGGGTCTGCTCGCGGCCTGCAGCTTCGCGCTCTACAGCACCTACGACCTGCTGGGTCGCCACCTCACGGGCCATCCGCTGCGCGCCGGCACGGTGATGGGCGTGACCTTCATCAGCTACGCCTTCAACCTCAACCTCGGCTCGTTGGTCGGCGGCGTGGCCTTCCGCTACCGGCTCTATTCGCGGCTGGGGTTGCGCAACGACACCATCACGCGCGTGCTGGGCTTCAGCATGCTCACCAACTGGATCGGCTACCTGGTGGTGGCCGGTGCCGCGTTCTTCTTCTGGCCGCTGGGCCTGCCGCCGGCGTGGAAGGTCGATGGCGAGGAGTTGCGGCTGCTGGGCGCGGCGTTGCTGGTGCTGGCCGCGGTCTATCTGCTGGTGTGCGCCTTCGCGCATGGGAAGCGCTGGCATGTGCGCGGGCACGAGCTGCGCACGCCGACCCTGCGCATGGCGCTGCTGCAGTTCCTGCTGTCGTGCACCAACTGGTCGCTGATCGGCGGCGTGATCTGGCTGCTGCTGCAGGGCCAGGTCGCCTATCCGCAGGTGCTGGCCGTGCTGCTGGTGGCCGCGGTGGCCGGCGTGATCACGCACGTGCCGGCGGGGCTCGGCGTGCTGGAAGCGGTGTTCGTCGCGCTGCTCGCGCACCAGGTGGCCGAGGCGCAGTTGCTGGCCGCCCTGCTCGCCTACCGCGGCCTCTACTACCTGCTGCCGCTGTTGGTGGCCACGCTGGCCTACTTCGCGACCGAGCTGCGCGCGCGGCGCGGGCGCCGGGCCCGCATCGCGCATCAGAAGTGATAGGTGTAGCGCACCCGCACGAAGTTCTCGCCGGGGTTGGGCTTCTTGATGCCGCCGTTGGAGAAGTGCTGCACGCGCAGCGACAGGTCGTGTTCCCCGTGGTCGCCGAAGCTGCGGCCCACGCCGAGCACCTCGGTGAACTGGAACGCGGTGCTGAAGCTGCGGTCGGGCGTCCGGTAGACATGGTCCATCACGCTGCCGCCCACGCCGCCTTCGACGTACCAGGGCGAGCCGCCGTGCGCGAAGCGCCAGCGCCAGGTGTAGATGGCGCCGATCTGCACGTAGTCGCGCCGGCCGTCGTCAAGCGCGGGTGCGTGCCAATCGCTGAGGAAGACGTCCCAGTAGGTGGTGAGCGCGCCTTCCTGCACCGGCTGTCGCGGTGACCACGGCAGCGTCATCCCGACGGTGAAGGCATTGGTGCTGCCCATCTGGCCGTGGGGCGCGCGTCCGCCTTCCACGTAGAAGCCGCGCTGGCTGTCCTCGAAGGCGTGGGCGTTGCTGCCCAGCAAGCCCAGCAGTCCGGCCAGCGCGGCGGCACGGAGCGGGGTGGAAGCGTTGAATCTCATGATCCGGATCGTCAAAGCGAATGATGAAAACTGAAGGTCATATTCACTTTGCGTTCAGTTTCGTGTCGTGCCGCTACGCGATTTCCACGTCGAGAAGTAGGACTTCATCACCAAAGCTGCAAAACGCCACGGAATGCGCTCAGGTTCTTGTTGCACTGCAGCATTCGCCACGCGGCAGGCCTATAGTGGGCCGATCTCCCTCGCAGGCATTACGCCGCTCCCCACGATGTCGTCCACTTCTTCCCTTCCCTCCCTCAGCGTTTCGTCATGGCCGCTGTGGCCGCTGCGCGAATGGACCGAGCTCGCGCTCAAGACGCAGGAGATGCTGCTGTCCTCGGGCACCGTGATCCGCCTGCGCACCGAGCGCATCGCGCAGGCGGGGCTCGCGCCGAGTGCCGACGACCTGGTCGAATTCCGGCGCATGGGCGACGAGAAGCTCGAGGCCGCGCACGCCTCGGGTTTCGCGATGGCGCGGCAATGGCACAGCAGCCAGATCGGCCTCGCGAGCCGCATCTGCCAGCAATGTCTGCATGGCGCCGCGGCCTTCCTCTCGCTGGCCGGCAGCGTCACGCCGGCGCAGGCGGCCGAGCATGGCGATGCGCTGATCCGCGCGGCCTCGCGCGCCGCGAACGCGGCCCAGCGCTGGCCGAACAGCACGGCGCGCATCGCGAGCGAGGGATTGAAGCCGATCCACGCGGTGGCCACCGCCAACGCGCGGCGGCTCGGCGCGCAGCAGGCCGCAAGCTGAGCCTCGCTCAGCCGCGCGCCGGCATCAGCGTCAGCAGCGTGATCTCGGACGGGGCGCCGAAGCGCTTGGGCGGGCCCCAGTAGCCGGTGCCGCGGCTCACGTAGATCCACATGTCCTGCAACCGGTGCAGGCCCGCCGTGAAGGGCTGCTGCATCGGCACGAACAGGTTCCACGGGAAGAACTGGCCGCCGTGCGTGTGGCCCGAGAGCTGCAGCTGGAAGCCGGCCGCGGCCGCCTTCGGTGCGCTGCGCGGCTGGTGCGCGAGCAGCACGCGCGTGTGCACCAGCGGCGGTGCGTCGTCGAGCGCACGCTGCGGATCGCTCTCGTGCGAGGCATCGAAGTGGCCCGCCGTGTAGTCGGTCACGCCGGCCAGCACCAGCTGGCTCTCGAAGGTTTCCTCGTCGTTCTGCGCGCCGCGCACGTTGCGCGTCTGCAGCACCACGTGCTCGTTGAGCAGCACCTGCAGGCCGAGGCGGCGCAGTTCGTCGATCCAGGCATGGGCGCCCGCGTAGTACTCGTGGTTGCCGGTCACCACGAAGGTGCCGTGGCGCGCGCGCAGCCCGGCCAGCGGCGCGATGTGCTCGCGCAGTTCGGGCACGGTGCCGTCGACCAGGTCGCCGGTGATCGCGATCGCGTCGGCGCCGAGCCGGTTCACCGCGTCGACGATGCGCTGGATGTAGCTGTTGCGGATGGTCGGGCCGACGTGGATGTCGCTGAGCTGCACGATCGTGAAGCCCTTGAGCGCGGCCGGCAGGCCGCGGATCGGCACGTCGACGTGCTTCACGTCCGCGGTGCGGCGCGCATTGACGAAGCCGATCAGCGAGACGAGCGTGGCCAGCGCGAACACCGCCAGCGCGCTCCAGGGCCGCAGCGTGTCCCACGGCACCGCGAGGCCGGCCACGCGCTGCGCGACCCAGGTCAGCAGCAGGCCGGCGTCGCGCACCAGCGTCAGCACGAACAGCGACGAGAACCAGCCCATGCTCAGCAGGCCGGTCCATTGCAGTACTGCGTGCAGCGGCTTCTTGCGCGGCGCATGCCGCGACAGGAAGGGCAGCGGAATGGTCAGCGCCGACACCACCAGCGCCAGCAGGCCGATCGGCCAGGCCGGCGTGAGCCCCGCGGCCGCGGGCAGCAGACGCAGGGCGATGTAGGCATGCAGGAGCGCGGTCAGCACGCTCAGGGGACGGATCGGCATCGGGGCAATGGGTTCGGGCACTGCCCGGGACACGTCATCTGCAAGGCGCATGCCGTGCATTCAAGTCGCTGCCACGCTATTTTTTCAGTAGCGCAGCATGCCGGGATGACAGGTGCCGGGCCGCCGACGGCGACGTGAGCGCCTGCACCCGGCGTCCGTGCCGCCGTGCCTTCGTGCGCTTACTGCACCGCGCGCGTGCCGGCGGCGGCCATGTCGGTGCCCGCCGGCCAGAGGAAGGTGGCCTTGGTGGGCGTGCCGAACACCACCTGCAGCGGCTGCTTGAGCGTCTGGCCGCGCAGCGTGGCCTCGACCTGGTAGCTGCCGGGCTCGAGGCGCGCCACCATGAACGGTCCGCCCGCCACCACGTTGTCGAGCAGCGCCACGCCGCGGCCATCGCGCACCGTCACGTGCACGTCGGCCGCGAAGTCCGCGCCCTGGTGGTCCTTGATCGCGAATTCGAAGCTCGCCGGCCAGCGCGGCAGGACCGTTTCCATCAGCTTTGCCTCGTCGCTGCCGATGCCGCCGCTCATGTACTCGATGCCGTGCGACATGCGGATCGGCGGGTTGAACGCGGCTTGCGCGGAGGTGGCGAGCGCGCCGAACGCGAGGGCGCCGCACAGCAGGGCGGCGGCCAGCGGCCGCGCGCGCGGTGAAATCCGGGGGGTCATGATCAGTCCTTTCTTTCCATGCTCTCGTGGCGGAAAACCACGGCGCCACTGTGCGGCGCACGGCTTAGACAGGACTTAACGAAACGGCGCGGCGGGTGGCCGCCGGCCGTGGAGGCGGCTCGGCGCCTCAGCGCGCGGCGCTGGTCTGCGCCATCGCCTGCGTTTCGGGCTGCGGCGGCAGCACCGAGGCCATGTCGAAGTTCGACGGCCACATGAAGGTCGCCTTCGACGGGATGCCCGCGAACACCACCAGCGGCTGCGTCAGCGTGAGGCCGCCGAGCGTGACGTTGACGTCGTAGGCGCCCGGGTCGAGCCGCGCGAGCATGTACGGGCCCTGCGACAGCGCTTCCATGATCGCTCGGCCGGTGTAGCGCTCGCGCACCTCGACCTTGGCGCGGGCCGGGAAGCTCGCGCGCTGCGCGGGGCTGCCGTTGATGCCCAGTTCGATCGTGGCGGCCCAGCGCGGCGCGACCATCTGCATGAATGCAGCTTCGTCCTTGTTGGTACCGCCGCACATGTATTCGACGCCCTGGGCGGTCTGGATGGGCGGATTCGGGGCAGCGTGGGCCGGAAGGGTCGCGCCGAGGATGGCGGCCGTGCCGCACGTTGCAAGGACGGCCAGGGACCGGCGGAAACGCATGGATTTCATTGCTTCGATGTCCTCGATCAGGGTGACGCGGAATTCGTCGAGGATTTTGCTTAGCAAGACTCGGGCTAGATATAGCGTTTACGAGGAACGATCCTCGCCGAGGCTTTGAACGCTATTGTTTTAATAGCTGGTGACGGGCTTGTGACAAGCGTTTACAGCCTGTGTGGCGATCTACCCTCAGACAAACCCTTGGGTCCGGCCGCGAGGGGCCCGCGTTGCGTGCGCGCACTCCGCCGCGAAGCGGCATGGGAATGGTGCGAAGGCGGTGGGCGCGGCGATCGGGCGCCCCATGAAAAACGCCGCCGGGTGCGAACCACGGCGGCGTGACGGTGAGGGCAGAAATCGACTCAGACGTCGATGTTCGCCGCCCGCAGCGCGTTCTGCTCGATGAACTCGCGGCGCGGCTCCACCTCGTCGCCCATCAGCATCGTGAACACGCGGTCGGCCTCGATCGCGTCGTCGATCTGCACGCGCAGCAGGCGCCGCACGGTCGGGTCCATGGTGGTTTCCCACAGCTGCTCGGGGTTCATCTCGCCCAGGCCCTTGTAGCGCTGGCGCGCGGTGGCGCGCTCGGCCTCGCCGATGAGCCACAGCATGGCCTGGCGGAAATCGAACACCTTCTCTTCCTTGGCGCGCTCGCCCTCGCCGCGGCGCACCACGGCGCCCTCGGGGCTCAGCAGGTTGCGGAAGGTGTCGGCGGCGCCGGACAGCGCGGCGTAGTCGGCGCCATGCACGAAGTCCTGCGTGATCACGCTGCTCTTGATGTTGCCGTGGTGGCGGCGGCTGATGCGCAGCAGCGGCTTGTCGGTGCGGGCGTCGAACTCGTTGCTGACCTCGGCCGGCACGCCGGTGGTGTTGAGCTCGCGCAGCTTGGCCTGCAGCGCCACGGCCGAGGCCTCGGCCGCGGGCGTGGTATCGAGGTCGAGCGCCACGCCGTCGGCGATGGCGCGCAGGGCCTCGGCGTCCATGAAGTTGCGCAGCCGGTGGATCACGGCCTCGGCCACCTGGTGCTTGCGCGCCAGCTCGGCCAGCGTGTCGCCGCTGAGCGTGTGGGAGGTGGCGCCACCGGTCTCGATGCTGGCGTCCTTCAGCGCGACCTTGAGCAGGAAGGCGTCGAGCGCATTGCCGTCCTTCAGGTACTGCTCTTCCTTGCCGACCTTGACCTTGTACAGCGGCGGCTGCGCGATGTAGATGTGGCCGCGTTCGACCAGCTCGGGCATCTGGCGGTAGAAGAAGGTTAGCAGCAGCGTGCGGATGTGGGCGCCGTCCACGTCGGCGTCGGTCATGATGATGATGCGGTGGTAGCGCAGCTTGGCGACGTTGAAGTCGTCGGCGCCGCCGCCCGCGGTGGTCGCGCCGGCACGGCCGATGCCGGTGCCCAGGGCGGTGATCATCGTGAGGATTTCGTTGCTGGTCAGCAGCTTCTCGTAGCGCGCCTTCTCGACGTTCAGGATCTTGCCGCGCAGCGGCAGGATGGCCTGGAACTTCCGGTCGCGGCCCTGCTTGGCGGAACCGCCGGCGGAGTCGCCCTCCACCAGGTAGACCTCGCACAGCGCCGGGTCCTTCTCCTGGCAGTCGGCCAGCTTGCCCGGCAGGCCCATGCCGTCGAGCACGCCCTTGCGGCGCGTCATCTCGCGCGCCTTGCGCGCGGCTTCGCGGGCTCGGGCGGCCTCGACGATCTTGCCGCAGATGATCTTGGCGTCGTTCGGGCGTTCCTGCAGGTAGTCGGTCAGCAGGCGGCCGACGATGTCCTCCACCGGCGCGCGCACTTCGCTGGACACCAGCTTGTCCTTGGTCTGGCTCGAGAACTTGGGCTCGGGCACCTTCACGCTGAGCACGCAGCACAGGCCTTCGCGCATGTCGTCGCCGGTGACCTCGACCTTGGCCTTCTTGGCGAACTCGTTCTCTTCGATGTACTTGTTGATGACGCGGGTCATCGCGGCGCGCAGGCCCGTGAGGTGGGTGCCGCCGTCGCGCTGCGGGATGTTGTTGGTGAAGCAGAGCACCTGCTCGTTGTAGCCGCTGTTCCACTGCATCGCGACCTCGACGCCGATGTGCGTGCCGGGGATGCCGCCGTAGGTGTCGGCCGGCTTCTCGCCCTCGGCGTAGAACGAGTTCGGGTGCAGGACGGTCTTGCCCTTGTTGATGAACTCGACGAAGCCGCGCACGCCGCCGGCGCCCGAGAAGTCGTCTTCCTTGCCGCTGCGCTCGTCCTTCAGGCGGATGCGCACGCCGTTGTTCAGGAAGCTCAGCTCGCGCAGGCGCTTGGAGAGGATCTCGTAGTGGAAATCGTTGTTTTCCTTGAAGATTTCCGTGTCGGGCAGGAAGTGGACTTCGGTGCCGCGCTTGTCGGTGTCGCCGATGATCTTCATCGGCGAGACCTCGAAGCCGTTCACGGTTTCGAGCAGGCGGTTCTGCACGAAGCCGCGGCTGAATTCGAGCTCGTGGATCTTGCCTTCGCGCCGCACCACCAGGCGCAGCATCACGCTCAGCGCGTTCACGCAACTCACGCCCACGCCGTGCAGGCCGCCCGAGACCTTGTAGCTGTTCTGGTTGAACTTGCCGCCCGCGTGCAGCTCGGTGAGGGCGATCTCGGCGGCCGAGCGCTTGGGCTCGTGCTTGTCGTCCATCTTCACGCCGGTCGGGATGCCGCGGCCGTTGTCGGTCACCGAGATCGAGTTGTCGGAATGGATGGTGACGACGATGTCGTCGCAGTGGCCGGCGAGCGCTTCGTCGATGGAGTTGTCGACGACCTCGAACACCAGGTGGTGCAGGCCGGTGCCGTCGGAGGTGTCGCCGATGTACATGCCGGGGCGCTTGCGAACGGCCTCGAGGCCTTCGAGGATCGTGATCGAGCCTTCGCCATAGGAGGTGTCGGGCGTGACCTCGATCGGCACCGCGTTGTCGATCTCGGGTGTGTAGACCGGTTCGGTGTGCGGCACTTCCGGCTTGTTCTCTTCTGCGCTCATTCGGATATTCCTCTATCTCTCACGGATTCACGGGGTCCACGGACTCGCGGGCACCCGGTTTTTCAGGCCTCTTGAAAGCGCAAACCCGCGGGGGCGAACCGCGGGCTGTGTGCGCCAGGGCGCTGCGACGATGCGGGGTGACTAGATCCGCATCGGCATCACGACGTACTTGAAGGACGCGTTGTCGGGGATGGTCAACAGCGCGGAGCTGTTGGAATCAGCCAGGTCCAGCTTCACCATGTCCTGGCCCATGTTGGCCAGCGCGTCGATCAGGTAGGTGACGTTGAAGCCGATCTCGATGGCGTCGCCGCCGTAGTCGATGTCGAGCTCGTCCTGCGCTTCTTCCTGTTCGGCGTTGTTCGAGGCGATGCGCAAGGTGCCCGGCTCGATGTTCAGGCGCACGCCCTTGAACTTCTCGCTGGTCAGGATCGCGGTGCGCTGCAGGCTGGCCAGCAGTGGCGCGCGGCCCAGCGTGACCGAGTTCTTGTGGTTCTTCGGGATCACGCGGTTGTAGTCGGGGAACTTGCCCTCGACCAGCTTGGTGACGAACTCCATGCCGCCGAAGCTGAACTTGGCCTGGTTGTTGGCGAACTGCATCTCGATCGCGCCTTCGGCGTCCGACAGCAGGCGCTGCATCTCGAGCACAGTCTTGCGCGGCAGGATCACTTCCTGGCGCGGCACTTCCACGTCGAGCGTGGCGGAGGAGAACGCGAGGCGGTGGCCGTCGGTGGCGACCAGGCTCAGCTGCTTGCCCTCGGCGACGAACAGGATGCCGTTGAGGTAGTAGCGGATGTCGTGCACGGCCATCGCGAACGAGACCTGCGAGAGCAGGTCCTTCAGCGTCTTCTGCGGCACGCTGAACACCGGGCCGAAGTTGGCGGCTTCCTGCACCAGCGGGAAGTCTTCCGCGGGCAGCGACTGCAGCGTGAAGCGGCTCTTGCCGCCCTTGAGCACCAGCTTGCTCGCGCTCGACTCGAGGCTCACGGTCTGGTCGGACGGCATGGTGCGCAGGATGTCGATCAGCTTGCGCGCGCCGATGGTGGTGGTGAAGTTGCCTTCGTCGCCGCCGAGCTCGGCGGTGGTGCGGATCTGGATCTCGAGGTCGCTGGTGGTCAGCTGGATCTGGCCACCGGTCTTGCGGATCAGCACGTTGGCGAGGATCGGCAGGGTATGTCGCCGTTCCACGATGCCCGCCACCGACTGCAGCGCGGCGAGGACTTTGTCTTGTGTTGCCTTCAGGACGATCATGTCTTCTACCTCTTCTCTTATCTCTTTGAATCAGCTTGGTCGATCAGGGCCCCACCGCCCCGCACAGACCGCCATTCTCCGCTGTCGCGGCGTCCGGCCTGGTTGACTTTGGTTTTCAGTTTCAACCCTTGAGCGTCTGCTCGAGCACGTGAAGCTGCTGGTTGAGCTCGGTGAGCTGCTGGCGCTCGCCCGAAATCTTGCGCACCGCGTGCAGCACGGTCGTGTGGTCGCGTCCGCCGAACAGCTCGCCGATCTCGGGCAGGCTCTTCTGCGTCAGCTCCTTGGCCAGGTACATCGCGATCTGCCGCGGCCGCGCGATCGAGGCCGGGCGCTTCTTGCTGTACATGTCGGCGACCTTGATCTTGTAGTAGTCGGCCACCGTCTTCTGGATGTTTTCCACCGAGATCTGCCGGTTCTGGATCGACAGCAGGTCGCGCAGCGCCTCGCGCGCCAGGGCGATCGAGATCTCCTTCTGGTTGAAGCGCGAATAGGCCAGGATCTTGCGCAGCGCGCCCTCGAGCTCGCGCACGTTGGAGCGCACGTTCTTGGCCACGAAGAAGGCGACTTCCTCGGGCATCTCGGCGCCTTCGACGCGGGCCTTGTTGATCAGGATCGCCACGCGCATCTCGAGCTCGGGCGGCTCGATCGCCACCGTGAGGCCCGAATCGAAGCGCGAGACCAGCCGCTCGTGGATGTCCGCGAGACCCTTGGGATAGGTGTCGCTGGTCATCACGATGTGCGACTTCTTGGCCAGCAGGGCTTCGAAGGCGTTGAAGAATTCTTCCTGCGTGCGGTCCTTGTTGGCGAAGAACTGCACGTCGTCGATCAGCAGCAGATCGAGTGAGTGGTAGCGCTCCTTGAACTCGTCGAAGGTCTTGCGCTGATAGGCCTTGACCACATCCGAGACGAACTGCTCGGCGTGGATGTAGAGAACTTTGGAATCGACCCGGTCGGCCAGCAGCCGGTTGCCCACCGCGTGCATCAAGTGGGTCTTGCCCAGCCCCACGCCGCCGTAGATGAAAAGCGGGTTGTACAGATGGCCCGGCATGCCGGCCACGTGCATCGCCGCAGCGCGCGCCATGCGGTTGGCCGTGCCCTCGACCAGGGTGTCGAAGGTGAGGCCCGAATTGAGGCGGTTCTTGAAGCCGGCGGCCGGCGGTTCCTCGCCCGGGCCGGCCACGTCGCGCGGCACGTCGGTTTCGGTCATGACCGCAACCGGTGCAGCACGCACGGGGATTTCCCGAGGAGCAAGCGCTAACTCGACGACCACGGGCTGGCCATAGATCTTCTCGGCCATGCCGGCGATCTTGCCGGCGTACTGGGCCCGGATCCAGTCGAGCTTGAAGCGGTTGGCGACGAACACCGTCATGCGCGAGAGGTCGTCGGCGACCTCGGCGGTGAGGGGCTTGATCCAGGTGTTGAACTGTTGCTCGGACAGCTCCTGCGCGAGCTGATCGACGCAGGCCTGCCAGAGGCTTTCGCCGACGCCGTCAGTCGACATGGGTGCTCGGATTTTGGATGGTTCCCTCTGCCATTTTTTGCTGTTTGTATTGTGGATATTCTCTGCTGGAAGGCGCCGGGCATTCTAACTTGTCAAAACCTTATCCACATACCCCGGGCGGCCGGCGAAAGGCCCGCAAAGTCGCTCGAAGATTGTTGTGCGGCCGAATGTTTGCGATAATTGCGGGTTTCCCTGAAAACCTCTTTGCGTCTTTCGGGGTCCGACCGAAATCACCGGCCCAGCCAACAACGAAGCCGGAACCAACCGCACCCAGCGCCTTTCGCGCATTCCTCGCCCGTCGAGCCCATGGATTCCCCATGGCCCGATGACCGCGCGGAAATGCCGAAGAAACAGGGGAATCAGGAAATCTCATCATGAAACGCACCTACCAAGCATCCAAAGTCCGCCGCGCCCGTACCCACGGCTTCCTGGTCCGCATGAAGACCCGTGGCGGCCGTGCCGTCATCAACGCACGCCGCGCCAAGGGCCGCAAGCGCCTGGCCGTCTGACGCCCGACCCACGGCAGTTGCCAGCAGCAGGAACGCCGGGGCCAGCTTCGACGGCTCGCGCCAGCGGCGTGTCCAGTCCGGCTCCCATGCAGCGGCTCAAGACCCGCGCGCAATTCCAGGCCGTTCTCGCAGGTGCCACCGTGGCCCGCACTGCCCATTTCGCATTGCATCGCTGCGCGCTCGATTCCGAATCGAGCGCGCAGCTTTTTGCGTCCGACGACGTCTGGCTGGGTGCCATGGTGCCCAAGCGCTGGGCGCGCCGCGCGGTCACGCGCAATGCGATCAAGCGCCAGATCTACAGCGTGAGCGCCCTGCCCCACGCGGGATTGCCGCGCGCGGCGCACGTGGTTCGCCTGAAAGCCGCCTTCGACCGCAAGGAATTCGTGAGTGCCTCGTCCGAGCGGCTCAAGCGAGCCGTGCGGGCCGAACTCGAACTGTTGCTGGAGCGCGCCGCGCGCCCGGCACCGGCGCGCGCGCCTGCCGCGCCACCCGCACGGTCTTCTCCATGAAACGCCTGCTGATCGGCCTCGTCAAAGGCTATCGCCTGCTGCTGAGCCCCTGGCTCGGCCAGTCGTGCCGTTTCGAGCCGACCTGTTCGGTCTATTCGATCGAGGCGCTCGAGGTGCACGGCGCACTCAAGGGCAGCTACCTCACGCTGCACCGCATCGCGCGCTGCCAGCCCTGGTGCCAGGGCGGGCACGATCCGGTCCCACCGAAATCACAGCGTCGCACGAACCGGTCAGGCTCGCTGTTTTCGTCTCTTCTCTCCTCCGACAAGAAGTCTTCGTCATGAACGATATCCGCCGCACGATCCTGTGGGTGATTTTTGGGTTCTCGCTGGTGCTGCTGTGGGACCAATGGCAGGTCTTCAACGGCAACAAGCCGACCTTCCTGCCCTCGACCAAGCCCGCCGTCACGGCGCCCGCGTCCACCACCGGCGGCGCCGGCAGCAGCGTGCCGAGCGCCAGTGCCGCACCGGGCGCCAGCGCCGGTGCCGTGCCCACGCAGGCCGCCGCCGCCGCGCCGAAGGAACAGGTCACGGTCACCACCGACCTGTTCAAGGCGACCATCGACAGCGAAGGCGGCACGGTCAACTACCTCGAGCTGCTCAAGTACGACGAAAACGATCGCACCAAGCACGTGGTGCTGTTCGAGAACGGCTCGCCGGCCACGCGCTACCTCGCACAGACCGGCCTGTTGAACCAGGTCGACACCGGCGAGCGCTTCCCGAACCACCTGACGCCGATGGCGCCCAAGGCCGGTCCGCGCGAAATGGCCGCCGGCCAGAACACCCTCGAGGTCGGCTTCGAGAGCGCCCCCGTCGGCGGCCTCAAGTACGTCAAGACCTATGTGTTCCACCGCGGCGACTACGCCATCGGCGTGCGCCATGAGGTCGTGAACGTGAGCGACCAGCCGCGCGACGCGCAGCTCTACATGCAGCTGCTGCGCCACGGCACCGTGGCCGCCAGCACCATGTTCGGCACCAACACCTTCACCGGTCCGGCCGCCTACACGAACGAGAAGAAGTTCCACAAGCTCGACTTCAAGGACATCACCAAGGGCAAGGTCGAGCCCCCGCCGGCCGCCAACGACGGCTGGATCGCGATGGTCCAGCATTACTTCGTGTCGGCCTGGCTGCTGCGCGGCGACCCGGCCAGCGAAGGCCTGAAGCGCGAATTCCGCGTGAAGGACCTGGGCGACAACCTCTACACCATCGCCATGGTGGCCACGCTGCCGAAGATCGCCCCGGGCGCGACCCAGGTGGTCAACAGCACGCTGTTCGCCGGCCCCGAGGAAGAGAAGAAGCTCGAAGCCATCGCGCCCGGCCTCGACCTGGTCAAGGACTACGGCATCTTCGCGATCATCTCGAAGCCGCTGTACTGGCTGCTCAACCAGCTGCACGGCCTGATCGGCAACTGGGGCTGGTCGATCGTGGCGCTGGTGGTGCTGCTGAAGGCCGCCTTCTACTGGCTCAACGCCAAGGCCTACGCGAGCATGGCCAAGATGAAGGCCATCAACCCGAAGATCATGGAAATGCGCGAGCGGCTGAAGGACAAGCCGCAGGAAATGCAGCAGGAGATGATGCGGATCTACAAGACCGAGAAGGTCAATCCGATGGGCGGCTGCTTCCCGATCGTGATCCAGATCCCGGTGTTCATCGCGCTGTACTGGGTGCTGCTGTCGTCGGTCGAGATGCGCCACGCGCCCTGGATCGGCTGGATCACCGACCTGTCGGCACCCGACCCCTGGTACATCCTGCCGATCGTGATGACGGCCACCTCGCTGCTGCAGACCTGGCTGAACCCGACGCCGCCCGATCCGATGCAGGCCAAGCTGATGTGGATCATGCCGCTGGCCTTCAGCGTGATGTTCATCTTCTTCCCGGCCGGCTTGGTGCTGTACTGGATCACGAACAACATCCTGTCGATCGCCCAGCAGTGGGTGATCAACAAGCGGCTCGGCGTGCTCGGCAAGTAGGCCGGCGCAGCGTCACCGTTTCCCCCGAGGGGCCGCGCGAGCGGCCCTTTGTCGTTTTTGCTGAAAGAATCCGCCCATGCTCGCCCGCGCCTCCGATCCCATCGTCGCCATCGCCACCGCTTCCGGCCGCGGCGCGGTCGGCATCGTGCGGGTGTCGGGCGCGCGGCTCGCGCCGCTGATCGAGGCGCTGTGCGCGCGGCCGCTCAAGCCGCGCGAGGCCACCTACCTGCCCTTTCGCGATGCCGCGGGCGAGGCGGTCGACCACGGGCTGGCGATCCATTTCCCCGCGCCCCATTCGTTCACGGGCGAGGACGTGCTCGAGCTCCAGGCCCATGGCGGCGCGGTCGTGCTGCAGCTGCTGCTGGCGCGCTGCCTCGAGGCCGCGGCCGAGCCCGATGCCGTCACCGGCCGCCCGCGCCTGTCGGGCCTGCGCGTGGCCGAGCCCGGCGAGTTCAGCCAGCGCGCCTTCCTCAACGGCAAGATCGACCTGGCCCAGGCCGAGGCGATCGCCGACCTGATCGACGCCAGCACCGAGGCCGCGGCGCGCAGCGCCGGGCGCTCGCTGTCGGGCGCCTTCTCGCGCGAGATCCACACGCTGCGCGATGCGCTGATCCACCTGCGCATGCTGGTCGAGGCCACGCTCGACTTTCCCGAGGAGGAGATCGACTTCCTGCAGAAGGCCGATGCCGCGGGCCAGCTGGTGCGGCTGCAGGGCCAGCTCGCGGCCGTGCAGCAGCGCGCGCGCCAGGGCGCCCTGCTGCGCGAGGGCATCAAGGTGGTGATCGCGGGCCAGCCCAATGCCGGCAAGAGCTCGCTGCTCAACGCGCTGGCCGGCGCCGAGCTCGCGATCGTGAGCGCCGTGGCCGGCACCACGCGCGACGTGGTGTCGCAGACCATCCAGATCCACGGCGTGCCGCTGCACGTGGCCGACACCGCAGGCCTGCGCGAGAGCAGCGACGAGGTCGAGCAGATCGGCGTGGCGCGCGCCTGGGGCCAGATCGAGAGCGCCGATGCGGTGCTGTTCCTGCACGACCTGACGCGCGCCGCCGCGCCCGACTACGCCGCGGCCGACGCCGAGATCCTGCGCGGCCTGCGCGAGAAGCTGCCTGCGGGCGTGCCGGTGCTCGACGTCTGGAACAAGCTCGACGCGGCTGGCTCGGCGCCCGCGCCGGCCGAAGGCATCGCGCTGTCGGCCAAGACCGGCGCCGGCATCGAGGCGTTGCGCGAGCAGCTCTTGGCCATGGCCGGCTGGCAGGCCGTGCCCGAGGGCGTGTACCTGGCGCGCGCGCGCCATGTGCAGGCGCTCGGCCAGGTCGAGATGCACCTGGCGCTGGCGGCCGAGCACCTGGCGGCCCATGCCCAGTCGCTCGACCTGCTGGCCGAGGAACTGCGGCTGGCGCAGAACGCGCTCAACGAGATCACCGGCGAGTTCGGCGCCGACGACCTGCTGGGTGTCATCTTTTCGCGTTTCTGTATCGGCAAATAGCGACACTCGGCGCGGCCGGCGCCGTCATTGCGTAAACATTTGTAGCCGAAATGTGGGCCGTTCGCGGATACTCCGGCTGAACTGCCCGGGGGCAAGTGAGAGCAGCATGTCCATCCAGAACCTGAGCCGCGCGATCGCGGACAACACCAGCAACGATGCCTTTGCGCTGATCCTCAATGTTCAGCAGTGGGACACGCTGGCCGGGTATCTGCAGCCGCAGGACGTCACCGTCGGCGACGTGCTGATCGCCCAGGGCGCGCAGGACCGTTCGGTCTTCTTCCTCGAGAGCGGCGCGATCAGCGTGCACCGCGTGAGCAGCAAGGAGCAGATGCGCCTGGCGGTGCTCACCGCGGGGTCGGTGGTCGGCGAAGGTTCGTTCTTCTCGCGCCAGCCGCACGCGGCCAACGTGGTGGTCACGGGTGCCGGCCGGGTCTGGCGCCTCACGACCACCCGCTTCTCGGAAATGTCGAACCGTCAGCCGAACCTCGCGCTCGAGCTCACGATGGCGCTCGGCGCGGTCATCGCCAAGCGCATGGCGCACCGCTCCAAGCGGGTCGCGGTGACCTGAGGCGCCGCCACTGGACGACGAGCCCCCATGCGGCCCCTGCCAGCCAGCATGCCTTTCCTCGATTGCCTCACTTCGCCATGGCCTTGATCTGTCCCGTCTGCAGCGCGGAGAACCGCGAGGGCGCGAACTTCTGCATGCGCTGCGGCGAGCGGCTGACGCCGGCTTCCGCGCCGCCGGTTCCGGCCGCGCCCACGCCCAATCCGAGCACGCGCTTCGAGCGCGAATGGGCCGCGACCGCGCCCGCGCAGCTGCGCGCTCCGACCATTCCCGGCGAGCTCTACGATGCGGCCGCCGTCACGCCCGGCGGCGGCAACGGTCAGCCGCAGGATGGCGATGCCGACCGGACCGTGCTGGTCGGCGCCGGCAAGCCGAAGCGCGCGCCGAAGCCGGAAGCCTCGTCCGACGAATCCGCCGAGGCCCGGCGTGCGCGCCGCCGCGAGCGCGCGCAGGCCCAGGCAGCCCAGCCGGCGGTCGGCCGGAGCGGCATGTGGCTCTGGGTCGGCCTGCTGGTGCTGGGCGTGGCGATGATCGCGGCGGGCTGGTATGGCTTCGGCAGCCGCGGTGCCGCGCCTGCGGCGCCCACGCCGGCTGTCGTGGCGCCCGCGCCGCAACCGGTGCCGGCACCGCCGCCCGCGCCCGTCGAGCCGGCTCTTGCTCCGGCGGCGGAAGCGCCCCCGGCCCCCGTGGCACCCGCCGCGCCGGCCGTGGAGGAATCCCCCGCGCCCGTAACCAAGCCCACCGCGGCTGCCCCGCCGAAGGCCGCGCGCAAGGCGGCGACGCCCGCAGCAGCGCCGGCTGCGGCCGAGACACCCGCGGCAGCGCCACCACCCGCGGCGACTCCCGCGCCGGCACCGGTGGCCGCGCCGGCCGATCCGCAATCGCAGTGCGGCGACCGCAACTTCATCGCCAAGGCCCAGTGCATGGCCGCGCAATGCGCCAAGGCCGAGTTCCGCGGCCATGCGCAGTGCGAGGCGGTGCGGCGCCAGCAGCAGCTCGACGAAGAGAAGCGCAACCCGACGCTTGTGAACTGAGCTCGGTCGGGCTCAGCCCTTCTGCAGCCGCTCGATCGCCATCGCCAGCGCCGCCGGCTTGCCCGACAGCACCAGCGTGTCGCCGTCCGACAGCACGGTGTCCTCGGCCGGCACGCGCGGCTGGCCGTCCTGGCGCCGCAGGCTCGCCACCCGCACCCCCAGGCCCTGCAGCGACAGCCGCTCCAGCGTCTGGCCGATGGCGCGCGCGCCGGCCGTGAGCGTGAAGGTGTTGAGGCGCTCGTGGTCGAGCTCGTCGGCGTTGTCGTCGTCGGCGCCGTGGAAGTAGCCGCGCAGCAGGTTGTAGCGCGCGTCGCGCTGGTCCTGCACCACGCGGATCACGCGCCGCATCGGCACGCCGACCAGCGCCAGCGCATGGCTGGCGAGCATCAGCGAGCCCTCGATGGCCTCGGGCACCACCTCGGTCGCGCCGGCCGCCTGCAGCTTCTCGAGATCGTGGTCGTCCTGGGTGCGCACGATCACCGGCACCTGCGGCGCATGGGCGCGCGTGTTGGCCAGCACCTTCATCGCGCCGGGCACGTCGAGGTAGGTCACGACCACCGCGCTGGCGCGCGCCAGGCCCGCGGCCATCAGCGCCTGCAGCCGCGCCGCGTCGCCGAACACCACCGAGTCGCCGGCCGCGGCGGCCTGCCGCACGCGGTCGGGATCGAGGTCGAGCGCCATGTAGGGGATGCCTTCGCGCTCGAGGATGCGCGCGAGGTTCTGGCCGCAGCGGCCGTAGCCACAGATGATCACGTGGCGCGCCGTGTTGATGGTCTTGCGCGCGATGCTCGTCATCTGCAGCGACTGCTGCAGCCAGTCGCTGGCCACCAGCTTGCGCACGATCGCGTTGCTGTACATCACGATGAAGGGCGTGGCCAGCATCGACAGCACCATCGAGGCCAGCACCGGGTTGGCCAGCCAGGGCGGCAGCAGGCTGCGTTCCTGCGCCAGCGTCAGCAGCACGAAGCCGAACTCGCCGGCTTGCGCCAGGTAGAGGCCGGTGCGCAGCGACACGCCCGAGGTCGCGCCCAGGCTGCGCGCGAGCAGCGTCACCAGGCCGAGCTTGAACAGCAGCGGCACCAGCAGCAGCACCGCCACCAGCACCCAGCGCTCGACCACGATGTGCCAGTCGAGCGACATGCCCACGGTGATGAAGAACAGGCCCAGCAGCACGTCGTGGAACGGGCGGATGTCGGTCTCGACCTGGTGCTTGTATTCGGTCTCCGAGACCAGCATGCCGGCGATGAAGGCGCCCAGCGCCAGGCTCAGGCCCGCGAGCTCGGTGAGCCAGGCCAGGCCCAGCGTGACCAGCAGCACGTTGAGGATGAACAGCTCCTCGCTGCGCCGGCGCGCCACCAAGGTGAGCCACCAGCGCATCACGCGCGGCCCGCCATAGAGCAGCACGCCGATCAGCAGGCAGGCCTTGAGCAGCGCGAAGCCCAGCGCCTTGGCCAGCGCCTCGGGCGGCGCGCCCAGCGCGGGGATCAGCACCAGCAGCGGCACCACCGCCAAGTCCTGGAACAGCAGCACGCCCATCACGCGCTTGCCGTGCTCGCTTTCGAGCTCGAGCCGCTCGGCCATCAGCTTGACCACGATGGCGGTGCTGCTCATGGTGAGCGCGCCCGAGAGCGCGAGCGCGGTCTGCCAGCCCAGGCGCCAGTCGGGCGGCAGGAAGGAGGCGATCAGCAGCGCGCCCACGGTGGCGATCGCCATCGTCAGCAGCACCTGCAGCAGCCCGAGTCCGAACACGTGCTTGCGCATCGCGCGCAGCTTGGGCAGGCTGAATTCGAGCCCGATCACGAACATCAGGAACACCACGCCGAATTCGCCCAGGTGCCGGATGCCTTCGGAGTTCTGCGCCAGCGCCAGCGCATGCGGGCCGATCAGCACGCCGGCCGTCAGGTAGCCGAGCATCGGCGGCAGCTTGAGGAAGCGGCATGCCACCACGCCGATCACCGCGGCCACCAGATACAAGAGCGTGAGATCGAACGAAGACATGGTGGGCGATGCTAGAGCAAGAGCCGTGCGCGCGTGGCGAGGGGCTTACCGGGGCCTGAAGCGCCGCGGGCCCCGCGCGGCGCGGCTTTCGGGCCCATTCCGGGTCGCGGCGTAGGGGCTCGCCGGGAACCGCGGGGCGGCGGGGCGCGGCCCGTAAAATCCGCCGATGCCCTCCAGCCCCCCCACGCCCCCCGTGGTCGATCCCGCCGCGATGCTCGCGCGGGCACGCGCCACCTTCGACATCGAAGCCGAAGCCGTGCTCGGCCTCAAGGCGCGCGTGGGCGACAGCTTCGTCGATGCCGTGCGCAAGATCCTCGAGGTGCGCGGCCGCGTGGTCGTGATGGGCATGGGCAAGAGCGGCCACGTCGGCCGCAAGATCGCCGCCACCCTGGCATCGACCGGCACGCCGGCGATGTTCGTGCACCCGGCCGAGGCCAGCCACGGCGACCTCGGCATGATCAAGGCGGTCGACCTCGTGCTCGCCATCTCCAACAGCGGCGAGGTCGAGGAGCTCACGGTGATCCTGCCGGTGGTCAAGCGCCAGGGCGTGCCGCTGATCGCGATCACGGGCCGTGCCGATTCCACGCTCGCCCGGCACGCCGACATCGTGCTCGACGCCGGCGTCGCCAAGGAAGCCTGCCCGTTGAACCTCGCGCCCACCGCGAGCACCACCGCCCAGATGGCGATGGGCGACGCGCTGGCCGTGGCGCTGCTCGATGCGCGCGGCTTCGGCTCGGAGGACTTCGCGCGTTCGCATCCGGGCGGGGCGCTGGGGCGCAAGCTGCTCACGCATGTGAGCGACCTCATGCGCACCGGCGCCGACGTGCCGCGCGTGGCGCCGGGTGCCAGCTTCAGCGAGCTGATGCGCGAGATGAGTTCCAAGGGCCTGGGCGCCACCGCGGTGGTCGATGCCGAGGGCCGCGCCATCGGCATCTTCACCGACGGCGACCTGCGCCGGAGGGTCGAGACCGGCGGGGACCTGCGCGGCCTCACCGCGGCCGACGTCATGCACCGCGGTCCGCGCACCTTGCGCGCCGACGCGCTGGGCGTCGAGGCGGCCGAGCTGATGGAACAGCATCGCATCACCAGCGTGCTGGTGGTCGACGCCGAGGGCCTGCTGATCGGCGCCCTCAGCATCAACGACCTGATGCGCGCGAAGGTCATCTGATGCCCTTCGAATTCCAGCCAGAGACATTGCTCGCCGCGCAGGACATCCGCATCGCTTTCTTCGACATCGATGGCGTGCTGACCGACGGCGGCGTCTACTTCACCGAGCACGGCGAGACCCTCAAGCGCTTCAGCATCCTCGACGGCTACGGCCTGAAGCTGCTGCGCAAGGCCGGCATCCTGCCCGCGGTGATCACCGGGCGCGATTCCAAGCCGCTGCGCGTGCGGCTCGAGGCGCTCGGCATCGAGCACGTGCGCTACGGCACCGAGGACAAGCTGCCGGCCGCCGAGGCCATGCTGCAGTCGCTGGGCTTCGGCTGGCCGCAGGCCGCGGCCATCGGCGACGACTGGCCCGACCTGCCGGTGCTGGGGCGCGTGGGCTTCGCGGCGGCGCCGGCCAATGCCCACGTCGAGGTGCGCGACGCCGTGCGCTACGTGACCCGCGCGCGCGGCGGCGAAGGCGCGGCGCGCGAATTCTGCGATCTGCTGGTCACGGCCAGCGGACAGTACCGGCGCCTGCTCGACGTCGCACGGAACACCGCCCTATGAAGCAGGCCTGGAACCTCCTGCGCGACGTCCTCGATCGCGTCACCATCTACCTGCCGATCATCCTGACGGCCGCGGTCGCGCTCGGCACCTACTGGCTGGTGCGCAACGCGCCCAAGCTGCTCGAGCCGACCGCCAAGGTCGCGCCCACCCACGAGCCCGACTACTTCATGCGCGGCTTCGTCATCAAGAACTTCCTGCCCAGCGGCGACCTGCGCAGCGAGCTGTTCGGCAAGGAAGGCCGGCACTACCCCGACACCGACACCATCGAGGTCGACGAGGTGCGCATGCGCTCGGTGTCGCCGCAGGGCTTCACCACCCACGCCACCGCCAACCGCGGGCTGTCGAACTCCGACGGCAGCGAGATCCAGCTGTTCGGCAACGCGGTCGTCATCCGCGACGCGGCCGTCGGCGCCAACGGCAAGACCTCGCCGCGCCTCGAGTTCCGCGGCGATTTCCTGCATGCCTTCCTCGACACCGAGCGCGTGCAGTCGAACAAGCCCGTCACGCTGATCCGCGGCACCGACCAGTTCACCGCCGACACGATGGACTACGACAACCTGACCGGCATCGCCAACCTCAACGGCCGCGTGCGCGGCACGATGGTGCCTTCGGCCAAGGCGGCCGGCGCCGCGGGCAAGCGCTGAGCGCCGCGCCATGACCACCGCGCCGTCGCCCCTCGTCTTCATCACCGGCGCCTCCAGCGGCATCGGCCAGGCGCTGGCCGCGCGCTTCTACGACGCGGGCTACCGGCTGGCGCTGGTCGCGCGCCGCACCGGCGAAATCGAAGCCTGGGCCAACGCGCGCGGACTCGACCGCGGCCGCTACCTGATCTACAGCGCCGACGTCGCGCGCACCGACAGCATCGTGGCCGCCGGCGCCGCCTGCATCGAGCGCCAGGGCGTGCCCGACGTGGTGATCGCCAATGCCGGCATCAGCGTGGGCATCGACACGGCGGAGCGCGAGGACCTCGACGTGCTGACGCAGACCTTCGCCACCAACAACGTCGGGCTGGCCGCCACCTTCCATCCCTTCGTGCGCGCGATGGTGCAGCGCGGCAGCGGGCGGCTGGTCGGCATCGCGAGCGTCGCGGCCATCCGCGGACTGCCGGGGCACGGCGCCTACTGCGCGAGCAAGGCCGGCGTGGTCGCCTACTGCGAGAGCCTGCGCGGCGAGCTGCACGGCAGCGGCGTCAAGGTCGTGACCCTGCTGCCCGGCTACATCGACACCCCGCTCACGCAGGGCAACCGCTACGGCATGCCGTTCCTGATGAAGCCCGAGGCCTTCGCCGACCGGGCGCTGGGCGCGATCGAGAGCGGTGCCAGCTATCGCGTGATTCCCTGGCAGATGGGCGTGATCGCCAAGATCATGCGCATGCTGCCCAACGCGCTGCTCGACCGCGCGGTGCAGGGGCGCGGGCGGAAGAAGCGGCGCGGCGAAGGCTGAACCCGAGGCCGTACCGGCCGCGGCAACGAAAAAGGCTCCCGAAGGAGCCTTTTGTCTTTTTTGGAAAGCGATCAGTAGCCGCTGTTGCCGCCGCCACCGTAGCCGCCGCGACCACCGCCGCCGCCGCCACGCGGGCCGGCGCCGTAGGGGCTGCGGAAACCGCCATCGCCACCACCGCCGCCGCCACCACTGCGGCCACCGCCGCCGTAGCCACCACCGCCGCCGCTGCGACCGCCGCCACCACCACCGCCGTAGCCGCCACCACCGCCGCCGCCGTAGCCACCGCCACCACCGCCGCCATAACCACCACCACCGCCGCCGTAGCCGCCGCCACCACCGCTGCGCGGGGGACGTGCTTCCATCGGGCGGGCTTCATTGACGACCACGCTGCGGCCGCCCAGGGGTTGGCCGTTCATGCCGTTGATGGCGGCCTGTGCTTCCGCTTCACTGCCCATCTCGACGAAGCCGAAGCCCTTCGAGCGGCCGGTATCGCGTTCCATCATGACCTTGGCGCTGGTCACAGCACCGAACTGACCGAATGCCTGCTCCAGATCACCGTCGCGCACCGAGTAAGGCAGGTTGCCGACGTACAGTTTGTTGCCCATCAAGGGACTCCTATAAACACATCAAGAAAAGCGATGGAGTCCCGATTAGCATCACTCAAACGAGAGCCGCCGAGTCGCGCGAAACTGTCCGATCACCCAGTGCCTCCAACCCGAAATGAAAAGGGAGGCTCGTGCATTATGGGTGAAATACAAGAAATGCAAGCAGGAATTTGCTTCTTGCGGTAGCACGGATTTTGACTCCTGGAGTTAGCGCACGCTTACTAACCAGGCCCCGAACTGGGCCTATGACACTTAAGGGTTAGAATTCGCCCGTCATTGGGGAGTAGCCGCCTTCCGTCTACGAGAAGGGCCCGCGTCAACAGACTTGTCCTGCCCCACACAGGACATGGCGCGGGCAGTGAAGAACAACACCTGGCGAGACCATTGACCGTGCAACTTCGGGAAATTTGGCCGAAGGTGTTGCACGGTCAATTGCGTCCCTTCGGCCAAGGAACCGTTTTTTCATGGAAGCTTTTCTCGTCGCGACCGGTGTCGTCGCGCTCGCCGAAATGGGCGACAAGACCCAGTTGCTCGCCCTCCTGCTGGCCGCCCGTTTCAGAAAACCCTGGCCGATCGTGGCGGGCATCTTCGCCGCCACCGTCATCAACCACGCGCTCGCGGGCGCGGTCGGCAACTGGATCACCCACTGGCTCGGCCCCGACATCCTGCGCTGGATCCTCGGCGGCTCCTTCATCGCGATGGCGATCTGGATGCTGATCCCCGACAAGCTCGATGACGACGATGCCCCGCGCTCCTCGCACTTCGGCGTCTTCGGCACCACGGTGGTCGCCTTCTTCCTCGCCGAGATGGGCGACAAGACGCAGATCGCCACCGTGATGCTCGCGGCGCGCTTCACCGAGGCCTATTTCTGGGTCGTGGTCGGCACCACCTTCGGGATGATGCTGGCCAACGCGCCGGTGGTCTGGCTCGGCGACCGCATCGTCAAGCGCGTGCCGATCAAGCTCGTGCACTCGATCTCGGCCGTCATCTTCCTGGTGCTGGGCGTGGTCGCGCTGATCGGCTGGTAGCGCCGCCGTCCAAAGCCCGGGGCCTGCCGTCCCGGGCCCGCGGCGATATACTGCCGCTCGCGCCGATTTGCTCCAGCTTGCGGGCGCTTGATAAATACAGCTAAAGACGGATGCCGTGACCCGGCTCGTTTTTGGCGAGGCCGGGTTTTTCATTTCATGTCCTCGTTGGTCGTCACTCCCCAGTCGATGCAGTTCGCGGGCCCGCTGGCCCTGCGCAGCGGCGCGACCATCGGCAGCTACACGCTCGCCTACGAAACCTACGGCACGCTCAATGCCAAGCGCAGCAATGCGGTGCTCGTGTGCCACGCCCTCAACGCCTCGCACCACGTCGCGGGCGTCTACGAGGGCCAGGCCCGCTCCGCGGGCTGGTGGGACAACATGGTCGGGCCCGGCAAGCCGCTGGACACCGACCGCTTCTTCGTCATCGGCGTCAACAACCTCGGCTCCTGCTTCGGCTCCACCGGGCCAATGCACGTGAACCCCGCGACCGGCCGCGTCTACGGCGCCGACTTCCCGGTGGTCACGGTCGAGGACTGGGTCGACGCCCAGGCCGCGCTGCTCGACGCGCTCGGCATCCACACGCTCGCGGCGGTGATGGGCGGCAGCCTCGGCGGCATGCAGGCGCTGTCGTGGACGCTGCAGTACCCCGAGCGCGTGCGCCACGCGGTGGTGGTCGCCAGCGCGCCCAACCTCACGGCCGAGAACATCGCCTTCAACGAGGTGGCGCGCCGCGCCATCGTGACCGACCCCGACTTCCACGGCGGCCACTTCTACGAGCACGGCGTGATCCCCAAGCGCGGCCTGCGCATCGCCCGCATGATCGGCCACATCACCTACCTCAGCGACGACGTCATGAACGCGAAGTTCGGGCGCCTGCTGCGCAACGCGGTCGAGGGCGAGGCGGCTCGCGACGACGCGGCCTATCGCTACTCCACGCAGGAGATCGAGTTCCAGATCGAGAGCTACCTGCGCTACCAGGGCGACAAGTTCAGCGAGTACTTCGACGCCAACACCTACCTGCTCATCACGCGCGCGCTCGACTACTTCGACCCCGCGCGCGAGCACGGCGGCAACCTCACGGCCGCGTTCGCGCGCGCCAGCGCCAAGTTCCTGCTCGTGAGCTTCAAGACCGACTGGCGCTTCTCGCCCGCACGCAGCCGCGAGCTGGTGAAGGCGCTGCTCGACAACCGCCGCAGCGTGAGCTACGCCGAGATCGACGCCCCGCACGGCCACGACGCCTTCCTGCTCGACGACGTGCGCTACATGGGCGTGGTGCGTTCCTACTTCGAGCGCGTGGCCCAGGAGATCGCATCGTGAGCGACAACGACATCCAGCGCCACATCGCCGCGCTCGTGCCCGAGGGCTCGCGCGTGCTCGACCTCGGCTGCGGCGACGGCGCCCTGCTCGCGCTGCTGCAGCGAGAGCGCGGCTGCACCGGCTACGGCGTGGAGATCGCCGACGGCAACGTGCTGCAGTGCATCCGCCGCGGCGTCGACGTGATCCAGCTCAACCTCGACGAAGGCCTGGCGATGTTCGACGACGCCACCTTCGACGTGGTGCTGCAGATCGACACCCTGCAGCACCTGCGCAATGCCGAGGTGATGCTGCGCGAGACCGCGCGCGTGGGCCGCTTCGGCATCGTGGCCTTCCCCAACTTCGCGCACTGGCCCAACCGCATCAGCGTGGCGCGCGGCCGCATGCCGGTCACGCGGCGGCTGCCCTACCAGTGGTACGACACGCCCAACATCCGCGTGGGCACCTTCAAGGACTTCGAGGTGCTCGCGCGCAAGAACAACCTGCGCGTGCTCGATGCCTTCGGCCTGCAGGACGGCCGCGACGTGCGCTGGCTGCCCAACGCGCGCGCCAGCACCGCGGTGTTCAAGTTCGAGCACGGGGGCTGAAGGCGCCCCGCCGCCCATGGCGTTCACGCTCGCCCAGCCGGTCCACAGCGAACTGCTGATCAAGAAGAGCCGCTTCATCGGCTGCGTGCAGTCCGTGCCCGACCGCGAGGCGGCGCTGGCGGTCGTCGCCGCGCTGCGCGCCGAACACCCGGGCGCGGCCCACGTGTGCTGGGCGCTGATGGCCGGCGGCCAGTCGGCCGCCAACGACGATGGCGAGCCGGGCGGCACCGCGGGCCGGCCGATGCTCGAGGTGCTGCGCCACCAGCAGATCGAAGGCGCGCTCGCGACCGTGGTGCGCTATTTCGGCGGCGTGAAGCTCGGCGCGGGCGGGCTGGTGCGCGCCTACACCGACAGCGTCGCGCAGGCGCTGACCGGCGCGCGGCTGGTGCCGCTGGTGCGCCTGCGCACGCTGCGCTGCGAAGTGCCCTATGCGCTCGAGGGCCTGGTGCGGCGCGAGCTGGCCGCGGCCGGCGCGGTGCTCGAATCGGTGGCGCATGCCAGCACGGTGGCCTTCGTCTTCGCGCTGCCCGAGACCGCGGCCGAAGCCTTCATCGCGCGCCTCGACGATGCTGCCCAAGGGCGCGTCGCCTGGCCGCGGGCGTGAGCCGCTTGCGCGGCACGGCGGGCGTGCCCGCTTCGTCGGGCGCCAGTGCCGTCATCGCGAGCACGCCGCGCGGTGCCAGCGGCAAGGCCGCCGCGCCGCCTTCGTCGTCGTAGGGGCGGCGCGCCATCTCGGCCGTCACGATGCCGGTGGGCACCGCGAGCACGCCCCAGCCCAGCAGCATCATCACCGAGGCGATCGCGCGGCCCAGGTCGGTCTTGGGCACCAGGTCGCCGAAGCCCACGGTGGCCATGGTCGAGATCGCCCAGTACACCGCCACCGGGATGCTGGTGAAGCCGTGCTGCGGGCCCTCGACCACGTACATCAGCGTGCCCATCACCAGCACCACCAGCATCACGAAGCCGACGAACACGGTGATCTTGCGGCGGCTGGCCGCCACCGCCGAGACCAGCGCGCGGTACTCGGCCGAATAGCGCGAGAGCTTGAAGATGCGGAACACGCGCAAAAGCCGCAGGATGCGCACGTCGATCAGGTAGGCGAGCTCGGGCGTGAGGATGGCCAGGAAGGTCGGCAGCAGCGCCAGCAGGTCGATCACGCCGTAGAAGCTCAGCGCATAGCGCAGCGGCCGCTTCACGCAGGCCAGGCGGCCCAGGTACTCGAGCGTGAAGAGAGCCGTGAAGAACCATTCGAGCACGCTGAAGGTCGAGCCCCAGCGCTGGTGGATCGGCTGGACGCTGTCGAGGATCACCACCGCCACGCTGGTCACGATCACCGCGATCAGCACCAAGTCGAACAGCCGGCCCGCGCGCGATTCGGATTCGAAGATCACCGAGAACAGCGAGCGGCGCCAGCCGTGCGCGGGCTTGCCGAAGCGCGCGTCGCCGGCCGCGGCCTCGGCCGTGAGGGAAGCGATGGTGTCTCTCGAGAGGAAGGTCGTCATGGTGGCGGGTCGCTGGTGGGCTGCGGCGCATTGTCGATGCGCAGGTGCGCCGTTCGGGTCGGAGTCCGTCGCATACGGCGCGAACCAAGGGAACTTCCCGCGCTTCGCGCACCCGTGAAAGGACATCGTCCTTTGTGGTTGGCACCGCCAGCGAATCGGGCGATGATGGCGCGCGACCGATTTATTCGGTTACGCCTCTTGCGCAATGAAGTGCAGGAGGCCCCAAGCGCATTCTTACGATAGTCCTTTTCATGAGGAGCTCTCTTTTGGCCACTTCTTCCTCCCCTTTCTTCGGCAAGCGCGAACGCGAAAACGATGCATTGACCTCCAGGCCCGCGCCGCTCGTGGGCTCGGGCACCAACCTCTCGGGCTCCCCCGTCAATCCCTCGTCGTTGACCGCCCAGGCCGGCCTCAATGCCGCCGCCGCCGCACCCGCCGTGAAGGAAGGCGGCAGCAAGCTCACCGTCGGCCCCAACATCAAGCTCAAGGGCGTCGAGATCACCGATTGCGACACGCTCGTGGTCGAAGGCCTGGTCGAGGCCACCATGGATTCGCGCCTGATGCAGATCGCCGAACAGGGCGAGTTCAAGGGCTCGGCCGAGATCGACATCGCCGAGATCCGCGGCGTGTTCGACGGCAACCTCACGGTGCGCGAGAAGCTGGTGATCCATTCGACCGGCAAGGTCACGGGCAAGATCCGCTACGGCAAGATCGTGATCGAGGAAGGCGGCCAGATCTCGGGCGAGATCAGCTTCGGCGCGAAGCCCGCGGTGCAAGCCGCGGCCTGATCGGCCGTTCCCGATCGCAGCGCGGGCCGGGTCAGGCTTTCTTCGAAGCCGTCCCGGTCTTCGCTTTTTTGGCCGCCGTGCCCGCCGCCTTCTTCGCGGCAGCCGGCGGCTTCGGCGTTCTGGGCGCCTTCGGTGCCGCTGCCGGTTCTTCCGCCGGTGCCGGCGCTTCCCAGCCCAGGCGCTCGAGCAATTCCGCCGCCGCTGCCGGTGCACGCTCCTTCGCCCCGTTGATGAAATAGACGAACACCTCGCGCGGCTTCGCGGTGGTTCCGGCCCAGCCCTGCGCGCGTTCGGCCCAGCCGTCGAGCGCCTTCGCCGCATAGCCGGTCTTCTGCTTCGCGTCGGCCATCATGAGCCGCGCATAGGCGAACTCGCCCTCGGGCTCCTCGAAGGACGGGAACTTGTCGGCGTCGGTGAAGACGGTCGACACCTTGTGCTTCTTCGCGAGCGCCTTGTAGGCCGGCACGATGAAGCTCTCGTGGCGCACGTCCATCACGTGGCGCAGCGGCGTGCTGCCCTCCTTCTTCGGCAGCAGCTCGAGGAAGGCCTCGAAGTCCTCGGCATCGAACTGCTTGGTCGGCATGAACTGCCAGACGATCGGCCCGAGCTTGGGGCCGAGCTCGGTCACGCCGCTGTCGATGAAGCGCCGGATCGATTCGCCCGCGGTCGAAAGCAGCTTGCGGTTGGTCGCGAAGCGCGAGGCCTTCATCGAGAACACGAAGCCCTCGGGCGTGTCGTCGCGCCACTTGCGGAAGTTGTCGGGCTTGAAGGTGCTGTAGTAGGTGCCGTTGATCTCGATCGCGCTGACGTGGCGGCTCGCGTAGTTCAGCTCCTTCGCGTGTGCGAGCCCCTTGGGGTAGAAGTTGTCGCGCCAGGGCTCGTAGGTCCAGCCGCCGATGCCCACCTTGATCCGAGTCGTCGATGCCTTGCTCACGTCGCCCTCCAGGTTGATCGACCGCACTCTACGCGCCCGCGGCCATGGGCGCAAAATGCGGCTTTTGTCTCGCCACCCCACCGCGGAGAACCCCGATGAACGCTCCCCTGCACCGCGAAATTCCCGCCGGCCTGCTCGACGCCGAGCGGGCCCTGTCCGACGTCACCGCCCAGTGGGACGGCGACATCGTGCGCCAGCTCACCGACTACATCGCCATTCCGGCCAAGTCGCCGGGCTTCGACAAGGACTGGTCGGCCCACGGCCACCTCGAGACCGTGTTGCGCAATGCCGCGGCCTGGGTCGAGGCGCAGAAGGTCGAGGGCCTGAAGCTGGAGATCGTGCGCCTCGAGGGCCGCACGCCGGTGCTGTTCTTCGAGGTGCCCGCCACCGGCACCGACATGCGCGAGACCGTGCTGATGTACGGCCACCTCGACAAGCAGCCCGAGTTCACCGGCTGGCGCAACGACCTCGGCCCCTGGACGCCCAAGTACGAGAACGGCCTGCTCTACGGCCGCGGCGGCGCCGACGACGGCTACGCGGTCTACGCCAGCATCGCGGCGCTGCAGGCCATCAAGCGCCAGGGCACGGCCCATCCGCGCATCGTCGGCCTGATCGAGACCTGCGAGGAGAGCGGCTCCTACGACCTGCTGCCCTACGTCGACGCGCTGCGTCCGCGCCTGGGCGAGGTCGAGCTGGTGATCTGCCTCGATTCGGGCGCCGGCAACTACGACCAGTTGTGGCTCACCACCTCGCTGCGCGGCATGGCCAGCGGCACGCTCAAGGTCGAGGTGTTGACCGAGGGCATCCACTCGGGCGATGCCTCGGGGCTCGTGCCCTCGAGCTTCCGCATCATGCGCCAGGTGCTCGACCGCCTCGAGGACAGCGCCACCGGCCGGCTGCTGCCCGCGAGCTTCCATTGCGAGGTGCCGCCCGACCGACTGGCGCAGGCCAAGGCCACGGCCGCGATCCTCGGCGAGGAGGTCTACAAGCGCTTCCCGTGGGCGCACTACGACTGCGGCGGTTCCACCATGTTCGCGCTGCCGACCACCACCGACCCGGTCGAGGCGCTGCTCAACCGCACCTGGAAGCCCACGCTGTCGGTGACCGGCGCCGAGGGCTTCCCGGCGCTGAAGGATGCGGGCAACGTGCTGCGCCCCTACACCGCCTTCAAGCTGTCGCTGCGGCTGCCGCCGCTGGTCGATGCGGCCGAGGCGGTCGGCAGCCTCAAGGCGCTGCTCGAGGACAACGCGCCCTACCAGGCCCGCGTGACCTTCGAAAGCAACGGCGGCGCCACCGGCTGGAACGCGCCCACCATCACGCCCTGGTTCGAGGATGCGCTCAACAAAGCCTCGCGCGCGCACTTCGGTGCCTCCTGCGGCTACATCGGCCAGGGCGGCACGATCCCGCTGATGAACATGCTGAGCGCCGGTTTCCCGACCGCGCAGATGATGGTCTGCGGCGTGCTCGGCCCGAAGAGCAATGCCCACGGCCCGAACGAGTTCCTGCACGTGCCCTACGCCAAGAAGCTCACGGCCGCCGTGGCCGAGGTGATCGCGGCGCTGCCGGCCGCGCACCGCGCCGCGCAGGAAGCACCGGCGGCCGCGTGAACCCGTGGGCCGCGTTGCCCGAGCCGCAGCGCGTGTCGCTCGCCGCGCCCGGCGGCGAACGCTGGTGCTGCGCCGCCTGCCCGCGCCGGGCCCGGCGCGCGCCGTGGTCGTGCTGGTGCACGGCCTCGGCGAGCATGCCGGGCGCTACCACGCGCTGGCCGAGCGGCTGCACGGCTGGGGCTTCGCCGTCTGGGCCCATGACCACCATGGCCATGGCGCCTCGAGCGGCGCGCGCGGCGGCTTGCCGAGCGAGCTGCGGCTGGTCGACGACCTCGCGCTCGTGATCGACGATGCGCGCACCGCCAACCCGGGCCTGCCGCTGGTGCTGCTGGGCCACAGCCTGGGCGGGCTGGTCGCGGCGAGCCTGGTGGCGCGCGGCGTACGGCCGGTCGATGGACTGGTGCTCTCGTCGCCGGGGCTCGATCCGGGCCTGAGCGGCTTCCAGAAGCTGCTGCTCGCGGTGCTGCCGCGCATCGCGCCCAACCTGCGCGTGGGCAACGGGCTCGACGACAACTTCCTCTCGCACGACCGCGCCGTGGTCCAGGCCTACCGCGACGATCCGCTGACCCACGACCGCATCGGCAGCCGGCTCGCGCGCTTCCTGGCCTATGAAGGCGAGACCGTGCTGCGCGCGGCGCCGCGATGGCCGGTGCCCACGCTGCTGCTGTACGCGGGCGACGACCGGCTCGTGAAGCCGGCCGCGAGCCGGGCCTTCGCGCAGGCCGCCGCGGCCAGCGGGCAGGTCGAGGCGCATGGCTTCGAGACGCTCTATCACGAGCTCTTCAACGAACTCGAGGCGCAGCCGGTGTTCGATGCGCTCGAGCGCTGGCTGGCCCGGCGCTTTCCCGCCGCGGCCTGAGCGCGGGCGTTCAGGGCGCCGGCGCCCACACCGCGCGCTGCAGGTCGCGCTCGACCTCGCTCCACGCGATCGGCGCCACGTCGCCGAGGCAGCGGCCTTCGGCGCCTTCGAGCGCGACGCCCGCCACCGTCTGCTGCGCCTTGGGGTCGGCTGCGCCCTGTACGTACCAGCCCTCCTCGACCTGCAGCCAGATCGCCAGGCCTTCGCCCACCGGCTTGCCGAAGCGGTAGATCATTCCGCCGTCGCCGACCTCGCGCTGCCAGCCGCGCGCTTCCAGGCCGAGCAGGCCGGCATTCGTCACCGTGCGGCCGGTCCACTGCGGCAGCGCGCGTTGCGTGCGCAGCGCCGGATCGAGCGTGAAGTGCGCCCGCGCGAGCTGCTCGAAGGGCTGCACGATCTCGTAGTCGGCCAGCACCGAGGCCCAGGCGGTCGCCAGCGCGGGGTTGCGTGCCGCGAACTCGAGCGGGTGCGCGATGCCGATGCGCGCGCCCTCGTCGTCGGGCAGCGCGAAGGGATCGTCGTGCGGATCGACCAGCTCGCCCTCGGCGCTCACGCGGAAGCTCGCTGCGAGTTCACCGCTCTCGTCGAACAGCCCCCACACCAGCTGCCGGACGAACACCCGCATCACCGGATGCCGCACCAGGAAGGCCATGAACTCGCCGTGCGTCCAGCGCCGCTGCTCGCACATCGCGGCCTCGAGCCGGCGCAGCTGCGTGGCCGCGACGGTTTTCGCCAGCTTGCGCAGTTCCTTGAGCTGCTCGGTCGCGGCGGCGGCCTGCACCGCATCGTCGGCGGCGTTGGGCTTGGGCAGCGCCTTCAGCGGCTTGCCCGCGCCGTCGCGCAGCAGCGGCTGCAGGCGGTCGTCCATCTGCAGCGTGAAGCGGCGCGGGCCGAAGTCGAGCGCCAGGCCCGCGCGCGCATCGAGCCCGAGCTCGGGCACCGTGCGGTCGGCCAGCTGCGCCAGGCTCAGGCCGCGCTGCGCCGCCACCTCGTCGAGCAGCGCCGAGGCCCGCGCGTTGAGGTCGGCGTAGCGCGTCTGGCGCGCGAGCTCGCCCAGGTGCATCAGCGCGGCATCGCTGCCGATCTCGCCGAGCATCGCGAGCGCGTCGTAGGCGCGCACGCGGTCGAGCGCCGCGCGCCACTGGCGCAGCAGGCTCGCGAGCTGGCGCGCGGTCTCGTCGTCGCCGAGCCGGCCCTGCAGCGCGAACATCCAGCGCTCCTTGCTTGGCCGGCCATTGCCGATCCACCAGGCCAGCAGCGCGCGTGCGAAACGCGCCAGCGCCTCGGGCGCGACCGCGGCCTGCAGCGCGGCGAGGCCCGGGTACGGCGTTTCGGGCTTGCCGAGCGCCATCGTCATCAGCACGTCGGGCAGCAGCGACGCCGGCAGCGCCCGCGTGGCGTCCTCGGCGAGCACCAGGCGTGGCAGGGTCGACAGCGGCAGTGACTTGGGCAGTGTCGGCAGCGTCTCGGGCAGCAGGTGTTCGGGCGCGATGGCGAGCAGCTGCGACACGGCCTCGGCCGCGGCCGAGCCGTAGGCCATGGCTTGCGCATGGACCGCATCGGCATGGCCGGCTTCGTGCAGCCAGCGCAGCGCGGCCTGCGCCGCATCGCGTGCGATGCCCGGTGCGCCGAGCGCGTCGGGCACCAAGCCGCGCGCGGCGGCCTCGGGATAGCGGCCGAGCCAGGCACAGGCTTCCTGCCGCACCCAGCGGTTGCCGTGGAAGCCCTTGGCGATCCAGGGCGCGAGCCGCTCCCATTCGATCACCGCGGCCAGCTCGAACATGGCGCGCGAGCCTTGCTTCAGATAGAGCGGCAGGCCCGGCAGCGCGGCCGTGCCGAAGCGATGCAGCAGCGGCCGCAGGTAGCTCGCGTCGCCCATGTAGTGGCTGGCGGGTGGCAGCCGCGCGAACACCGCCATCGCCAGCGGCTCGGGCAATTGCCAGAGCTGGTCGCCGCAGCTCCACGAATCGCCGGGCGGCTTGCCGAAGTCGTCCGCCGACAGGCTGGTGCC
This sequence comes from Variovorax sp. PDC80, assembly GCF_900115375.1. Classification (NCBI taxonomy): domain Bacteria; kingdom Pseudomonadati; phylum Pseudomonadota; class Betaproteobacteria; order Burkholderiales; family Comamonadaceae; genus Variovorax; species Variovorax sp. PDC80. The sequence continues at coordinate 56,148 of NZ_FOWG01000004.1, read as the reverse complement.
GTGGTCGCGGATCGCGTCCTCGATGCGATTGGCTTTCAGGCCCAGCATCCACAGCGCCTTGCGCGGGCGGTCCCAGGCCCGAGCCTCGGGCGGCGGCTGCGTCGTGTGGTGCGGACGTGGGTACTCGGCCAGCTGGCGTTCGCCGCGCTGCTGTGCGTCGCGCACTTCCTCTGCCAGCCACTGCGCGGGTTCGCCGCCGACCGGCGGATAGCGCCGCGGCACCGCGTGCTGCCAGTGCAGCCGAGCGGGCTGCGCGGCGTCATCGAGCGCCAGTGCCAGCACCGGGATCGCGGGCAGCGCCTGCCTGTCCTTCCAGGGCGGTGCGCGCAGGAAGGCCGGCCACTGCGCGGGTTCGGCATCGGCCAGTCCACCACCGTCATCGGCCTGCAGCCGCGCGAGCGCCTTGCGCTGGGGCTCGTCGCAGGCCGCTTCGAGCGGCGCCTGCCATTCGGGATGCGCGGCCAGCAGTTCGAGCACCAGTGTCGCGCCGGCCTGGTGGCGCGCCGGGTTGGCGGCCAGCAGTTCGCGCAGCACCAGCAGTGGCCAGCGCTCGGCCTGCTTCGCGAGCGCCGTCTTGCATTCGGGATGCCGGACCTGGCCCGCGAGGAAGCGCACCGCGTCGGCATGATGGATCGCGAGCAGGTCGGCCAGCGCCTCCTTGCGCGGCGCGGGCTCAAGGAACAGCGGCAGCGCGCCGGCGCCATGCAGTTCGAGCACGCGCAGCCTCTGCGGCCGCTGTTGCCAGGCGGGCTGCGGGTGGCGGCCGATGTGGTCGAGCTGCTCGTGCAGCGGCTGGGCCTCGGACAGCGTGGCGCCGCACTGGCGGCAGGGCGTGTTGCGGAATTCGGCGAGCGCGCCGCGCATCGACGCCGTCCAGCGGACCGTGCCATCGGGCAACGCGCCCGGATCGTCGCCCTGCTTCCCCTTGCGGCCAGCCGCCATCGCCTCTCCCCGTGGTTGATGCGGGCGGGATTGTCGGGGATGGCCGTGACGGCTCAGGCCGCGCCGCGCGCGCGGCGGCGCGTGTGCGCGAGCCACAGCAGCGCGGCGCCGGTCAGCGCCACCGGCACCAGCGAGCCGAAGTTCAGCAGCTGCCAGCCCTGGGTCGTCACCAGCACGCCCGAGGCGAAGGAGGTCAGCGCCAGCGTCGCGAACACGCAGAAGTTGAGCGCGCCCTGGGCCCGGTCACGCTCCTCGGCCGTGTAGGCGGTCAGCGACAGCGTGGTGCTGCCGGTGAAGAGGAAATTCCAGCCCACGCCGAGCAGGCACAGCGCGATCGCGAAATGCCGCAGCTCCACGCCCGACAGCGCGACCGCGATACAGGCCAGGTTCAGCACCAGCCCCGCGCCCATCACCGGCAGCGCGCCGAAGCGGCGGATCAGGTGGCCGGTGAAGAAGCCCGGCGCGAACATGCCGATCACATGCCATTCGAGCACCAGCGCCGCGTCCTCGAACGGCAGGCTGCAGATCTGCATCGCGATCGGCGTCGCGGCCATCAGCAGGTTCATCACGCCGTAGCCGAGCGCGCCCGCGGCGGCGGCCACGATGAACACCGGTTGCCGCGCGATCTCGGCCAGCGGCCGTCCGCCGCCCTGGGCGCGCACGGGCGGTGCGGGGAACTCGATGAAGCGCATGAGCGCCATCGACAGCAGCGCCACGGCCGCGAGCGCGAGGTAGGCGCCCGCGAAGGGCACGGCGAACATCTGGCGCGTGGCGGCCGCGAGGTTCGGGCCGGCCACCGCGCCGATCAGCCCGCCGGCCATCACCAGCGAGACCGCCTTCTCGCGCCAGTCGGGCGCCGCGAGCTCGGCCGCCGCGAAGCGGTAGAGCCCCGCGTTGGCGTTGTAGTAGCCCGCGACCACGGTCGCGAAGCACAGCAGCCAGAAGTCCTTCGAGAACGCCGCATAGGCGCACAGCAGCGCCGAGCCCAGCGCCACGGCCAGGCCGATCTGGAACGCGCCGCGCCGGCCGAACCGGCGCTGGCTGCGCACCACGAGCCCGGTGGCGAGCGCGCTGCCGACCACGTAGCCCATCACGGGCAGCGTCGCCATCCAGCCGCGCGGCGCGATCGCGAGGCCGACCAGGCCGTTGATCGCGATGAAGGTGACGTTGTTGGTCAGGAACAGGCCCTGGCAGATGGCGAGCAGCCAGAGGTTGCGATTCATGGGGGAGGAAGCGGCACGGGGGTTGCGGACGATGGGAGAGCCCGCGGTTCTACGCGAACGGGCCGGGCTGCGCCAGCGGGCCAAAAAAAAGCGCCCTCGCGGGCGCCGAATCCTTGATCCGCTTCTTGCAATTCAGGACTGCCGGCCTTGCAGCAGGCCGCTGAGCGAACCCAGCAGATCTTCGTGGTTGCCGAGCCCCTGCTCGGGCACCTTGCCGTGCGGCGTGAGCTGATCGATCAGGGCCGGCAGCATGGTGGCGAGCATCGGCAGCAGGGTCTGCGCATTGATGCCGAGCTTCGAGGCGATGTTGGCGATGGTGTCGCCGCCCAGCGCGTCCTGCAGCTGGCCGCCCGAGACCGGCAGGTTCTCACCCTTGCCGACCCACGAGCCGATGACGTCGCCGAGGCCCGCCTGCTCGAATTTCGAAACCAGGCCGCCGAGGCCGCCTGCACCGCCGTTGTTGGCGAGCAGGCCGCCCAGCGCGCCGGCCAAGCCTCCCAGATCGCCCAAACCGCCGAGTCCTCCGCTTTGGGGCTGCTGCTGTTGCGCAGCGCCTCCAAGCACCTGACCGAGTACCGAGTCGAGCAATCCCATGGCTTTTTCCTTGGTGTGTGACAGAACCGCGGGATTTTCCCAGGCGGTGGAATATTGCCGAAATCTTGCTTGCTGACTTTCGGCTTACAACGTGACAAATTACTTGGTACGTGCCGCGCGTTTGGGCAGCAGGGCCGGACTCACGCCCGGAACGCCGACCAGGCCGAGCACGGTGACCAGCGAATTCTGCGCGCCTTTCCATCCATCTGTCACGTCGATCCACTCGTTGGTCGAATGGGATCCGCCCGACTTGCCGCCGCCGCCGATGATGATCGCGGGGATGCCCAGAGAGATCGGCACGTTGGCATCGGTGCTGCCGCCGCGCAGCAGCGTCTTGTGGCCGAAGGCGCTGTTCGAGCGCACCGCTGCCTCCACGATCACCGAGTCGGTCGGCGTGCGGCCGCCGGGCCGGTCGCCGATCAGCTTGGTGCTCACGCTCAGCGTGTTCACGTTCCAGCGCTTGTTCTCCTCGGCCACCGCTTCGTCTAGCGTGGCGAGGATCTTCTTCTCGGCCTCGAGCAGCGAAGCCATGTCGTCCGAGCGGATGTCGATCGCCATGCGCGCATCGGGCGCGATGGTGTTGACCGAGGTGCCGCCGCCGACCGTGCCGACCGTGAAGGTGGTCTTGGGGAAGCTCGGCGTGCGCACCTCGGCGATCTTGGCGATGGCGCGGCCCATGCCGTGGATCGCGCTCGGCACCTGGCCGAAGGCGCCGAAGCTGTGGCCGCCCGGGCCCTTGAAGTTCACCTCGTAGCGATGGCTCGCGGTGCCCAGCACCAGCACGTGGCCGTCGGGCGAAGGTTCGAGGCCGACCATGCCGTCGATGTCGAGGTGGTCGCGGAAGATCGCCTTCATGCCGCGCAGGTTGCCGAGCTCTTCCTCGCCGACGTTGGCGACGAACAGCAGGTCGCCCTGCGTCTGGACCTTGTTCTCGTTGAGCACCTTGAGCCAGGACAGCAGCACGGACAGGCCGCGCGTGTCGTCGGCAATGCCGGGCGCGTAGAGCCTGCCGTCGCGCTCCTTGACCTTCACGTCGGTGCCGGCCGGGAACACGGTGTCGAGATGGGCCGAGACCAGCAGCTTCGGACCGTGGCCCGTGCCCTTGCGCAGGCCGACCACGTTGCCTTCGGCGTCGATGCGCGCATCCGGCAGCCCGAGGGCCTTCATGCGCGCGAGGAAGGCCTCGGCGCGCTTCTGTTCCTTGAACGGCGGCGCCTCGATCTCGGTCAGCGTCTTCAGCTCTTCCACCGTGCGCTCGTGGTCCGCCTTCACCGCCTCGAGCAGCTTCTGGATCGCGGGCGCGGCCATCAGCTGCGTGTAGGCCCGGTCGACCTCGGGGCTCACCTGCGCCGGCGTGGGTGCCACCGGCGCGCTCTGCGCCTTGGCGAGCTGGGCGGTGCCGAAAGCCGCCAGTGCGACGGCGAAGGTCAGCGGGGCGAGCCTGGGCGCGCGAAGCGGTCGATGCATGGGCGAAAGATCCTTTGGAAACGATGCAATGGAACGTGGAGTCCCATTGTTCCGAAAGGCCCGCGCTCGCGCGTCGCGGAAAACACCCAGGAGGATGCGGGCCGCCGGCTCAGGCGAGTCGCACCAGCGCCGCGAGCGCGGCGGTCTCGGCGCGCAGCACGCGCGGGCCCAGCGTCACGGGCGCGAAGCCGCGCGCGATGGCCTCGGCCTCCTCGGTGCCGCTCAGGCCGCCCTCGGGGCCGCTGAGCACCTGCACCGCGGCCGGGTCGCCACCGGCCTGCGCGAGCGCATCGCCGAGCGCGCGCGTGCCCTCGGCCAGGCTCAGCACGAGGCGCAGTGCCGGGCCGTGCCCGTCGTCATCCGGCGCCGCATCGAGCCAGCCGGAAAACGGCCGCACCGGATGGATCACCGGCACCCGGTTGCGCCCGCACTGCTCGCAGGCCGCGATGGCGATGGCCTCCCAGTGCGCGCGCTTTTTCTCGGCGCGCTCGCCGGCCAGCCGCAGCACGCCGTGCGCCGTGACCAGCGGCTGGATGCTCGCCACGCCGAGCTCGGTGGCCTTCTCGACCAGCCAGTCCATGCGTTCGTTGGCCGGCATGCCGACTGCCAGGTGCACGGCGCGCGTCGCCTCGCTCTCGCGCGCCGTGTGCGCACCGACGACCACGCTGACCTCGCTGCGGCCCATGCGCTCGACCGTGGCCGCGTACTCGCCGCCGCTGCCATCGAACAGCGTGATGGCATCGCCGGGCTGCAGCCGCAGCACCTGCACGTGGCGCGCGGCACCGGGCGGCAGCGCCAGCGGGGCGCCGGCATGCAGTGGAACGGAGCAGTGAAAACGCGGCATTGCTATGAGATTCGTAGCTGCATTCCCATGTTGCATGGGCGATACAGCGTCTCTTTCTTCAGATTCCGTTCAGCGCTTCTTCAGCGATCAGACCCGGCCGTAGGCGAAGCCGGTGGTCGCGGTCGTGCCCTCGACCTCGTCGATCACCCGCAGCAGCGGCGTGAGTTCGCTGTAGCGGCTGGCGGTGGCGCGGATGTAGGCGATGAAACGCGGCGTGTCGGCGAGGTAGCGCGGCTTGCCGTCGCGCAGCGTGAGTCGCGCGAAGATGCCCGCGACCTTGAGATGGCGCTGCAGGCCCATCCACTCGACCGCGCGGTAGAAGGCGCCGAAGTCCTCGTCGACCGGCAGGCCGGCCTTGCGGGCCTTTTGCCAGTAGCGCACGGTGATGTCGAGCACGAACTCCTCGTCCCAGCTCAGGAAGGCATCGCGCATCAGGCAGGCGATGTCGTAGGTGATCGGGCCGTACACGGCGTCCTGGAAATCGAGCACGCCCAGCGGCGTCTTCGCGCGCTCGGCCAGCGTGTCGCCCGGCGCCACCATGAGGTTGCGCGGCATGAAGTCGCGGTGCACGTAGACGCTGGCCGCGGCGAGGTTGCTGTCGACGATCAGCTTGAAGCTGCGCTCCAGCCGTTCCTTCAGCTTGCCCTCGATGGCGACGCCGCGGTGGCGGCCCAGGTACCACTCGGGGAACAGCGACAGCTCGCGCTCGAGCAGCGCCCGGTCGTAGGGCGGCAGCACGCCGGGCTTCGACGAGAGCTGCCAGCGGATCAGCGCGTCGATCGCCTGGTCGTAGAGCGGGCGGCTGGTGTCGGGCTGCTCGGGGTCGAGCACCTCGAGCATGGTCTGGCGGCCGAGATCGTCGAGCAGCAGGAAGCCGTGGGCCTGGTCCCATTCGAGCACCCGCGGCGCATGCACGCCGGCCTCGGCCATGAGCTGCGCCACCTGGACGAAGGGCGCGCTGTTCTCCTTGTCGGGCGGCGCGTCCATCACGATGCGCGTGCCCTCGGGGCCGGTGCCGTCGACGCGGAAGTAGCGGCGGAAGCTCGCATCGGCGGAGGCGAGCCGCACGGTGTCGGGCAACAGGCGATGCGCCGTCGCGATGCCGGCAAGCCAACCCCGGAACGCTTCGGCCCGTTGCGGATCAGTCCAGGAAATGGCCCCATGGAGGGCTGGGGCCGTGGAGGCCGGGGGCGGGGGTGCTGTCATGGATAATCGATTCTACAAACCGCCTGGCACGGCAACCTCTGCGATCGGCGCCCGATCGGACCGGTTCGCCGCCGGCTCCTGCAACCGGCCGGCCTGCCGCGCCGCCTCCCCCGACGTTTCCTTTGTCCGAACCGATGCCTACGAATCCATGCCCCGACGCCTGGCACCTTGTGCGCTCGCTGCCTTCCTCGGGAGGACGCCGGGCTCTTCTCGGAACGGATCGGCGGGAGGCCTGATGAGCCGACGAGTCGACGTGCGCCGTTCCGGCCCGCCGCTGCCGCTGGCCCTCCTGACGCTGGCGCTGCTGCACGCGCATGGCGCGTCGGCGCAGGGAACGGGCCTCGACGGCCCGCTCACGCTCAAGCGCACGCCCCAGCTCGCCGAGACCATTCCGCCGCTGCTGCGCAGCCAGCTGCCCAGCCTCGTGAGCGGCGACCGCATCTCGGGCCGGCCCGATCTCGAGACCGTGGTGGAAGGCAATGCCAGCCTGCGGCGCGGCGAGACTTCCATCACCGCCGACCGCCTCGAGTACTACCAGCCCGACGACCGCGCGCGTGCCACGGGCAACGTGCGCGTCAACCAGGCCGGCAACGTCTACGAAGGCCCCGAGCTCGAGCTCAAGCTCGAGACCTTCGAGGGCTTCTTCAACAACGTGCGCTACTCCTTCCTCGCCAATGGCGGGCACGGCGACGCGCAGCGCATCGACTTCGTCGACACCAACGTGTCGGTCGCGCGCCAGGCCACCTACACCACCTGCCGCCGCGAGGACTTCCCCGGCTGGATGCCCGCCTGGATCCTGACCGCCGCCTCGCTCACCACCGACACCGAGGAGAACGTGGGCGTCGCCAAGGACGCGCGGCTGAGCTTCATGGGCATCACCACGCCGGCGCTGCCCAGCATGAGCTTCCCGCTGTCGAACGAGCGCAAGAGCGGCCTGCTGCCGCCCACCATCGGCATCGACAACACCAACGGCATCGAGTATTCGCAGCCGTACTACTGGAACATCGCGCCGAACCGCGACGCCACCATCACGCCGACGCTGATGTCCAAGCGCGGCATCAACCTGGGTTCGGAATTCCGCTATCTCGAGAAGGGATACAACGGCACGATCCGGCTCGACCTGATGGGCAGCGACCGGCTGGTGGGGCAGCGCTTCAACGAGGCGCGCGCCACACAGCTGCAGCAGCTGGCCAGCGGCCAGATCCAGGCCAAGGACCTCGACCTGCGGCAGCCCGGCTCCCGGCGCTGGGGTATCTGGGCCAACCATCGCCAGGATTTCGATGCCAAGGCGCTCGGCCTCGATTCGCTCTCGGCCTCCATCAACATCAACCGCGTCAGCGACAACGACTACTGGCGCGACTTCACCCGCACGCCCACGCTGTCGCAGCGCCTGCTGCCCAACGACGCCACGCTCAACTGGAGCAAGGGCGACTGGAACGGCGTGGTGCGCGCGCTGCGCTACCAGACGCTGCAGTACAGCCTGGCGCCGGTGGTGCCGTCGTACGACCGGATGCCGCAGATCACGGCCAACTACAACAAGTACGACTGGGGCGGCTTCGACTTCTCGTTCACCACGGACTACACGCGCTTTCGCGTCAACCGCATCGCCTCCGGCCAGCCCGGCTACGACGCGGTCCAGCAGTCGCAGCCCGATGGCGATCGCCTGTATGCCGTGGCGGCGCTGAGCCGGCCCTTCATCACGCCGAGCACCTTCGTCATCCCGAAGGTGCAGCTGCACGCCACCACTTACAGCTACTACGTGCCGCAGGCCGACATCCCGAAGCTCACGCTCAACGGCGTGCAGTACGTGAACGGCATTCCGTACGACCCGAGCTCACCGGTGTTCTGGTCCACATCGTCGAACCGCACGGTGCCGACCTTCAGCCTCGACAGCGGCCTGATCTTCGAGCGCGACGCGAGCTTCTTCGGCCGCGCCTTCCGCCAGACGCTGGAGCCGCGTGCCTACTACGTCTACACGCCCTTCCGCGACCAGAGCAAGCTGCCGAACTACGACACGGCCGCCAACGACTTCAGCTTCGCGACCATCTACACCGAGAACGCGTTCTCGGGCAACGACCGCATCTCCGACACCAACACGCTCACCACGGGCGTGACCTCGCGGCTGATCGACCCCGACACCGGTGTCGAGGCCGCGCGCTTCGGCGTCGCGCAGCGCCTGCGCTTCTCCGACCAGCGCGTCACGCTGCCGGGCGCGAACCCCGTCACGGATCGTGCGAGCGACCTGCTGCTGGGCGGCCAGATCAACTGGACGCCCAAGTGGAGCCTGGACACGGTCATCCAGTACAACCCCGACACCCGCAAGTCCACGCGCAGCGCCATCAGCGCGCGCTACAACCCGGCGCCCTATCACAACGTGAACATCGCGTTGCGCTACCAGGCGCCCAGCGAGGCCTACCTCGCGGCCAAGGCGCTCAACCCGAACACCACCACCGTCAACGACGGCAGCAAGTCGATCGACGTCGGCTGGCAATGGCCGCTCAACGACTTCTGGGGCGACAAGGGCAAGGACCTCGGCCCCGGCAAGGGCCAGGGCGGCGGACGCTGGTACGCGGTGGGTCGTCTGAACTACGACCTGCAGGACCGCAAGCTCACCGACGGCGTCCTCGGCGTCGAATACGACGGCTGCTGCTGGATCGGGCGCGTGGTGCTGCAGCGCATCACCACCGGCCAGGTGACGGCCAACACCCGCATCATGTTCCAGCTCGAATTCGTCGGTTTCGCGGCCGTCGGCTCGAGCCCGATGCAGGCGCTGCGCACCAACATCCAACGCTACCAGCCCCTGCGCACACCGGTCGAAGGGCCGAGCCGCTTCACCAATTACGACTGAGACGAGAGACCGAGCAACGCCATGAAACACATCCGTTCCATTCTCAGCCTGGCCTGCCTCGCCGCGCTGGCCGCAACTGCCGGCGCCCAGCAGGGTTTCCGCTCCGGCGGCGGCATCACCGACATCATGCGCGCCGGTCCGCGCCTGGCACCGCCGGCCGCCCGGCCCGCCGCGCCGGCCGCGCCGGTGCAGCGCTCGGCCGAGTTCATCGTCGCGCTGGTCAATTCCGAACCGATCACCAACACCGAGGTGCTGACCCGCGTGCAGCGGCTGATCCAGGAGAACCCCGACGCCGAGCGCGTGCCGCGCCCGGAACTCGGACGCATGGTGCTCGAGCGGCTGATCTCCGAGCGCGCGCAATTGCAGCTCGCGAAGGAAACCGGCATCAAGGTCGACGAGATCGCCATCGACCAGGCCGAACAGACCGTCGCGCGCCAAAACCAGCTGACCCTGCCCGAGCTGCGCCAGCGCGTGGCCGCCGAAGGCATCAGCCTGCAGGCCTTCCGCAACGACCTGCGCGACCAGCTCCTGCTCACGCGCCTGCGCGGCCGCGAGGTCGATTCGAAGGTCAAGGTCAGCGACGCCGAAGCCGACCAGTTCCTGCAGGACCAGCGCAACAGCGGCGGCAAGGGCGATCCGTCCATGCTGAACCTCAACCTCGCGCAACTGCTGGTGGCCGTGCCCGAGAACGCCACCGACGCGCAGGTGGCGCAGGCGCAGCAGAAGGCCCAGGGCCTGGCGCAGCGCGCGCGCGCCGGCGAGGACTTCTCCAAGCTGGTGCAGAGCAATTCCGACGCCCCCGATCGCGCCAATGGCGGCGCGCTCGGCATGCGCACGGCCGACCGTTATCCGCCGCTGTTCGTCGAGGCCGTCCAGTCCACGGCCGTGGGCGGCATCGTCGGGCCGGTGCGCTCGTCCGCCGGTTTCCACGTCGTCAAGGTGATCGCCAAGGAACAGGTCGGCTCGGCCGACGCGGTGGTCACGCAGACCCATGCGCGCCACATCCTGCTGCAGAACGACCCCAAGCGCACCACCGAGCAGGCGGTGGCGCAGCTGGCCGAATTCAAGCGGCGCATCGAGGCCAGCGGCGGCAGCGTCGACTTCGCCAGCCTGGCGCGCGACAACTCGCAGGACGGCAGCGCCAAGGACGGCGGCGACCTCGGCTGGGCACGCCCGGGCATGTACGTGCCCGAGTTCGAGGAAGCCATGAACCGCCTCGCGCCGGGGCAGATCAGCGATCCCGTGGTGTCGCGCTTCGGCGTCCACCTGATCCAGGTGCTCGAGCGCCGCAACGTCAAGCCGAGCCAGGACGAGCAGCGCGAAGCCGCCCGGGCCGTGCTGCGCGACCAGCGCACCGAGGAAGCCTTCAACACCTGGGCGCAGGAAGTGCGCGCGCGCGCCTACGTCGAGTTCCGCGAGCCCCCGCAGTCCTGATCGACACACGATGGCGCACATTCCCAGGAAGCGCTTCGGCCAGCACTTCCTGTCCGACGGCGGCATCATCGACGCGATCGTGCGCGAGATCGCGCCGCAGCCCGGCGATCCCATGGTCGAGATCGGCCCCGGCCTCGCGGCGCTCACGCAGCCGCTGGTCGAGCGGCTCGGCCGGCTCACCGTGATCGAACTCGACCGCGACCTCGCCAAGCGGCTGCGCAGCCATCCGCAGCTCGAGGTGGTGGAGTCCGACGTGCTCAAGGTCGACTTCGCGGCGCTGGCGGCGAGGGTGCCGACCACCGCGCTGCGCGTGGTCGGCAACCTGCCCTACAACATCTCCACGCCGATCCTCTTTCACCTGCTGGGCTATGCCCACCTCGTGGCCGACCAGCACTTCATGCTGCAAAAGGAAGTGATCGACCGCATGGTGGCGCGGCCCGCCACCTCGGACTACAGCCGCCTGAGCGTGATGCTGCAGTGGCGCTACGAGATGGAGAACGTGCTGTTCGTGCCGCCCGAGAGCTTCGATCCGCCGCCGCGCGTCGACAGCGCCGTGGTGCGCATGGTGCCGCTGGCCGCGCCGCCGGCGGTCGATGCGAAGCGGCTCGAGGAGATCGTGCAGGTCGCGTTCAGCCAGCGCCGCAAGCTGCTGCGCCACACGCTCGGCAAATGGCTCGACGAGCACGGCTTCGCCGGCGAATTCGACACGCAGCGGCGCGCCGAGGAAGTGCCGGTCGACCAGTACGTGGCGCTGGCGCAGACGCCGGGACTCGGCTGAAGCGGCCGAGCCGTTGCGCGGGCCGCGAGAGAAACGAAAAAACCCGTCGATGACGGGTTTTTTCTTGCGGTGCCGGAACGCGTCCGGCGAGCGCTTCTTTCTTGATTACGCCGCGGCGAGCCAGTAACCCGCGTTGAACGGGCTGCTCATGCGCAAGGCGAGCGGCGAGACGTCGACCAGTTTGTCGGTCGGCATTTTTTCGCCGGTGGGTTCGTCGGTCGCGGTGGCCGTCACCGCGGGGGGGACGGTCGCCGGGTCGATCTGGATGCCATCGAGGGTTGCCGCGCTGGTCGGCTGGGCCTCGTTCGCCCGTTCTGCTTGGCTGGTTTGTGCAGAACGGGCTACAGAAAAGAATAGAAGCACCGGAAGGGCACCTTGCGGTCGCCCCAGTAGTCCGACGCGTCGCGGAAGATGTCGAGCAGCTGCTCGCGCGCTTCCTTGTCGAACTTGCCGTTGGCCGGGATCTGTTCGAGAACGATCACGAAACCGGGCTGCGGGCCCGATTTATGCAACGGATCGGTCATGCAGTCGTACAGCGCGTCGAAGTTCTTGCCGAAGTGCGCCGGAAAGGTGAACTGCTGGGCGATCAGGTCGAGCACGTCCTGCTTGGTCTGTGCGTTGCCGAGGTTGGCATACAGGAAGTGCTGGCCCGCCGCATTGGCGGCGTCCTGCAGGTCGCTCACGCGGAACGCGCGAATCGATTGCACGATGTTCGGGCGTACGGCACGAAGGGATAAAGTCATCTCCGCTGGTCTTTCCATAGTCATCATCATTTCTTCGGGGCGCTTCGGTGCGCCGCTCAAGTCGTTGTCGTCGCTCATGGCGTGATCCGTCTGAAACTCGCGTAGTGGTCCGCCGTGTACCAGCAGGCCTCGGGTGCCGTTCGCTTCTCGCCGCCGCACACGATGCGCCGGGCACCGCGATCGCGCGATCCGGGCGTGCTCACCGTGTACTCGCGATAGTGGCCGCGCCGGGCCGAGGGCAGGAGCCGCTCGCGATTGCCGAACACCGAGCCGTCCTTGTCGTACCGGAAGGGACCGCCGTTCAGGATGGCTTCGTAGGTACGCTGGCCTTGCACCGGCAGCTCGGCCAGCGCAATCGTTTCCTGGGCGGTGGAATTCCCGGCGCCGAACCATCCGCGGGCCTCGGCCCCCGTCGTCGCCAGCGCTGCCAGCATGAAGCCGGTGAGCGCAAACTTAGCGACAGAGGACGTGATCGAGGCGCAAGACGCCATCGCCATAAAGAGGCACCACAAGAAAAGAGCGGGGGGTTCGGATCAGCGATCAACCTTGGGGTTAACCCGCAAATCCAAGCCCGCGAGTGTGCACCACGCTGGCGAAAATAGCAAGCGACTGCCCAAAGTTTGAGCAGCATCGAGGGCTTGACAGGGACGCCATAAGTTGGCGTCCACTCTCGAAGAAATGCTTGCTAAAGCTTAACGTTCTGCGTTGGCGTCGGCCACCGTGAGCGCCGACATGTTCACGATGCGCCGCACGGTGGCGCTCGCCGTGAGAATGTGCACAGGTTTGGCCGCTCCGAGCAGCACCGGGCCGATCGCGATGTTGCCGCCGGCCGCCGTCTTGAGCAGGTTGTAGGAAATGTTGGCCGCGTCGATGTTCGGGAAAACCAGCAGGTTGGCATCGCCGGCCAGCGCGCTGTGCGGCATGACCACCGCGCGCTGCTTGCTGTCGAGCGCCACGTCGCCGTGCATTTCGCCATCGACCTCGAGCCAGGGCGCCTGCACGCGCAGCAGGTCGAGCGTCTTGCGCATCTTCAGCGCGCTCGGCTCGTTGCTGGTGCCGAAGTTCGAGTGCGACAGCAGCGCCGCCTTGGGCTTGAGGCCGAAGCGCATCATCTCCTCGGCCGCCATGGTCGTGATCTCGGCCAGTTCCTCGGGCGTCGGGTCGTAGTTGACGTGGGTGTCGACCAGGAACACCTGGCGGTCGGGCAGCAGCAGGCCGTTCATGCAGGCATACACCGGCACGTCCTGCGGGGTGCTGGCGCAGCCGCCGGGCCGCTTGCCGATCACCTGATCGATGTAATGCAGGTGGATCAGCGTGGTGCCCCAGGTGCCGCAGATCATGCCGTCGACCTCGCCCTTGTGCAGCAGCATCGCACCGATCAGCGTGAGGCGGCGGCGCATCTCGATCTTGGCGACCTGCACCGTGATGCCCTTGCGCTCGGTCATGCGGTGGTAGGTCTGCCAGAAGTCGCGGTAGCGGTGGTCCTGCTCGACGTTGACCACGTCGTAGTCGAGCTCTTCCTTCAGGCGCAGGCCGAACTTCTCGATGCGCTGGGCGATGATGGCCGGGCGGCCGATCAGCGTCGGGCGCGCGATGCCCTCGTCGACCACGATCTGCGCCGCGCGCAGCACGCGTTCTTCCTCGCCCTCGCAATAGGCCACGCGTTTCTTCGGCGCGCGCTTGGCGGCGTCGAAGATCGGCTTCATGGTGGTGCCCGAGGCATAGACGAAGCTCTGCAGCTTGTCGCGGTAGGCGTCCATGTCCTTGATCGGACGCAGCGCCACGCCGCTTTCCTCGGCCGCCTTGGCCACGGCCGGCGCGATCTTCATCATCAGGCGCGGGTCGAAGGGCTTCGGGATCAGGTATTCGGGGCCGAACGACAGCTTCTCGCCGACGTAGGCCGCCGCCACGCGCTCGCTCTGCTCGGCCTGCGCCAGCTCGGCGATGGCGTGCACCGCGGCGATCTCCATCTCGTCGGTGATCGTGGTCGCGCCCGAGTCGAGCGCACCGCGGAAGATGTACGGGAAGCACAGGACGTTGTTGACCTGGTTCGGGTAATCGGTGCGGCCGGTGGCCATGATGATGTCGTCGCGCACCGTGCGCGCGTCTTCGGGCGTGATTTCCGGATTCGGATTGGCCAGCGCGAAGATCACCGGGCGCGTCGCCATCTTGGCGACCATCGCGGGCTTGAGCACGCCGCCGGCCGACAGGCCGAGGAACACGTCGGCGCCCTCGATCACCTCGGCCAGCGTGCGCGCCGTGGTGTTCTGCATGTACTGGCGCTTGTCGTCGTCCATCAGTTCGGTGCGGCCTTCGTAGACCACGCCGGCCAGGTCGGTCACGAACACGTTCTCGCGCTTCAGGCCGACCTTGAGCAGCAGGTTCAGGCAGGCCAGCGCCGCGGCACCCGCGCCCGAAGTCACGAGCTTCACGTCGGCGATGTCCTTGCCGGCCACCTTCAGGCCGTTGAGCATGGCCGCCGCCACGGTGATCGCCGTGCCATGCTGGTCGTCGTGGAAGACCGGGATCTTCATGCGCTTGCGCAGCTCGCGCTCGACGTAGAAGCAGTCGGGTGCCTTGATGTCCTCGAGGTTGATCGCGCCGAAGGTGGGTTCGAGCGCGGCGATCACCTCGACCAGCTTCGCGGGGTCCTTCTCGTCGATCTCGATGTCGAACACGTCGACGCCGGCGAACTTCTTGAACAGGACGCCCTTGCCTTCCATCACCGGCTTGGAGGCCAGCGGGCCGATGTCGCCGAGCCCCAGCACCGCGGTGCCGTTGGTGATGACCGCCACGAGGTTGCCGCGCGCGGTGTACTTGAAGGCGTTGGCCGGGTCCTTGACGATTTCCTCGCAGGGCGCGGCCACGCCGGGCGAGTAGGCCAGCGACAGGTCGCGCTGGTTGACCATCTGCTTGGTCGCGGCGATCGAGATCTTTCCGGGGACCGGGAACTCGTGGTACTCGAGGGCGGCACGTCGAAGTTCGGCGCGTTTGTCTTCGGGCGAGGGAGTCGAGGATGACGAAGGGGTCGTGTCAGACATGTGCCGTTGCTCCTGAGGCGCTTCTTCTGGGGGCGCCGATTGTAGACCTCGGACGATGACGGACTATGACGCCTGGCCAGGGTGCAGCCATGACCAAAATGACCAAAAGCACGGGTCCGCGGTCAAGTCGCTGTGGCAATATGCCAAGTCCGCACAAAAACCCTCTAGAGGAGCGCAGCCATGGCCCTGATGGATTTCATCAAGAAACAGTTCATCGACATCATCCAGTGGACCGAGTCCGGCGATGGCACGCTGGCCTGGCGCTTCCCGATGGCGGAAATGGAAATCCAGAACGGCGCCTCGCTGACGGTGCGCGAGTCGCAGGTCGCGGTGTTCGTCAACGAAGGCCAGGTGGCCGACGTGTTCGGCCCCGGCATGTACAAGCTCAGCACGCAGACGCTGCCGGTGCTGACGTACCTGAAGAACTGGGACAAGCTCTTCGAGTCCCCGTTCAAGAGCGACGTCTACTTCTTCAGCACGCGCCAGCAGGTCGACCAGAAGTGGGGCACGCCGCAGCCCATCACCATCCGCGACAAGGACTTCGGCGCCGTGCGCCTGCGCGCCTTCGGCAACTACTCGTTCCGCATCGGCGACGCCAAGCTGTTCCACACCGAGATCTCGGGCACGCGCGACACCTACACCGTGGCCGACCTCGACGGCCAGCTGCGCGGCCTGGTGCTGCAGAACATCAGCAACGCCATCGCCTCCAGCGGCGTGCCCTTCCTCGACCTCGCGGCCAACCAGATCCAGTTCGCGCAGGCGCTGGCGGCCCAGCTGGTGCCCGAGTTCGCCAAGATCGGCATCAAGCTCGAGAACATCACGGTCCAGAACGTCTCGCTGCCCGAGGAACTGCAGAAGATCCTCGACCAGAAGATCGGCATGGGCATGGTCGGCAACGACATGGGCAAGTTCATGCAGTACCAGACGGCGCAGGCGATCCCCAAGTTCGCCGAGGGTGCCGCCAACGGCGGCGGCATCGCGGGCGACGCGATGGGCCTGGGCGCCGGCGTGGCGCTCGGCCAGGTGCTGGCGCAGAACCTCGCGCAGGGCCTGAGCCCGAACGCGGCGGCCCAGGCGGCCGCGACCCAGCAGCAGCCGGCGGTGGCGGTGGTGAACCCCAACGACGTGATGACCACGCTCGAGAAGCTCGGCGAACTCAAGACCAAGGGCATCCTGACCCAGGAAGAGTTCGACGCCAAGAAGGTCGAACTGCTCAAGAAGCTGGTCTGACCCGGCGCTATGTTCTGTATAGCGCCTGACGCCCGCTCGACGGGCGTGAGAGGCATGATCGGCTGGAAGAATGCTGCGGGCCTCGCGCCCGCGCGTGCGCGCCATGGCTGAGGAAGCCGGCGGCACCCAGCGCTACTACCGCGCGCCCTGCCCCGGCTGCGGCGCGCCGGTCGAGTTCCGATCGGCCCAGTCGACCCATGCGGTCTGCCCCTACTGCCAGAGCACCGTCGTGCGCCAGGGCGACACGCTCGCGCGCACCGGCAAGATGGCCGAGCTGTTCGACGACTTCAGCCCGCTGCAGCTGTTCGCCGCGGGCCGCATCCAGGACAAGCCCTTCACCATCGTCGGCCGGCTCCAGTACAAGTACGCCGGCGGCCGCTGGACCGAGTGGATCGCGGCCCTCGACGGCGACCGCACCGGCGTGCTCAGCGAGGACAACGGCGCCTACGTCTTCTCGCTGCCGTTCGAACTGCAGCGCACGGCGCCGGCCGCGGCCGACCTGCGCGTGGGCGCCACCAGCGCCTTCAACGGCCAGAGCTACACCGTCGCCTCGAACGAGGAAGTGACGCTGGTCTCGGCGCAGGGCGAACTGCCGCACCTGCCCGAGCTCGGCCGGCCGTTCCAGGTGGTCGAGCTGCGCAACGACAAGGGCCTGGTGCTGAGCCTGGACTACGGTTCGCAGCCGCCCACGGCCTCGCTGGGCCGTTCGGTCGATCTCGAATCGCTGCAGCTCACGGGCCTGCGCGAGGATTCGGCCAAGGACGAGAAGGGCCGCAGCTTCAACTGCCCCAACTGCGGCTCGCCGGTCACGCTCAACCTGGCCGACAGCAAGAGCGTCACCTGCCGCTCGTGCAACAGCATCATCGACCTGTCGCAGGGCATCGGCGGCGAGCTCAAGCACGCGGCGCAGAACGAGCCGGTGCGCCCGCTGATCGCGCTGGGCAGCATGGGCCAGCTGCAGGGCGCGCAGTGGCAGGTGGTGGGTTTCCAGCACCGCATGGGCAGCGAGCCCGGCGACGACGAGCAGTTCGGCTGGGACGAGTACCTGCTCTACAACAAGAAGCGCGGCTTCAGCTTCCTGGTCGACGCCGAGGACGGCTGGAGCATGGTGCGCCCCACCACCGGCGCGCCGGTGATGGCCGAGAACGGCAGCACCGCCACCTACCTCGGCAAGCGCTACCAGCAGCAGTACGCCTACAACGCCGAGACCACCTACGTGGCCGGCGAGTTCTACTGGCAGGTCGAGCGCGGGCAGAAGACCTTCAACCGCGACTTCGCGGTCGGCGGCGCCCTGCTGTCGATGGAGCGCTCGGTCAACGAGCTCACCTGGTCCTCGGGCAGCAAGATCGACAGCGGCGCGGTCGCCACGGCCTTCAAGCTCGATGCCAAGAAGGACCTGTTCGAGCGCTCCGACGCGTCGCCGGTCAGCGCGGCCTCGGGGCTGGGTTGCGGCACGATCGTGGTGATCGCGATCGTGATCATCGTGCTGCTCATCATCCTGAGCACCTGCAGCAGCAATAGCAGCGGCGGTTCGGGCGGCGGCTTCCGCAGCTCGGGCGGCTCCTACGGCGGCTCCTCGAGCGGCGGCGGCCACAAATGACGAAGATCGCGCTGCCGATTCATCGACTGATAGATACAGATACGACTGGAGGTCCCCATGGGATTTGAATGGCTGAAACCTGGCGTGGTCCTCGGATCGCTCGTGTACGCGCTGATCGGCGTGGTGATCTTCTGGCTCTGCTTCCTGATCATCGACAAGATCACGCCCTATGACCTCTGGGGCGAGATCGTCGAGAAGCAGAACGTGGCACTGGGCCTGGTCGTCGCCGCGATGAGCCTGGGCATCAGCATCATCGTCGCCGCCGCCATCCATTGAGCGAGGAGCAGGCCCTGTCCGCGCGCCCGGCCGATGCGCGCGGGCCGCAGCCCGTCGAGATCGCGCTGCTCGCCAGCGTCTTCGTGGTGGCCGCCTGCGGGCTGGTCTACGAACTCAGCGCGGCGGCGCTCAGCTCCTACCTGCTGGGCGACTCGGTGCTGCAGTTCAGCACCATCATCGGCACCTACCTGTTCGCGATGGGCGTGGGCTCGTGGCTGTCGCGCTATTTCGACCGCCAGCTGCCGGCCCACTTCCTGCGCATCGAGCTGATGGTGGCGCTGATCGGCGGCGCGCTGCCGGCCGTGCTGTTCCTGGCCAATGCCTACGCGCCGGGTGCGTTCCGGCTGCTGCTGTACGGGCTGGTGGTCGTGGTGGGCACGCTGGTCGGGCTCGAGATCCCGCTGGTGATGCGCATCCTGCGGCGCAACGTCGCGCTCAAGAACCTGGTGTCGCAGGTGCTGACCTTCGACTACCTCGGCGCGCTCGCGGTGTCGGTGGCCTTCCCGCTGATCCTGGTGCCGCAGCTCGGCATGATCCGCACCGGCCTGCTGTTCGGCTTCATGAACGCGGCGGTGGCGGTGTGGGCGCTCTGGCTGTTCCGCCACGAGCTGCGGCGCGTGGGCGCGCATGCGCTGGCCTGCTTCCTGTCGCTGGCGGCGCTGCTGGGCGGCTTCATCGGCGCCGACCACATCACCACGCTGGCCGAGGACAAGTTCTACCAGGACCGCATCGTCTTCAGCGCCACCTCGCCCTACCAGCGCATCGTGGTCACGCGCGGGCTGCTCGGGCACCGGCTGTTCCTCAATGGCAACCTGCAGTTCGCCGAGCGCGACGAGTACCGTTATCACGAGGCGCTGGTGCATCCCGTGATGGCCGCGCATGGCGCCCCCAAGAAAGTGGCGGTGCTCGGCGGCGGCGACGGCATGGCGGTGCGCGAGGTGCTCAAGTACCCCTCGGTGGAGTCGATCACGCTGGTCGAGCTCGACCCGAACATGACAAAGCTGTTCACCGACCACGAGACGCTGGCCGCGCTCAACGGCCATTCGCTGTCGTCGCCGAAGCTCAAGATCGTCAACACCGATGCCTTCCAGTGGCTGCAGCAGCGCGGCGACGACGACCTGTTCGATGTGATCGTGGTCGACTTCCCCGATCCCACCAACTTCGCGATCGGCAAGCTCTACACCAACAGCTTCTACGCGCTGCTCGACAAGCGCCTCGCGGCCAGCGGCTACGCGGTGATCCAGACCACTTCGCCGCTGGTGGCGCGCAAGAGCTTCTGGACCGTGGCGCAGACGGTCGAGTCGGTGGGCCTGACCGCGACGCCCTACCACGTGCATGTGCCGAGCTTCGGCGAATGGGGCTTCATCATCGCGAGCCACCGCCCCTACCGGAAGCCCGACGCGCTGCCCGCGGGCCTGCGCTTCCTGTCCGCGCCCACGCTGCCGCTGATGTTCGATTTCCCGCTCGACATGGCACGCGTGCCGGCCGAGGTCAACCGGCTCTCCAACCAGGTCCTCGTCACCACCTATGAGCAAGAGTGGGGCAAGGTCATGGCACATTGAGCGCGCGGGCGATGCGGCCATGAGGCGGCGCAGCTTCCTCGGCACGGTCGGCGCCGCCGGTGCGCTCGCGCTCGCCGGCTGCGATGCGCCGCCGCCCATCGAAGGCGGCTTCACCGGCATCGACATGGCGCGCGGCCACGCGATGCGCGACGGCACGCTGAAGTCGCGCGCGCCCGCGAGCACCCGCAAGACCCGCGTGCTGATCGCCGGCGGCGGCGTCGCCGGGCTCGCGGCGGCGCGCGCGCTGCGCCTCGCGGGCATCGACGACTTCGCGCTGCTCGAGCTCGAGGACAGCGCGGGCGGCAATGCGCGCGGCGGCATGGTCAACGGCATCGCCTGCCCGCTCGGCGCGCATTACCTGCCGGTGCCCGGCGACGATGCGCGCGAGGTGCAGGACCTGCTCGAGGAACTGGGCCTGCGCCGGCGCGTGGCCGGCCGCTGGGAATACGACGAGCGCACGCTGTGCCACAGCCCGCAGGAGCGGCTGTTCTTCCACGGCGAGTGGCAGGACGGCCTGTTGCCGGTGCATGGCGTGGGCGCCGACACGCAGGCGCAGTACCGCCGCTTCGCGCAGCGCATCGACGCGCTCCAGCATGCGGCCCACTTCGCCATTCCCACGCTCAAGGTCGCGGTCACGCCCGAGCTGCTGGCGCTCGATGCGCAGGCCTTCTCGGCCTGGCTCGACCGCGAGGGCTTCAGCGACGACCACTTGCGCTGGTACCTCGACTACTGCTGCCGCGACGACTACGGCGCGGGCATCGAGCAGGTCTCGGCCTGGGCCGGCATCCACTACTTCGCGAGCCGGCACGGCTTCCACGCACCCGGCGATCCGTCGGGCAGCGCCAACGACACCAACCCCGAGCGCGACGGCGTGCTGACCTGGCCCGAGGGCAACGGCTGGCTCACGAAGCAGCTGGCCAAGCCGCTGGGCGAGCGGCTGCGCACCGGCCAGGTGGTCGTGCGCATCGCCGAGGTGCGTGGCGGCGTCGAGGTCGATGCCTGGGATGCCGCCTCGCAATCGCTGGTGCGCTGGCAGGCCGCGCATTGCATCGTCGCGCTGCCGGTGTTCGTCGCCGCGCGCGTGGTCGAGAACGCGCCCGCGGTGCTCGCGCATGCCGCCGCGCACGTGCGCCATGCGCCGTGGCTGGTGGCCAACGTGCACCTGCGCGGCCCGCTGGTCGATCGCCCCGGTGCCGCGCCGAGCTGGGACAACGTGGTCTACGGCACGCGCGGCCTCGGCTATGTCGATGCGCGCCACCAGACGCTCGACCCCACGCCGCGCGGCACCGTGCTGAGCTGGTACCGGCCGCTGGGCCCGAGCCGCTACGACGCGGGCGACGGCCGCCGCCTGCTGCTCGAGCGGCCGTGGACCGGCTGGCGCGACGACCTGCTGGCCGAGCTCTCGGTGCCGCACCCCGACCTGCCCGCGCTGGCCACGCGCATCGAGATCACGCGCTACGGGCATGCCATGGCCATTCCGCGGCCCGGCCTGCTGGCGCAGATCGGTTCGCAGCGCACCGCGCCCGACGATGCGCACCGCGGCAGCGTGATCGCGGGCCGGCTGTCGTTCGCGCATGCCGACTGGTCGGGCTATTCGATCTTCGAGGAAGCCTTCACGCGCGGGCATGTGGCCGGAGCGAGCCTGGCATGAAGACGCTGGTGCTCGGCGGCTACGGCAACTTTGGCGCGCGCATCAGCCGCGCGCTGGCCGCCGATGCGGCCATCGAGCTGCTGGTGGGTGGCCGTGATCTCGAACGGGCGACGGCCTTCGCGCAATCGCTGGCGGGCGAGGCGCGTGCCGTTCGCGTCGATGCGCAGTCGCCGGATTTCGCGCGGGGCTTGCGCGAGCTCGGCGTCGAGCTCGTCATCCACACCGCAGGCCCGTTCCAGAACCAGGACTACCGCGTGCCGCAGGCGGTGGCCGCCGCCGGCGCGCACTACATCGACCTGGCCGATGGCCGCCGCTTCGTCTGCGACTTTCCCGTGGCGCTCGACGGCGCCTTCCGCAGCGCGGGCCGCACGGCCATCACGGGCGCGAGCACCGTGCCTGCCCTCTCCTCGGCCGTGGTCGACCACCTCGCGGCCGGCTGGCAGGGCGTCCGTAGCATCGACATCTGCATCGCGCCGGCCCAGGGCGCGCCGCGCGGCGAGGCCACGCTCGCGGGCGTACTCGCCTACTGCGGCGCGCCGATCCGCGTCTGGCAGGACGGCCGCTGGACCGAGCAGCCCGGCTGGGCCCGGCCCTCGACCGTGCGCTTCGCGCGCATGCGCCCGCGCCGCGGCGCGCTGTGCGACATCCCCGACCTCGAACTCTTGCCGGTGCGGCATGCCGGCGTGCAGTCGGTGATGTTCCGCGCCGCGCTCGAAGTGGGCCTCACGCAGCAGGCCTTCGCCTTCCTGGCGGCCCTGCGCCGCATCGGCCTGCTGCCCGCGCCGCAGAAGCTGGCGCCGCTGCTGCATGCCACGGGCGGCCTGTTCGATGCGTTCGGCAGCGCGCTCGGCGGCATGGTGGTGCGCGTCGAAGGCATCGACGCACGAGGCGCCGCCGCGCACCGCGCCTGGCACATCGCGGCCGACGACAACCATGGGCCGGAGATTCCCTGCATGGCCGCCATCCTGCTGGCGCGCCGGCTCGCGCGCGGCGATGCGCTGCCCGTCGGCGCGCAGGCCTGCATGGGCCTGCTCGCGCTGCCCGAGTTCGAACCCGAGTTCGCGCGCTGGGGCATGGTGACGGACGTGGTCGACGAGACGCCGCGAATGCCATGACCCGCCCGGCCGACGACGACCGCCTGCTGCGCCTGAGCCTCGTCGCGGTCTGGCTGGTGACGGCCGTCGTCAGCATCGTCGAACTCGACGGGCAGAGCCGCCGGGTGCTGGCCGAGGCCGGCATCGCCTCGCCGCCCTGGCTGGTGCAGCTGCTGATCGTCGGCGGCGCGGCGGCCGACCTGCTCGTCGGCCTCGCGCTGTGGTGGCGGCCGGGTCGCGCCAGCTACCTCGCGGCGCTCGGCCTGCTGCTGCTCATGACGGCCGTCGCCACCGGCCTGCAGCCGGCGCTGTGGCTGCATCCGCTGGGCCCGCTGCTCAAGAACCTGCCGATCGCCGCGCTGCTGTGGCACCTGTACCGACGCGCCGTGCCATGAATACCTACCTGGTCCTCAAGTGGCTGCACATCGTCTCGAGCGTGCTGATGGTCGGCACCGGGCTTGGCTCGGCCTTCTACATGTTCTTCACCAACCGCAGCGGCAGCGTGGCGGCGCAGGCGGTGGTGAGCCGGCTGGTGGTGCGCGCCGACTGGTGGTTCACCACGCCCACCGTGATCCTGCAGCCGGCCACCGGCTTCGCGCTCGCCCACATGGCGGGCTGGCCGCTGTCCACGCCATGGCTCGCGCTGTCGCTGGGCCTCTTCGTGTTCGCGGGCGCCTGCTGGCTGCCCGTGGTGTGGCTGCAGATCCGCATGGCCGCGATCGCCGGGCAGGCGCACCGCGAAGGCCAGCCGCTGCCGCCGCTGTATGCACGCTACCAGCGCTGGTGGGAGTGGCTCGGCTACCCTGCCTTCGTGGCCATGGTCGTGGTCTTCTGGCTCATGGTGAACAAGCCCGCGCTCTCGCCCTGAGCCGGGCCGGGGCGCGGGCCTGTGCGGTTTTCACACAGACTTCACACACGCCGCCATGGGTTCACAGACCGCGGACAGACTGCCAGACGCCGACAAAAACACCGGGGGAGCCTCCATGCTTCAAGTTGCCAATCGAAAACTCGCGTCGCTCAGCGACGTGCTCTTCACCGGGCTGGGCCGCGCGCTCGGCTTCCTGCGCCCGCTCGCGCGCGGGCTCATCGGTTCCTGGCGACCCCCGGGCTGGCTGCGCATCGCGGGCGCGCTGCTGCTGCTCGGGCTGCAATGGCTGCAGCAGCGGCTCGCCTGGGTGCTGCTGCTGGTGCTGCTGGCGTTCGCGGGGTGGATGGCCAGTCCGCAGCTCCTGAAGTGGTGGCATGGCCTCACGCCCGATCGCGTCGAGCCCGTGGTGGCGACGGCGCAGATCGTGCCGCCGCCGCGCACGCAGATCGAGCTCGACAAGGGGCCCAATCCGGTCGTCATCAACTTCTCGGCCTCGGTCGCGCCGATCGCGCGTGTCGGCCAGGAGGCGACGGGCGTCGGCATCGAGCCGGCCATCGCGGGCCGCTGGACCTGGACCGATGCCAAGAAGCTGGAGTTCCTGCCCGCGCAGGACTGGCCGGTGGGCCAGGCCTACAAGGTGCAGCTCTCGAAGGAGGCGCTGGCACCGCACATCGAGATCGAACAGCGCAAGTACGACTTCAGCTCGGCCGAGTTCAGCGCCCGCATCGCGAGCGCCGAGTTCTACCAGGACCCGGTGCAGGCCAACGTGCGGCGCGCGCTGTTCCAGGTGCGCTTCTCGCATCCCGTGAACACCGCCGAGTTCGAGAAGCGGCTGGTGCTCACCTACGACCAGGCCTGCAGCAGCTCGTTCTTCAGCGTCGGCAAATGCGCGAGCGAGAAATTCACGGTCAGCTACGACAAGCTGCGCCTCACGGCCACGGTCCAGTCCGAGCCCCTGCCCATTCCCGAGAAGACCCGCCCCGTGCTGCTGAGCCTCACTTCCGGCGCGGTGGCGCAGAAGGGCGGCCCGGGCCAGCGCAACGACGTCTCGCGCGCGGTCGACATCCCCGGCCTCTTCAGCCTCGACATCGCGAGCGTCGAACCCACCATCGTCACGGGCGAGAACGGCGAGCCCGAGCACGTGATGCATGTCAGCGCCTCGATGCCGGTGCACGAGCGCGAGATGGCGCGCCTGGTGCAGGCCTGGCTGCTGCCGGCCACCGAAGATCCCAAGGGCGACCCGGAAGACAAGTTCGACTGGTCCGCCGATCCCGCGAAGATCACCGACGCGGTGCTGCGCCGCGCGAAGAAGATCGGCCTGCAGCCCATCGCCAGCGAGCGCGAGGTGACCGAGACGGTCAGCTTCCGCCTGCCGCAGGCCGAGGGCGGGCGCTACCTGCTGGTGCGCGTGGCCAAGGGCCTGAAGACGCCCGGCGGCTACCAGCTCGGCACGGCCTTCCAGAGCGTGCAGCTGCTCAAGACCTTCGCGCCCGAGCTCACGATCATGAGCCAGGGTTCGCTGCTCGCGCTGTCGGGCGAGCGCAAGCTGCCGATCCTGGTGCGCGACCTGCCGGGCGTGCGCGTCGAGATCGGGCGCCTGCTGCCGCAGCAGCTGCAGCACCTGGTGACGCAGAGCAACGGCGATTTCTCGCATCCCAAGTTCTACGGCGGCCTCGGCACCGACAACCTGGTCGACCGCTTCGAGAAGCAGATCCCGCTCGCCATTCCGCCCGGCAAGGCGCACTACGAGACGGTCGATTTCGCCGAGTACCTGCGCAGCGACATCAGCGACCGGCGCGGCGTGTTCCTGCTCAAGGTGCAGGGTTTCGATCCCAAGGCGAAGAAGAAGCCCGAGGGCGAAGCGGACGCCACCGAGGCGTCGTCCGAGGACGAGGAGCAGCAGTCCTCGGGCGAGGACGAAGGCAACCCCGAGAGCGGCAACCCAGAGGACCAGAAGGACGAGCGGCTGGTGCTGGTCACCGACCTGGGCATCGTCGCCAAGAAGTCGCTCGACGGCACGCGCGACGTGTTCGTGCAGAGCATCGCCAACGGCCAGCCCGTGGGCGGCGCGCTGGTCGAGGTGTGGGGCCGCAACGGCATGATCGTGGCGTCGCAGGCCACCGACGCCACGGGCCGCGCGAAGCTGTCCAACCTCGCGGGCTTCCAGCGTGAGAAGCAGCCGGTGGTGCTGGTGGTGCGCAAGGACGGCGACCTGAGCTTCCTGCCCTTCAACAAGACCGACCGCACGCTCGACATCTCGCGCTTCGATGTCGGCGGCCTGCGCGCGGCCGGCGTGCCGAACCAGATGACGGCCTACGTCTTCAGCGACCGCGGCATCTACCGCCCGGGCGACACCATGCACATCGCGATGATGGTGAAGGCCGGCAACTGGGGCACCTCGCTGCGCGACCTGCCGCTCGAAGCCGAGATCATCGATGCGCGCGGCCTGAGCGTGCGGCGCGAGAAGCTGCGCCTCGGCCCCGGCGGCGCGGCCGAGATCGCGCACGCCACGCAGGACACCTCGCCGACCGGCAACTACACCGTCAACCTCTACCTGCCGCGCGAGTCCTCGCCCGGCGCGCCCGAGGTGCAGGGGCTGCTGCTGGGCAGCACCACGGTGAAGGTGCAGGAGTTCCTGCCCGACCGCACCAAGGTCACGGCCAAGCTCAGCAGCGAGATCGCCGAAGGCTGGGTGAAGCCCAAGGACATGAAGGCGCTGATCGACGTGCAGAACCTGTTCGGCACGCCCGCGCCCGACCGCAAGGTCGAGGGCACGCTCACGCTGAGCCCGGCCTTCCCGGTGTTCCGCGCCTTCGCCGACTACGCCTTCTTCGATCCGCAGCGCGCGGCCGAGAAGCAGGTGGACGACCTCGGCAGCGTGCAGACCAGCGTCGAGGGCAAGGCCGAGTTCGACCTGCGGCTGTCGCGCTTCGAGGCCGCCACCTACCAGGTGCACGTGCTGGCCAAGGCCTTCGAGCCCGAGGGCGGGCGCAGCGTGTCGGCCGAGGCGCGCACGCTGGTGAGCGACCTGCCCTACCTGGTGGGCGTCAAGGTCGACGGCGACACCGGCTACGTGAGCAAGGGCGCGGCGCGCAACGCGCACGTGATCGCGATTGACCCGCAGGCCAAGAAGACCGCGGTGGCCGACCTGGTGCTGCAGCGCGTGGAGCGCAAGGTGCTGTCGGTGCTGATCAAGCAGGACAACGGCCTGTACCGCTACGAATCGCGCCGCAAGGAGATCGTGCTCGACGAGAAGCCGCTGGCCATCGCCGCGGCCGGCAACAACGTCGCGCTCGACACCGGCACGCCCGGCAACTTCGCCTACGTGGTGCGCAATGCCGGCGGGCTCGAGCTCAACCGCGTCGAGTACAGCGTGGCGGGCAACGCCAACGTCAGCCGCTCGCTCGACCGCAATGCCGAGCTGCAGCTCACGCTCGACCGCAAGGACTACGAGCCCGGACAGGAGATCGAGGTCAGCATCCGCGCGCCCTACGTCGGCGCCGGCCTGATCACCATCGAGCGCGACAAGGTCTATGCCCATGCCTGGTTCAAGACCGACAAGACCGCCTCGGTGCAGAAGATCGTGCTGCCCAAGGACTTCGAGGGCACCGGCTACATCAACGTGCACTTCGTGCGCGACCCGGCCTCGGACGAGGTCTACATGAGCCCGCTGTCCTACGGCATCGCGCCCTTCGCGACCAGCCTGTCGAAGCGCACGGCCAACCTGCAGCTCACGAGCACCGAGCTCGTGAAGCCCGGCCAGACCGTGAAGATGAAGCTCACCAGCGACCAGCCCACGCGCGCCGTGGTGTTCGCGGTCGACGAGGGCATCCTGCAGGTGGCGCGCTACAAGACGCCCGACCCGCTCAAGCACTTCTTCCAGAAGCGCGCGCTCGAGGTCGGCACCCTGCAGACGCTCGACCTGATCCTGCCCGAGTTCAAGAAGCTGATGCAAGGCGCCGCGCCCGGCGGCGACGGCGAAGGCGAGCTCGGCAAGCACCTGAACCCGTTCAAGCGCAAGCGCGACAAGCCGGTGGCCTACTGGTCGGGCCTGGTCGACGTGAACGGCAGCCGCGAGTTCAGCTACACCGTGCCCGAGAGCTTCAACGGCAGCCTGCGCGTGATGGCGGTGGCCGTGAACGACGAGACCACCGCCGCGAAGAGCACCCGCACCACGGTGCGCGGCGACATGGTGATCCTGCCGAACGCGCCGCTCGCGATGGCGCCCGGCGACACGGTCGAGGTCGGCGTGGGCCTGGCCAACAACATCGCCGGCTCGGGCAAGGAAGCGCCCATCGCGCTGACGCTCACCGCCTCGGGCGGGCTCGAGGTGGTCGGCGATGCGACGCAGACGCTCAAGGTCAACGAGCGCGGCGAGGCCAGCACGAAGTTCAACGTGCGCGCCAAGCCCGGGGAGCAAGCGGTGCTGGGTTCCTCGGCGCTGGTGTTCACCTCCACGCACAAGAACTTCAGCGCACGGCTCGCCACCGAGGTGAGCGTGCGGCCCGCCTCGCCCTTCGTCTCGCTGGTGCAGGCCGGCAGCTTCCAGCGCTCGGGCGAGATCGCGAGCAAGGGCGACTTCTATCCGAACTTCCGCCGCAGCGACCTCGCGGTGTCGGCCGCCCCCTGGGCCTTCGCCACCGGCTTGATGCAATACCTCGAGGCCTACCCGCATGGCTGCACCGAACAGATCACGAGCCAGACCTTCCCGGCCGTGCTGCTCGCGGGCCGGCCCGAGCTGCTGAAGGAGATGGCGCGCGGCCGTACGGCCGACCAGGGCCCGCTGCCCGAGGCGCGCAAGACGCTCGAGCGCTACCTCGTGCAACTGCGCGCGCGCCAGACGGCCGACGGCGGCTTCTCGCTGTGGCCCGGCGCGGGTGCCGATCCCTTCGCGACGCTCTATGCGGTGCATCTTCTGGTGGAGGCGCGCGATCACAAGCTGCCGGTGCCGCAGGACCTGCTGCAGCGCGCCAACACCTACCTGCAGGGCTGGCTCGGCAGCGGCGACTCGTCGCTCGACGGCTGGCGCCAGCGTACGCAGGCGGCCTACCTGCTGACGCGCCAGGGCATCGTGGTGCCGGCCGCGCTGGCCAACCTGCGCGAGACCTGGCGCAACCAGCAGGCTAAGCAGGCCGCGGGCTGGAGCGACGACCTCGGCGCCGTCTACCTCGCGGCGAGCTACCAGCTCGTGAAGCAGGAGCAGGTGGCCAACGAGCTGCTCAACCCCGTGTGGGCCGACCTGCTCGCGCGCAGCGAGAAGAACCAGCGCCGTAACGTCTGGGGCCGCTACTACGACCCGCTGGTGCACGACAGCATGATGCTGCACCTGGTGGGCCGGCACTTCCCGGCGCGGCTCAAGACGCTGAAGCCCGCCGTCTGGGAAGGCATGGCCGGCATGGTGCGCGACGGCTGGTACAACAGCCTGTCGTCGGCCGCGATGCTGATGGCGGTCGATGCCTACTTCGACGCCGTGGCGCAGAACGCCGAGGGCAAGCTCACGGCCTCGGCCATCGATGCGCAGGGCAAGGCCGCGGCGCTCGCGCTCGGCGCGGTCAACCCGGTGGCGCGTGCCGCCGTGCCCGCCGGCACCGCGAAGCTGGGCCTCGCGAACGACAGCGACTTCAACCTCTACTACAGCTGGACCGAGCAGGGCTTCGAGCGCAAGCTGCCCGACACCGCGGTGAACCAGGGACTCGAGGTGTTCCACGAGGTGCTCGATGCCAAGGGCAATCCGGTCACCAAGGCGAAGCTCGGCGAGGAAGTCACGGTGCGGGTGCGCGTGCGCAGCCTCGAGCGCCCGCAGATCGCCGACGTCGCGCTGGTCGACCTGCTGCCCGGCGGCCTCGAGCCCGTGCTGCAGGCTGTGGGCGACGACGCCGAGGGCGAGAACGCCGACGCGCCGGTCTGGAAGAAGCGCCTGGGCGGCAACGGCTCCTGGAAGGTGCAGTACGCCGACATCCGCGAGGACCGCGTGGTGTTCTACGGCAGCGTCGACAAGAACCTGCTCGAAGTGACCTACAAGGCACGCGCCACCAACGTCGGCGACTTCGTGGTGCCCGCGGCCTACGGCGAGGCGATGTACGACCGGCGCATCTACGCGCGCTCGGCCGGTGCGCGCTTCCAGGTGGTCGCGAACTGAGGCCGGAGCGGAGCGAATCATGACCCGGACCCTCGCGCGTCGGGCGCTGATCGCGGGCGTGCTGCTGGCCCTGCTGCTCGCGCTGCTGCGGCTGTGGCCGCATGCGCCGCTCAGCGAGACCGTGGGCAGCTCGCGCGCCGTCTACGCGCGCGGCGGCGAGCTGCTGCGGCTCACGCTCGCGGCCGACGAGCAGTACCGGCTGTGGGTGCCGCTCGAGCGCATCTCGCCCACCCTGATCGACGCGGTGCTGCTCTACGAGGACCGGCGCTTCTACGCCCACCCGGGCGTCAATCCCGCGGCGCTGGTGCGCAGCGCCTGGCGCATCGCGAGCGGCGAGCGCCGCCAGGGCGGCTCCACCCTCACGATGCAGCTCGCGCGCCGGCTCTACGGCATCGACAGCCGCACGGCCGGCGGCAAGGTCGCGCAGATCGCCGCCGCGCTGTGGATCGAGGCGCGCCACGGCAAGCGCGAGATCCTCGAGGCCTACCTCAACACCGCGCCCTACGGCGGCAACATCGAGGGCGTGCAGGCCGCGAGCCTGATCTACTTCCGCAAGGACGCCGCCCGGCTCAGCCTGCCCGAGGCGCTCACGCTCGCGGTGATTCCGCAGAACCCGGTCAAGCGCATCGCCGAGCGCGGCCGCAACACCGAGCTGCAGGCCGCGCGCGAACGGCTCTGGGCGCTGTGGGCCGAGCGCGATCCCGCCGCGCGCCAGCATGCGCCCGAGGCGCAGCTCGTGCTCTCGGCGCAGTCGCGCGGCAGCCTGCCCTTCCTGGCGCCGCACCTCACCGACATGCTGCTCGCGCAGCCGCGAAGCGATGCCGGCGTCGCGGCGCCGGTCGAGATCCGCGCCACCCTCGACCTGCGCATGCAGTCCACGCTCGAGCGCGTGATGGCCCAGTACCTGCGCACGCATGCCGACGTCGGCATGAACAACGCGAGCGCGCTGCTGCTCGATGCCTCGACCATGCAGGTGCGCGCGCTGATCGGCTCGGCCGACTGGCACGACGATGCCATCGCGGGCCAGGTCAACGGCACCCAGGCCAAGCGCTCGCCGGGCTCCACGCTCAAGCCCTTCATCTACGCGCTCGCGCTCGACCAGGGGCTGCTGCATCCGAAGACCATGCTGAAGGACGCGCCGACCGCCTTCGGTCCCTACACGCCCGAGAACTTCGACCATCGCTTCGCGGGGCCGCTGTCGGCGCAGGAGGCGCTGATCCGCAGCCGCAACGTGCCCGCGGTCGCGGTGGCCGCGAAGCTCTCGAAGCCCGGGCTCTACGACTTCATGCGGCTGGCCGGCGTGCAGAAGCTGCAGAGCGAATCGCACTACGGCCTCGCGCTGGTGCTCGGCGGCGGCGAGGTCACGCCCGAGGAGCTCGCGGGCCTCTACGGCACCCTGGCCAATGGCGGCATCGCGCAGCCGCTGCGCTACACCGAGCCCGCGCCCGACGAGCGGCCCGCGCAGCCGCTGCGGCTGCTGAGCGAGGAGGCCTCGTTCATCACGCTCGACATGCTGCGCCAGACGCCGCGCCCCGACACCACCCTGCCCGCGCGGCCCGCCATCGCCTGGAAGACCGGCACCTCCTGGGGCTTTCGCGATGCCTGGACCGCGGGCGTGTTCGGCCGCCACGTGCTGGTGGTGTGGGTCGGCAACTTCGACGGCAGCAGCAATCCCGCGCTGGTGGGCGTCGACGCGGCCGCGCCGTTGTTCCTGCGCATGGTCGACGCGCTGCGCGCCGAGCGGCTCGATCCCGGCGAGGTTGCCGTCACGCAGCCGGCCAACCTGCGCCAGGTCGAGGTCTGCGCCGCCACCGGCGGCCTGCCCGATGCGCTGTGCCCGGTGCGCACGCGCACCTGGTTCATCGCCGGCAAGTCGCCGATCCAGGTCAGCAACCTGCATCGCGCCGTGTGGGTCGACGAGACCACGGGCAAGGTGGTCTGCGGCCCGCAGCCGAACGCGCGCCAGCAGGTGGTCGAGCAATGGGGCAGCGACATGCGCCGCCTGTTCCGCCAGGCCGGCCTGCCGCGCGCCAGCGTGCCCGCCGACGGCTGCGAGCAGAAGGACGCGGGCGCGCCCGAGGCCGCCCCGCTCATCAGCTCGCCGCTGCGCGGCGTGCGCCACACGCTGCGCGTGGCCAGGCCCGAGCCGTTGGTGCTGCGCGCCGAGGCCGCGGCGGGCACGCAGACCCTCTACTGGTTCGCCGACGATGCGCTGGTCGGCCGTGCCGCGCCCGGCGAAGGCCTCGCCTGGATGCCCGACCTGGCCGAGTCGGGCCGGCGCTACGTGCTGCGCGTGGTCGACGATCAAGGCCGGGCCGAGTCGCGTGAAGTGATCATCGATATCGCACCTTAGTGGCAGTCATGTCACCGCGGCGTCACGCGTCGTCGGCAAGGTCTCGCGTTTTCGACTCGGACTCCCGACCTCCATGAAGAAGACGCGCCTTTCCCTCCTCGCCCTGGCCGCCGCCGCTGCGTTCGCCGCCACCGGTGCCTCGGCCCAGACCGCCTTCCCCGCCACCCTCGCCGGCCATGCCGTGCTGCCCGCGCAGAGCTTCGTCGCCGCGCCCAAGGACGCGCCGGCCGACCTGCAGGTCAGCGGCAAGTTCACCACGCCCAAGCGCGTGGAAGCCATCGGCAGCGTCGAGGGCCTCTCGGGCGGCCGCGGCACCGGCGTGTCGCTGCCCTTCAAGGGCCAGCCGCTGCAGGGCCATTCGGGCATCAAGAAGATGGACGACGGCAGCTTCTGGATCCTTACCGACAACGGTGCCGGCGCGAAGGCCAACTCGCCCGACTTCATGCTCTACCTCAACCACTACAAGGTCGACTTCAAGAGCGGCAAGTTCCAGCGCCTGGCCACCGTGTTCCTGCACGACCCCGACAAGAAGGTGCCGTTCCGTATCGTCCACGAGGGCAGCAAGCAGCGCTACCTGACCGGCTCCGACTTCGATCCCGAGAGCTTCCAGTTCGCCGGCGGCGCGCTGTGGATCGGCGAGGAGTTCGGTCCCTACCTGATCAAGGCCGACCTCAAGGGCAAGGTGCTCGCCGTGTTCGACACCCAGGTCGACGGCAAGGTCGTGCGCTCGCCCGACAACCCGGCCGTGACCACGCCCGGCGTGCCCGGCGGCGCGGTCGACTTCCAGATCAAGCGCTCCAAGGGCTTCGAGGGCATGGCCGCCTCGAAGGACGGCAGCAGGCTCTACGCGCTGCTCGAAGGCCCGGTGTGGAACGCCGAGGCCAAGGACTTCGAGAAGGTCGAGGGCAAGGAAGCGCTGCGCGTGCTCGAGTTCGACGTGGCGGGCGAGAAGTGGACCGGCCGCCACTGGAAGTACGTGCTCGAGGCCAACGGCAACGCCATCGGCGACTTCAACATGATCGACGGCACCACGGGCCTGATCATCGAGCGCGACAACGGCGAAGGCACCAGCGACAAGGCTTGCCCCGAAGGCCAGAAGCGCACCGACTGCTTCCACGACATCGCGAAGTTCAAGCGCGTCTACAAGGTCGAGCTCAGCGACGCCAACGTCGGCGGCCCGGTGCGCAAGATCGGCTACATCGACCTGCTGAACATCGCCGACCCCGACAAGCTCGCGCGCAAGCCGCTCAACGACGGCGTGCTCAAGTTCCCGTTCTTCACCATCGAGAACGTCGACGTGGTGGATGCCACCCACATCGTCGTCGGCAACGACAACAACCTGCCCTTCTCGAGCAGCCGCGAGCCGAACAAGGCCGACGACAACGAGCTGGTGCTGCTGGAGGCGGGGGCGCTGCTGCAGGCGAAGTGAGGCCGGCGCTCATCCGTGCGAAGCCTCCGCGACGATCCGCGAGATCTGCCGCTCGACGAGCCGGTGCTCGGCGGCCAGCGCGCGGATCGACTTGCCCGCGTCGAACTCCGCCCGGATCCGTTCGTTGCGCGCGGCATTGAGGGCCCTGCGCCCGGTCGGCAGCTCGAAGCGCAGCCCGATCCCGTCGATGCCGTACTCGGCGCTCAGCGTGCGCAGGTTCTCGAAACCGATCACCGCGACGAAGGGATGGTCCTCGGCGGGATGGGCGGGGATGTAGATCCTCGAGCCCCCGAAGCGCTCGACGAAGCGCATGGTGGCCGGCAGGCCGATGAGGCGGATGAGCTCCTGCAGCCTCGGCGGCAGCAAATCGGTCGTCGAGCGGCCGGCGCTCGGCTCCGCGCGGCGGGGCGCCGTCGCGCCGCAGCGGTTCGAGCGCGGCGCGGACCGGACGCAGCTCGCCGGCGAACGGGGCGTGCCATCCCGGCCCTGCATCAGGCCGCTCCACATGCCGCCGCTGTCCGGCGCGTCGTCCTCCATGGCATGCACGGGACACGGGGTTCTGCTCACAAATTCCGGGGGATTCATTTCTGTCGATCTCGTGTTGCGGTCGGTGGAGGGGCGCGCCGGCGTGGCGGCGGGACGATGGGTCAGATGTCGGTCGGGCCGATCTGCACCTTGGGCGGCGCAGGCGGAGCCGGGTCGCTGGTTTCATGCGGCGGTCCGCATGTCTCGCATGCCGCGGGAGGCGCGCCCGGCTCGAGCGGGCGGCACCAGGCGCAGAGGGCGTGCGCGGGCGCCGTCATGCTGCCGCCACGTCGAGGTGGATGGGCGTGTACTCGCCCGTTGCGTCATCGCGCTCGTAGAAGCGGATGTAGGGCTTGGTCCCGGCGATCCTCATGCTGTCGCCGATGGCCTGCATGGCCTGCTGCCATTTCTCGTCGGCGATCTCCAGCCGTCGCAGCGCGAGCACGCGGGCGGTGTTGATCCGGCCCTGCCGGTCGATGCGGAAGGCATCGTTGACCAGCAGGCGGATGTTGGCGTTGATGTCCTTGCTCCAGTTCTGGATGCATTCGTCGATCAGCGCCTTGGCCGCCTGCAGCCGGCCGTCGAACGAAATGGTGTCCTGCACGCGGCGCTCGACCTTGTGCCGCCCGTCGGCGCTCACCAGCGTCACGTTGCCTTTCTTGCCGCCCCGGTGCACGTCGTAGTCCATGAGGCTGCGCTCGAGGAACTCGTGCACCGTGCTCATCGCCGCGACCTTGAAGCCCACCAGCGCCGCGCTCTGGCGCTTGGCTTCCTCGCAGAGCTGGCGGACCACGTGGTGACGGTCGCGGTCGATGGGCTTGATCGTCGGGCGCGGCATCGACGCCTCGAGCTGCCGATGGCCTGGATGTGCGTGCATCTGTTGCATGTGAACTCCTCTGGAATGGTTGGAAAAAGGGCGGGGCGTTCGGATGGCGTCAGCCACCCGGCGCGGAAAGCGGCGACGGTGCGCGATAGGGACAGCGGCGCCCGAGCAGGACGCTGGGGATGCGGGTGAAGTCCATCGCACCCTGGCGTACCGCGGACGGAACCGGTGGCCGGTAGACGCTGGTGCCGAGCATCGGGATCTGGCGCGCCGCGGCGGTCCGTTCGGTCAGCGGCCCGGTTCCCGATTTCCACCGGCGCTTGCCCCGCGCTCCGATGCGATGGATGTGGCCGGCCCTGGCCAGCAGCGACAGCAGCTGGCGCAGTCCCGAGCAGGCCGGGTCGTCGCGGTGGTCGGCGATGCGCGTCCGCAGCACGCGATCGAGCTCCGTCTGCGAAGCCGCGCCGCGGTCCTGCAGGTGGCCGAGGATCGCGCGCCGCGCCGCATCGGCGTGCCGCCCGAAAGGCAGGGGAACGGAATGCCCGCAAGGGCGTGGCTGTGTCATGCGAAAGCTCCTTCGGAACTGAATGCGCAGGCGCGGGGTGCCACGCGTTGCGCGGCGATGGCATAGGTCGGCTGCTGGGGCGCCGAAGGCAGCAGGCGGCATTGGAGAAGGCCGCTGGCATGCAGCGCCTGCAGCTGCGTCTCGATGGCCTCGAGGTCGCCGGCCGAGGACCAGTGGCGCGCCAGATTCGGCGCCGACCACCAGCCGCCTTCCTTGCGCAGCGTCGCGCAGATGCGCCGGGCCAGGACGCTGCCTGCCGCGTGGTCCGCTGCATGGCGGAACGGCTTCGCGCCGGCCGGGCCGTCGCCGCCGTGACCCAGCACCTCGAGCACGCGCCGGGCGATCCGCGTGGTCGTGGCCTGGCCCGTGCCGTATTTCCCGGTGCCGTTGAGCACCTGGCTCACCGTGCCGCCGCTCAGGCCGAGCCGGGCGGCGATGGCGGCCTGCCTGCGTCCGCGGCAGGCGGCGCGCAGCAGCATGAACCACCGTTCGTCCATGTAGCCAGGCGCGTTCATCGGGTCATCTCCCCGCTCTGGCGACCTTCCACAGGCCCGAAAGCACGCACTTCGGCCTGAAGTTCAAAACCGTTTAGAGTGAGCGGAAGACCAAAAAACACTAGAAACAGTGTTTTTACGACCCTGATGAGACACATGATCATTGATTAATCGCATTTTGTGTTTGTTGCTGCAATGATAAACACAAATCGAGTTAAACATTCGAAATGAGACCTATGAGAGGTGTCTCGTGGATAAAAGTCGTATTCTGTGTTGACTGAAACCTGGTTTATGTCTAGTGTTGATGCTATGAACTCGAATCGAGGTTTGTCTTGACACCGCCGCCGTCTCCTCCCGTCGACGAAGGCCACGTGAAATCGCGGGTGGGCGAACTGGCGCACGCCCAGGGCGGCCGCGTACGGGATCTGCGCAAGCAAAAGGGGCTGACGATCGAAGACCTGGCCCAGCGCAGCGGCCTGCACTTCAATACCGTCGGCCGCATCGAGCGCGGCGTGAGCGATCCCAGCCTGGAACAGCTCTACGTGATCGCGCTGGCGCTCGGCGTCGATCCCGCCGAGTTCAATCCCTTTCCCGCCGGCAAGGCGGGTGCGCCGCCCTCGGGGCTCGATGACGAGCTGTTCGTGCTGATCGACCTGCTCGATGTCCAGGTCAGCGCGGGAAACGGCGCCTTCAACGGATCGCAGGAGAACATGGGCCGCTTCGCGTTCAGCCGCTCCTGGATGACGCGCAAGGGCGTCAAGCCGGCCAGCGCGAGGATCGTGCATGCGCGCGGCGATTCGATGGCCGACAAGATCAACGACGGCGACATCCTGCTGGTCGACACCGCCATCCGGTCGCTCGAGCAGGACGGCGTCTATGTCATCCAGCTCGACGGCCATGACTACGTGAAGGTCCTGCAACGGGACTTCTCGACCGGCGGCCTGCAGATCATTAGCTACAACCCGGCCTACAAGCCGCAGATGCTGAGCGCGGAACAGGCGGCCGACCTTCGGATCAGCGGCCGCGTCGTCTGGCACGGCGGCGAGATCTGACCCTGCGCTTCATGGGCCGGAGGCCGCCGCCGGCATAGTGCCGCGGCCTTGCCCGCGGCCTTCGCACCCCCTCGGCGGACACCTGTCCGCCTCAGTGTTCGATGCCCCTTGCCAGACCATCTGGTCATGGGCAACAACAACATCCATCCATCGAACGCGTCGCGTCCGCGAGCGCGAGGCGGCATCACCCGGCAGGCACTCGCCACGCTGGCGTTGAGCGCGGCGGGCCTGGTCGGCATCGTCGCGCGCGAGGGTTACAGCGACCGGGCCTATCCGGATCCGGTTCACGGCAGCGCCGTCCCCACGATCGGCTTCGGCTCGACCGACGGCGTGCGCATGGGCGACACCACCACGCCGGTGCCCGCGCTCGAGCGTGCATTGCGCGACATCCGCAGCTACGAGGGCGCGCTCAAGCAATGCGTGAAGGTGCCGTTGCACCAGGGCGAGTACGACGCGTACGTGAGCCTGGCCTACAACATCGGTGCCTTCAATTTCTGCACGGGCGGACGCGAAGGCCGCGTGTCCACGCTCGTGACCCGGCTCAATGCCGAGGACTACGAAGGGGCCTGCAACGCCATCCTGGACTGGAAGTACGCGGGCGGCACCGACTGCTCCGCGCCGGGCAACAAGGTCTGCGCGGGCCTCTGGAAAGACCGCCTGCGCCTGCATGCGCAATGCCTGAAGGCCGCCGGATGAGCAGCAGCTCCAGGGCCTGGCTCCGTCTCGCCGGGGCGATGCTGGCGATCGGCCTTCTCGCGGCGCTCGCCGCCGCCATCCACGAGGCCGGCGCGACACGCGAGCGCCTGGTTTGGCAGGGCAGGGAGGCGCAACGCAATGCCGCCGCCGCCGAGGCCCTGCGCAAGGAATACGAACGCGGCCGCGCCGCCTCCACCCGCTATCAGCTGGATGCGGGCGCGCTGCAGACCCGCTATCTCGCTCTCGAAGGAATCTCCCATGAACTGCGCCAGCGCGTGGCTCTCGTGCTCCCTCCCGTCATTGCGCGTGATCGCCCTGATCGGGTCCCACGCGGCGCGCAGGCTACTGCGCCGTTGCCGCACGATGCCGTCGAGGCGGCACCGCCAGGCCCTGTCGGCGACGATCGCCATCGCCTCAGCCTCGCTGCTGTGTGGATGTGGAACAGCGCGCTGGCGGGAACCGATGTCCCTGCCGGTGCCTGCGGATCTGCTGATACCTCCGACGCGGCCTGTGCTGCTGACTCCGGTCTTGTCGTCGACGACGCGTGGGACAACCAGCGGCTCAATGCCCGCGCCTGTGCGGCCGACCGGCTTCGCCACGCCGCGCTGATCGAGTTCCTCACGGAAAGGCCCGTGCCATGAACGATCCGGAGATCCGCGCGCAGGAGCTGTTCCTGCTCGGTCAGATCCACGGCCTGGTGTCGGCCCTCAAGGAAGGCCAGGACCGTCAGAGCCGTCGCATGGATGCCGTGGATGCGCGCTTCGATTCGCTCGACAGCCGCTTGCGTGCGGTCGAGCAGCGTGCCGCTGCCTTCGGCGCCGCATCCGGCGGTGCGATGGCCATCGCGACTGCGCTGCTTGCCGAAAGCATCAAGCAGTGGTTTCGCAGCAATGCGAGCGGCAGCTGACGCCTGCCTCGAGACCGTCGGAGGACGGATGTCCGCCTCGGTGATCGCGGCCTTCTCGGCGACAGTGGATCCAACGACAACGAAGAACGCCTCCATTCGATGTCTTTTATTTTTGCAACTGCCGTGCATTACTTGCGCGACGTGATTGTCGGAGCCCAAGCATGAATCAACTCGCCACCATCCGCACCGCCATCGTCCAGACGCTGGGCACCGTGCCCGCCATCGGCCGCGTGCACGACCGCGAGCGCTATCTCGCGGACGAGACGGCGCTGCGCGCGCTCTTCCTGCACGAGCTGCCCGATCACGCCCTGCAGCTGCGCGGCTGGTGGCTGCGCCGCGCGCAGACCAGCGAACACGCGCTGAATGCGGTGCGTGGTGTCGCCATCGACACCTGGACCCTGCGCGGCTACCTCGCCTTCGACGACGCCGCGGGTTCCGAGCTCGCGTTCGACGCCCTGATCGAAGCCATCCGCGATGCGGTGCGCGCCGATCCGACGCTTGGGGGCGCCTGCGCGCTTTCGCCGCTGAAGGACGAGGACGAAGACACCGAGGACACCGA
The DNA here is from genome assembly GCF_900115375.1 of Variovorax sp. PDC80. Classification (NCBI taxonomy): domain Bacteria; kingdom Pseudomonadati; phylum Pseudomonadota; class Betaproteobacteria; order Burkholderiales; family Comamonadaceae; genus Variovorax; species Variovorax sp. PDC80. Next base: position 17,205 of record NZ_FOWG01000004.1, on the reverse strand, counting down.
CGGCGTGCAGGTCGCGGAGGTGGGCCTCGTCGATTTCTGCGGCCTCAAGTGCCACGGCGCCACGTTGCGATTGAGGACCTGGCGCTACCTCTGAGCGTCCGCGCTTTTTCCACCCGCTGATGGCGGGTGCCGAACGGCGATGTGTCCGTTCGGTCCCGCCGCTCTCCATCTGCGCCGCATGCACGCATCGGCAAGGACGGCATCGACGCGCCCGTGCGAACCGGGCGGTCGTGCCAGGCGCATCGCGCAATCGGTGCGTGTTTTTCGGCTCTTTCGATTCCATCCCTTTCACCCGCTTTTTCAACCAACGGAGAAACGCAAACATGCCCAAACTCATGCGCAAGATGGCCATCCTGGCCAAGGCCGAAACCGTGCGCGGCACCGACGCCGCACCCACCGGCGCCGCCAATGCGATCCTGGTGAGCGAAGTCACGCTCACGCCCATCGAAGGCGACGTGATCCAGCGTGACAACGTGCGTCCGTACTTCGGTTCGCGCGGCTCGGTGCTCGTGACCCAGTACAGCAAGATCGCCTTCTCGGTCGAGATGGCGGGCGTGGCCGCGGCAGGCGACGTGCCGGCCTATGCTCCGCTGATGCGCGGCTGTGCGATCAGCGTCACCACCGCGGCCGGCGTCAGCACCACCTTCGCGCCCACCACCGACGTGCTGGAGTCGCTGACCATCTACGGCAACGTCGACGGCACCGTCTACAAGATGACCGACGCCCACGGCAACGTGAAGGCCGCCGTCGATGCCAAGGGCATCCCGAAGTGGCAGTTCGAATTCACGGGCTTGTTCGTGCCGGCTGCCGATGCACCGCTGCCGACTGCCGACTACAGCAAGTTCATGGACCCGCTGGGCGTGAACAAGGCCAACACCACGCTGAGCCTCGATGGCCTGGGCGTCGCGGCCAGTGCCTTCGCCTTCGACGCGGGCAACACCGTCGTCAAGCGGGACCTGATGACCATCGATGCCGTCGACATCACCGCGCGCGTGTCGACCGGCTCCGTCACCTTCGAGAACACCGCGGTGGCCGTGAAGGACTGGATCGGCATGGCGCGCAGCGGCACGCGCGTCGCGCTCGCGCTCAAGCATGGCCAGGGCGCGACCAACGTGGTGGAGATCAAGTCGCCGCGCGCCCAGATCGGCAAGCCCACCTACAGCGATGTCGATGGCGTCCAGATGATCACCGTGCCGCTCGAGTTCGTGCCCAGCGGCGCGGGCAACGACGAGTGGTCGATCGTCGTGCGCTGAGCGACGGGTTCATCGGAAGACGAAAGGAACACACCAGATGCCCCAGAAACTCAAGCTCGCGATCAAGCCCACCTTCGCCGCGCCGGTCCTCATGCGCGTGCCGGGCGACGGCCAGGTCGAGGAGGTGCGCTTCGACGCGGTCTTCAAGCGATTGACGAAGACCGAGAACGACACCCTGCAGCGTCGCCTGGACGATCGCAGCCTCAACGACCGGGAACTGCTCGACATGGTGCTGGCCGACTGGAAGGGCCTGGCCGGCGACGACGGCCTGCCCTTCATCTGCACGCCCGAGAACCGTGCCGCGGCGGTGGAGGAATGGCCGGGCTTCGAGGCGGCCATCACCTACAGCTACTTCGAGCACGCATACCCGGCCGCCGTAAAAAACTGAGGGGCGCCGCGCGCTACGTGCTCGGCGCCGACACACGTGTTCACGACGAACTCGACGACGAGCTTCGCACCCAGTGTGCGTCGCTCGGACTCGATCCGGTCCGGCTGGTCTCGCCGGCGGCCGGCAGCGAGGAGATCCGCATCTTCGAGCTCTGGCCCGAACACCAGGAGGCCTTCGAGGTGTTCCACGCCTGCCGCACGCAGTGGCGCGTGGTCGCGGGGCCCGCGGGCACGTGGCACCAGGGGCTCGACTTCGGTGCGGTCGACGTGGCGATGCGGCGCCTCTGCATTCCGCGTGCGCGGCAGCGCGAGGTTTTCCTGCAGCTGCAGGTGATGGAGGACGAGGGGATCTCGGTGCTGAACGCCTAGCGGCGGCACGGGCCCTCGGCCCATCGAAGAAGCGTGGGGCTGACGGATGTCGGCCTCATTTTTTCTTTCTATCGAAAGGACCATACGGACATGGCTCTCCCATCAAGAAACACAACCGCGGCTTCAGGCGCCTCCGCAGCGCCGGGCCAACTCCAGCAGGTCGGCCAAGCCATCGAAACCCTCGCCAATCTGGTTGCCGGGAACAGGTTGCAGGCTGCCCTCGATACCCTCGCCTATGGCTACAAAGCCGGACTCAAAGGCAGCCGAGAGGACGTCGAATACACCAACGCGAAGATCCCGTCGGGCAACTACGCAGGCCTCTCGAACAGCGAGCTTCAGAAGATTGCCAGCGATATCGCGAAGCAGGGCGCCACGCAGGCCCTTGCATCGGAGGCCCTGGTCAAGCTCGTGCAGTCCGGAAAGGTGTCCGGCTCCGTGATGCCGGTTGCGGCGACGGCCGTCGTGGAGATGAATCGACTCGGGAAGGTGCCGATCGAGGATGCGACGGAACTGTTCTCCAAGATTCGGGACGAGCCGACGAAGTCCTCGCGTGAACTGAACAGGGAGCGCCGGTTTCTCGGTCCGGCGGAGTACGAGCGGATAGGCAAGCTCGAGGCGGGCGGCCAGAAGGAGGCGGCCGGCGACCTGGCTCAGAAGCTCTTCGCCGAAGCGCGGATCCGTGAAGCGAGGACCGCGGCGGCAAACCGGGGTTTGTTCGATCGCTTGGTGCAGTCGGGGACGGATTTCATAGCATCCATCGATGATGGCGCGCGCGAATGGGGGCGGCGAAAGACCCCGCAGCAGAGACTGGACGAAGCATCCCGACTGCAGAAGCGCTTCGACGAGCGGGAAACCGAAGAGGGCAGGAGGTTCGCTGTGACCGGTGGCGATGCCGTGATCGGTTTCCCGAATCGTTCCTCGGCGGCGAAAAGAGCGCGGGAGGACGTCGCGCTGCGTGCGGAGATCGTGCGAGCGGATGCGCGCGGCAATGCGGCGCAGAGCGAAAGAACCCGGCAGGCCAACTCGGCCATCGATTCGATTCAACAAGACGCGGATCGGAAGTCCGAAGAGGAACGCGAGAAAAGCCTTGCCGGACGGATCGTCGAGGGGCTGAAGCAACCCAGCGTCATCGGTGTCGACCGCGCTCGTGCCGATCGCGGTGCAAACCTTCCGGGCAAATCCCTGCCGGTGAGCAGGGTGGACGCCAGCGCGCGCTCGATCTCACGCGAGGGCGTAAATGCCGGCGCGACGGTGATCTGTGCACAGTGCACCGGCGAGGCGCCCGAGCGGTCGCGCAAGGGCGAAGAGGCCACGATCGGTGCCACTACGGTCAAGGATTCGGCGGGAGAACGGCAAGACCCGTCCGTAGAGTCGATGCGCCGGGCCACCTCGAGCGTTCTCGACCAGACGGCGGCCTTGAAAGCGAGGAACGAGGAGCAGGGCAAGTCCCAGGTTGTCCTGCGGGAGCTGGGCATCGCGCAGCTCGAACAGCAGTACCGCGACCTCGAAGCCACCGACAACGTCATCCCCGGCTATATCGATGCGCTGAGCCAGCGCATCGACGCGGAGAGGGCTCTGCTGACGGTCACGCGCGAAGCCGAAGGCATCAAGTCGGCCGGGGAAAAGAAGAAGGAGCAGGAAGGCCGCTCCAAGAAGCTCTCGGACGATCTCAATGGCACGTTCAAGGACGGCATCACCGGGTTGATGCAGGGCCAGGAAGGCGCGCTCGACAAGATGGCCGAGTCCCTCAAGAAGAAGGTCTCCGGCGCGCTGGCCGATGCGCTCTACGACGCGACGCTCAAGCCCGCGGTGGAGAAGTTCACCGGGTGGCTGTCGAACTCGATCACGGGGCTGTTCAACGGGGGCGGGAGCGGAGGAGGAGGCGGCGGTGGAGGTGGCGACTGGCTGGGAAGCGTCTTCAGCACCGTGTTCAGGTTCTTCGGCCTCGGAAGCGCGAAGGGCAATGTCTTCGCATCGCCCGCGCTGCACGCCTACTCGAGCAGCATCGTCGACCGCCCCACGTTCTTCCCGTTTGCCAAGGGCATCGGCCTGATGGGCGAGGCGGGGGCCGAGGCCATCATGCCCTTGCGCCGCGGCGCCGACGGACGGCTGGGCGTGAGCCTGCAGGGAGGCGGTGCGGCCGCGCAGGCGCTGCACTTCGCGCCCTCGAATGTCTTCTACATCGATTCGCGATCCGACAGGGGCGCCGTCATGGCCGACCTCGATCGCGTGCTCCAAGCCAACAACGAGGGTCAGATGGAACAACTCAAGCGCATGCGGGTGGTGCCCCAATGAGCATCGTCACACTTCCGCCGAACCTGCCGGTCAAGCGCCAGGATTTCGGCCTGCAGACATTCGACCTGAGCTTCAGCAGCGGCGACACCGGCTCCACGCAGGTGGCCGTGCTGGCACCGCCTCGGCGCACCTGCGCGCTCGTGAGCGAGGAGCGCATTCCCTCGATGAGCGAGGCCGCGCAATGGCGCGCGCTCGCCCACGCATTGCGCGGCCAGGTCAACGTGCTCGCGATCTGCGATCTGCTGCAACCGGTGCCGCGCGGCACGGCGCGCGGCACCTGGACCGCGGTGGCGGCACTGGCCGGCGCATCGTCGCTGTCGATCCAGATGGGGGCCGCGCAGGCCGGCAAGACGCTGCTGCAGGGCGACTGGATCGGCGTCAACCAGGGGTCGGTCCAGCGCCAGCTGCTGCACGTGCAGGCCGACGCGGTCGCCGATGCCGCGGGCCTGATCGTGGTGCAGATCGAACCGGTGCTGCGCGTCGCCGTGGCCGCGGGCAGCGCGGTCGTCTGGGACCGGCCGACCTGCCTGATGCGCCGGACCGACACGAAGAGCAACTGGAGTTCGGAGTCGCGCGCGCAGGGCGGCTTCAGCTTCGACCTGATGGAGTCCTGGGAATGACGGTGAACACCAATTCGGGATTCGATGCGGCCAGCCGTGCCGGCGCCTACGGCGTGATGGCGCTGGCGGAGCTGCAGCTTCGATCGGGCACGGTGCGCTACACCACCTGGCCCGTCAACGTACAGACGATGGGTCAGTCCTGGCTGGGCCTGGGCAACCTGGGATCGATCGGCGAGTTGCACGAGAGCGAGGACGGCGCGGCCGAGAAGCTCACGCTGACGCTCTCGCCGATTGACGTGGGCACGCGCGCGCTCGCGCTCGGCGATCCGGCCGACTACCAGGACCGGCGCGTGCGCATCTGGATCGCGCTGGTCGATGCGGCCACGCTGCAGATCACCGGCCAGCCGGTGCTGCGCTTCGTGGGCGTGATGGACCAGATGAAGATCGAGCGCGACGGCACGACAGCGTCGATCGGCATGGACTGCCGCACGGCGAGCTACGACGTGCGCAGCAATCCGGCGGCGCTGCGCATGAATCATGCGCAGCACCAGGCACGGCATCCGGGCGAGATGGGCTTCAGCTACCTCACCAGCATCATCGGCAACCCGGCCGTGTGGGTGGGCAAGTGGCTGCAGGCCAATCTCCAGTACCGCCAGCTGCTGGGAGTGGGCTCCAAATGAACGCCGATCTCGACGCCTTCATCGAGGCCCGGCGCGCGCTGCGCTTCGCCTACTTCGAGAACGACTGCGCCACGTTCGCGGCGGACTGGGTGCGCGAGGTGCGTGGCACCGATCCGCTGGCCCCGTTGCGCGCCGACGATGGTGCCCTGGTGCCGCGGCGCCTGTTGACCGCGCTGCGTTACGTGCGGGCCGCCGGTGGTTTCGAGGCCATGGGCAATGCCTTGCTCGGGCCGTCGAAGCCCGGCCTGTGCGCCCAGCGCGGCGACGTGGTGCTCGCCCGCAGTGGCGGCCGCATCGGCCGCGTCTCCGGTCATTGCTTCGGCATCTGCACCGGCACCCACGTCGCTGCGCTCGGCGTGGATCGAATGAACTTTCTTCCCTTGACGGCAGCGGTGGCTGCATGGAGGTCTGCATGCGCGGCGTGACAACTCGTCTTTTTGCGTTCCTGGCGTTGCTGCTGGTCTGCGGCAGTGCGTCAGCCGATCCGGTGAGCGGCTTTTTCTCCCTCATCAGTGCAGCTCTCAGTGGTGTCACCGTCGGCGGGGTTGCGCTCGGCACGGTCGCCTCCTGGGCCGCTGTGGCCGTGAGCGTCGTCTCGGGCCTGTCGAAGGCCTCCCAGGCCCGCAAACAGGCGCGCCAGGCCGCTGCGCGCAAGGCGGCCGAAGATGCCGCCAACCTGCGCGACCGCACGACGACCATCGTGAGCGCGGAATCGCCATGGACCACTATCTACGGTGCACCGGCGCCCGTAGGCGGTTCGATCGTGGCCGTGCTCGACAGCGGTGGGCAAGCGCAGTTCAAACATGTGGTGATCGTCTTTGCGGCCCATGAATGCGAGGCGATCGACGAGATCTTCATCGAAGGCACTTCGGTCGGTCGCCCCAACGCGACGGGCTGGACCGATGGCGCCGAGTTCCAGCTGCCGCCGCCGTTCAAAGGATTGCCGTCGGAAGGCCCCGCCGTCAACGTCCAGTTTCACACCTCGCCGGGTGGTGTCGATACCGCGGACGTCTTCATGAGGGACAGCCTCAAGGCCACCTTCCCTGACCTCGATCTCTGGACCGATGCGCACCGGCTCAGTGGCTACACCTACGCGGTCGTGACGCTGAACATGCTGTTCGAGCGCTTCCAGGGAGGACTGCCCGCGATCACCGCGCGGATCCGTGGCAAGAAGGTCTACGACCCACGCAACGGGCAGACCCGCTACTCGCGCAATCCGGCGCTGTGCCTGGCGGACTTCATCCGCTCTGAAGCCGGCTACCTCGCGGCCGCCGACCAGATCGACGAAGCCGCGCTGATCGGCGCGGCCAGCGCCTGCGACGACCAGGTCTATACGGGTGTCGACGCCGAGAACTACGGCAACTCGAACGTCCGCTACACCTGCGACGGTGCCTTCCGCTCCGACCAGGACCGCGAGAGCACCCGCCAGCAGCTCGAGGAGTCGATGGCCGGCTTCTCGCTCGAGACCGGTGGCGTCTGGCGCATCCAGGCCGGGGCATGGTCGACCGCGGTGCTGAACCTCACGGACGTCGACATGCTGTCGCCGACCGCTGTGGTCCAGACCGCCAACGTCGGCGCGGACCGGATCAACGGCGTGCGCGGCACCTACGTGAACGCGGCACGCAATGGCGTGAACGAGGACTTCAAGCCCTACCAGAACACCGTGTTCCGTGCGCAGGACGAGAAGGACAAGTTCCGCGACATGGCGCTGGCCTTCACCGGCTCTCACGTGCGCTGCCACCAGCTGGCGCGCGTGGCCGTCGAGCAGAGCCGCGGTGGCCTGGTGCTGCGGATCCATCCCAAGATGCTGGCCTGGCACCTGCAGCCCGGCGACCGGATCGTGCTCTCGAGCGCGCTGTACGGCTTCAACAACAAGACCTTCCGCGTGCAGGACTGGAGCTACCAGCGCAACGCGCCGCTGAGCTTGCAGGTGATCGAGGACGTGCCCGCCTACTACGACCTCGCCGACGAGGTGCTGTCGGATGCCGCGCCGAACACCAACCTTCCCAGTCCCTTCATCGCGCCGCAGACGCCGATGGACCTCATGGTGAAGAGCGGGCCGGAACTGATGGTGCAACAGGGCGGATCGACGGTGGTGCGGGCGCGCGTGAGCTGGGCGCCCTGGGCCGACGATGCGGCCGCCCGCACGGGTGCGATCCGGGTGCAATGGCGGCTGATGCAGACCGGCGAGGGATGGCAGAGCATCGACCTGCCGGGCGACGCCGTCGAGACCTTCCTGCTCGGACTGTCCGTGGGCGGCGTCTACCAGGTGCGCGCGCGCTTCGCGACGCCCTACGCGGTCAGCAGCTGGGTGATGGTCGAGCACGTGGTGACCGGCAAGACGCAGCCGCCCGGCAGCGTCAGCGGGCTGCAGCTCGGCGTGGAGAACGACGGTGTCCATGCGCGCTGGGCCGAGCCGGCGGGCCTCGACCTGCTCGACTGGAACCTGACCGAACTGCGCATCGGCACGGACTGGGCCACCGCCGCGGAGGTCTGGTCCGGCAAGGCGGTTCAGGCGAACCTCGGCTGGCTGCAGACGGGCGTGGTCAAGCTGTGGGCATCGCACGGCGACACCACGGGCCGGTGGTCCACGCCGGTGTCGACCGCCATCGAGATCCTGTCACCCGCGCAGCCCGTGCTGACCGGGCAGGCCTTCCGCGACCAGGTCGAACTGCAGTGGCCCGCGAGCGGGACCACGCAGCCCCTGCGGGGCTACGAGGTGCGCGTCGGCTCCGTCTATGCGGAAGCACGCGTGCTGAACCTGGTGGACGCCCTCGGCTACAAGTACACGCAGACGGTGCCGGGCACCTACCTGTACTGGGTGTGCGCCGTCGACCTGGCGGGCAATCGCAGCGCGCCGGGCTTCAAGGAACTGATCACGCTGCCGGGCATCGACGAGGCCCTGGAAGAACTGCAGGAGGGGCTGCAGGAAACCGTCGACCAGTTGAAGCAGTCCGACAGCGCCAATGCCGCGGCGATCGCACAGGAAGCGCAGAACCGCGCCGCGGCGCTGGTGGCCGAAGGGCAGGCGCGGGGGCAGGCCGTGCAGGCAGAAGCGCAGAACCGGACGCGGCAGGTCGCCGGTCTGACCGAGGCGATTGCCGATGAGGCTGCTGATCGCGCGGCGGCCGACGCCGCAGAGGTACAGGCGCGCGTCGCGGCGGTGGCAAGGGAGGCCAGCGATCGTTTGGCCGCAGTGCAGGCCGAAGCCAACTTGCGCGCCGACGCTATTGCCGCGGAACAGAACGCGCGCGCCGCGGCTTTGATCGCCGAAGCGGCCGCACGGGGTACGGCCATCTCCAACGAAGCCAGCATGCGCCAGCAGGCCGACGGCGCGCTCGCTTCGCAACTCACGACCCTGACCGCCTCGCTCTCGACGACGACTGCGGCGCTGCAGACTGAACAGTCCACCCGAGCCAACGGTGATGAAGCCGAAGCCACGGCCCGACAACAGCTTGCGACGAGATTGCAGCTGGCTGAATCCACGCTTGCCGCGTCGATCGCCAGCGAGGCCATCGCGCGCAGCACGGCCAATGCGGCCGAGGCGCGCAGCCGCGAGTCGTTGTCGGCCGCGCTCACCGGCCAGGCGAACGTGGGTGCCACGCTGGCCGATGTGCAGGGCCCTTCGATGCGGCTGGACCTCGCGGCATCGCGCCTCGCTGTCTGGCAGCCTCTCACCATCACGAACGTGAGCGGCGTGTTGGGCGAGGAACGTCAGGCGCGCATCGCGGCCGACGCCGCCGAAGTGACGGCGCGCGAGACCATGCGGGCGCAGCTCACGGGTGGCTACGAAGGGTCCGATCTCTCCAAGGTCGTGAGCGGCCTGCTTCACCAGGAGCGCAGCGCCCGCGCCAGCCAAGACGAAGCGCTGGCGCAGCAAATGACCTTGATCTCGGCGGGTGTGGGCGAGCAGTTCGACTACACCAGGATCTGGTATTTCGATGCGGATGCCGAAGGCTGGAACGGAAACGGCGCGCCCGATGCGGTGGCAGGCTGGCTGCGGCCGGCGAACCGGGTCGGCGATCCCTATGTGACTTCTCCCACTGGCCTGGCCAGTGCCGGCGCGATCTTCAGCCAGATGAGGTTGCGGATCCGCAAGGTGGGCGCGCCGGCCTGGGCCGGGCAAATCTTCTGGCGAACGCAGGCCGACAGCGGTTTTGAGGAGGGGCGCAGTGCGGCGATGGTCGAGCCGACCTACGACAGTGCCGGGATCGGCATGGTCAATGTCAATCCGGGCTGGAGCGGCAGCATCGATCAGATTCGCATCGACCTGTCCGCGGCGCAGTCGGCCAGCGACTACTTCGAGATCGACTGGGTGGCGATCGGGCGGCCATCGCCAGGCGCCTCGAATGCCGCGCTGCAGGCTGAGGCGATGGCGCGGGCGAGTGCCGATGCGGCGCAGGTCACGGAACGCGAGACCCTGGCGGCCCAGCTGCGCGGAACCTATGTGGGCGGCAGTCTCGAGCAGCTCACCTCCGGCCTGCTTGCTGCGGAGCGCGACACGCGCGTTGCCGCCGATATGGCCGAGGCGAAACTGCGCGAGCAGCTTTCCGCCACGGTGGTTGGCAACAAGGCGAACATCGATGCGGCGCTGGAGAGCGAAAGGACCGCGCGAGCCGGCGCCGACGCGGCAGAAGCTCGCGCCCGCGAATCGCTGGGGGCCTCGCTCTCGACCGGCCTGTCCACGGTGTCGGCGAATCTCGTCGCCGAGAAGGCAGCCCGCGCGGATGCCGACGCGGCCGAGGTCGTTGCGCGCGAGTCCCTGGCGGCCCAACTGCGCGGCGGTTACGCCGGCAGCGACATCGATGCCGTCTCGGGTGGACTGATCGCGAGCGAGCGGCAGGCGCGCATCACGGCAGATCAGGCCGAGGCGACGCAACGCCAGGTCCTCGAGACGACGGTGGCCGACAACAAGGCGCGTGCCGACGCACAGATCGTGACCGAGCAGGCGGCACGATCGGATGGCGATGCCGCCAACGCCCGCACGATTTCGGCGTTGTCGACCTCGATGTCGGCGGGCCTCGTCGATTCCGCGGCTGCGCTGCAGACCGAGATCGACGCTCGATCGACGGCGGATCTGGCCGAGGTGACGCAGCGTCAGGGCCTGTCCGTGGCTCTCACGGGTCGCACAGATGCCTCGGGCACCTTGGTCACGGTCGTGGGGCCGTCGGTGCGCCTGGACTTCGTGGGAACATCCCTGCGCGCCTGGGACCCGCTCACTGGCGCCACGCTGACCTCGGGACTGCTGTACGAGGAGCGGCAGGCACGCATCGACGCAGACAGTGCGGAGGTTGCGACGCGGCAACTCCTGGCTGCTTCGCTGTCGAGTGGCTTGTCCACGACCAATGCCGGCCTGTTGAACGAGCAAAGGGCGCGGATCGATGCGGACACGGCACAGGTCCAGAGCCTGGGGGCGCTGTCGACCATGGTCGCCAACAACCAGATCGCGAGTTCGGCCGCGCTGACCAGCGAAGCCAGCGCGAGGGCGAGGGCCGATTCGGCCGAGGCTGCCCAACGGCAGGTGCTGTCCGCGGCGTTGACGGGGAGTTCGGATCTGGCTGCCAGCTTGTCGGAGGTCAAGGGGCCGTCCATGCGGCTGGCGTTCGCGGCCACGCCGGTTGTCGGCCTCAGGGTATGGCAGCCGCTTTCCCTCGGCGGCTTGGCCAACGGGTTGATCTACGAGGAGCGTACAGCCCGCATCACGGCGGACGAGGCAAGCGCCAGTGTCATCACCGGCGTGAGCACGCGGCTCTCGGCAACCGAAACGAAAGTGCAAAGCAGCGCCTCTGTCCTGTCGGTGCTCTCGACTTCTGTCGATGCGATCGGCGGAAAGCTCACCGCTCAGGCGACGCAGATCGGACAGCTCTCGACGTCGGTCGGACAGAGTGCGGTAGCGATCACGAACACTGCCACTGCGCTGGCCGAACTGGATGGCAAGGTAAAGGGTTCCTGGCGTTTGAACGTGGATGCCAATGGCAAGGTCTCCGGACTGATCCTGGACAACAACGGCAGCACGTCGAGCATGGTGGTGCAAGTCGACAAGTTCGCTATTGCGCAGGACGGACCGGGTGGTGAGACGAGGTTTCCGTTTGTCGTCGGCGACATCGGTGGAGAGAGCTCCATCGGCGTGAACGGAAACATGTTCATCGATGGTTCGATCAAAGCCCGTTCGCTCGATGTCGAACAGCTCACGGCAACGATCTCGAGGCTGAACTACATCAGTTCGGGGCGGATCACGATCAACGGCGACATGTCCGGCAACGACTGGGGATATATCCGGAGTCCTGGCAAATGGCGCGACGACAAGAAGGGATGGGTTCTCGCACAGCACCCCAACGGCTCTATGTTCGTCGACTTCAACGTCGACAAGTGCGGTCTCGTGATGCATTACGACCAGGCCAGCCAAGCCGCGAGATTTCGCCTGTGGGGGCCGAAATTCAATCTGGACAACGACGGCCTGAAGATTGGCGAGGCTGTGATCGGGACGCTCAGTATTGCCGAAGGTGCCGTGACTGTGCCAACAGGGCGTTCGGACACAGGGGCGACCGTTGGTATCACTCACAAGGTGCCCAACATCAACGGAGCGTCGATATTGACCTACATCACTGCCTCGACATTCATCCCACCGTATGCCGGCGGTGGCCTCGGCGGCTCCATGACGATCTTCGTGGACGGCGTCGCGCATTGGGTCGGCGTTGGCGTGCCAGGCTCGACAGTCACGGGAGTCGTGGTCAAGGACCTTGTACCGGGCGACCACAGCATTGCCGCAGTCGGCACGTTCGGTGGCTCGAGCACTTCCATTTTTGCACTCAGCTGCCAGAGGTAATCCATGCCCAACTACACAGCCTACGACAAAGTCACTGGCCGCGTCATCGCGCGCGGAACCGCGCACAACGAGGAGGCCTGCCGGATGCAGGCGGCGGGAGCTCATGAAGGTATTCTCATCGGTGACGTACCGGGAGGTCACTATCTCGACCCGCAGACGCTTGCATCGATTCCGATGGGCGAGCAGCCGACCGAGCACTGCGTCTTCGATTGGGCGATGCATGCCTGGGTTGATCCGCGCACGCTGGAGGACAGGCGCCAGGCGCTGCGTGACCAGGTAGCCGAGCATCGCTGGGCGCTGGAGACCGGCGGCCTGGTCTTGCCCGACGGCCTGCGCGTGAGCACCAAGCGCTCCGATCGCGACTCACTCTCGGCGCTCTTGGTCACCGCCGAGCGTGCTGGCATCGAAGCGGTGGACTTCAAGTTCGACAGCGGCTGGGTACGCATGAGTCTGGCGGAGCTCGATGCATTGGCTTGCCGCTTGGCATTGCACATGCAGACGTGCTTCTCCTGCGAACGGGCTCACCACGAAGCGATAGGAGCGCTGTGCTCGAGTGCCGAGACGGAGGCCTATGACTGGCTGCAAGGTTGGCCATTGGTCGATCTACGTGTGCCGGCTCATCCCGGAATGCTCAAGCAGTCACCGGGCTCGCAAGGGTCGGGGGCACTGAATCAACCGAACGAATCGCCAGCAGGCGAATAAGGAGCGACAGCATGGGAACGACTCTTACCGAAAAAACCTTCACGCAACTGTTTGCAAGCGGGGGCGGCTTGAACGGCTCGCGCGTGGCACCGGGAGGCAACATTGAGGCCTCGGCGACTCCGCGCTTCGATTTCGACCCCCTGACCAAGGCCGCCAGGGGGCTGTTGGTGGAAGGTAGGCGTGCGAACTACCTGCGCCAATCGTCCCGCTTTCACCTGGACGAAGGCATCTGGATAAGCAATGACGTCAATGTGGAGCGCAACTCGGCAGTCTCGCCGACGGGCCAGCAAGACGCGGCGAAACTGGTCCTTGCCGCCTCCGGAACGTATGGGCAGGGAAATGTGCGCCAGACTACGACGAAGCCCGCCGCCGCGGGGTTCTACACGGCTTCCGCCTATCTCAAGTCTGCGGGTGGCGTCCGCGGATTCATCTATGTTGCGGGGCACGCCGGCGTGGATTCCGTCAGTGCGAACTTCGACCTCGTGGGGAACGCCCATGAGATGTCTGCCACTGGCAGCTTCTACGTTGCCTCCCACAAGGTGGAGGACGCTGGAAATGGCTGGCGTCGCTACGAGGTCACCTTCCAAGCGGATGCCTCGACAGAAGCGACTTTTTCGCTCTACCCGAGCAGCCCCACCGGCAACGGTCCCGGAGACAATGTCTCCGGCATGTATGCATGGGGTGCCCAATACGAGGCCGGAACCTTCGCGTCCTCGGTCATCCAGACCACTGCCGAGGCGCTCTTGCGCACGTCGGATGCCGCGACGATCTTCAATCTTCATCAGGCTCCCTGGTGCAACCTGCAGGAAGGGACGTTCTACGTGCAGTTCGTGCAACGCCGTGCGCCGGTGGGTGTGTCGCAGATGATTTTCGGTGTCACGAGCAATCTCGATGCGGGGGATCGACTGCTCGTATACCTCGAGGGGAACAACGCGGTCAGCGCCAATGTGTACAGGCAATGGGTCGAACAGACGACCGTGGTGGTTCCATACTCCGTCGTGCCGCCGGGTCAAGTTCGAAAGGTCGTGGTCTCCTGGAAGTCGGGTCGTTTTGTCATTCAAGTCGATGCCTTGGCCCCCGTGGTGACGGGACTGGCGATGCTCCCCAACTACATCTCTCCGGCGTTGTTCCTGGGACACCGCAATGGCGGGGAGGACCCCATCTGGGGGGAAATCCGGGAGTTTGCCTACTGGCCGAAGGCGGCCAACCCGGGCGAGATCTCCGCAATCACGCCGGCAACGGAGTTGATTGCCGGGTAGGCGTCGATCGCCCTGCGCCGGGGTCGAGATAGCACGGCGTTTCCTTGGGGAATTCGTGTCAGATGAGTATTATTCTCATTCTCTCGGCCCTGGCCTTTCCCCTTTTTCCATGACTTCCCGAACGACCTCGCACGCCGTCCGGCGCGCGGCGTGAGCGCCGGCCTGCGCTACCGCCTCGGCGTTACCTCGCGCGCCGTCGCCGCCATCGCCGGCGGCTACGGCGTGGCCGCGCTCTCCGCCGCCGCGCTCGCGCTGTGCCTGCCTGCGGCCTTCGGCATGGCGCGCAGCGAAGCCGCGATGACCGGCACGCTGGCCTCCTTCCTCGTGTTCGCGGTCGCGGTGATGTGGGTGTTCGCGGCGCGCAGCGCGTGGCGTGCCTGGATCGGCCTGGTGATCGCCGCGGCGCCGCTGGGCGCGCTGCTGCTGGTGCTGCCCACGCCGGGAGCGGGCGCATGAAGGAGGGCTTCCGCCAGTCGATGGCCTGGTTGCACACCTGGTCGGGCCTCTTGGTCGGCTGGGTGCTGTTCATGGTGTTCGCGGCCGGCACGGCCTCGTACTTCAAGGACGAGATCACGCTCTGGATGAAGCCCGAGCTGCACGGGCTCTCGCGCGCGCCGGTGCCGCAGGTGCAGGCCACCGAGGGCGCTTACGCCTACCTGCAGCAGCACGCGGGCGACTCGCCGCGCTGGTTCATCACGCTGCCGACCGAGCGCGAGCCCTCGACCAGCCTGTTCTGGACCCGGCCCGCGCCGCCGGCCGGCTCGCCGCCGCGCGACCGGCGCGACCGCTTCGGCCGCGCGGTGCTCGACGCGGCCAGCGGCCAGCCCTCGGCGGTGGTGCGCGAGACGCGCGGCGGCGAGTTCTTCTATCGCCTGCACTTCGACCTGCACTACATGCCCGCGATCTGGGGTCGCTGGATCGTCGGCTTCTGCGCGATGTTCATGCTGGTGGCGATCCTCAGCGGCATCGTCACGCACAAGCGCATCTTCAAGGACTTCTTCACCTTCCGTCCGAAGAAGGGCCAGCGCTCGTGGCTCGACGCGCACAACGCGACCGCGGTGCTCGCGCTGCCCTATCACGCGATGATCACGTACACGGGCCTCGTCACGCTGATGTTCATGTACATGCCCTGGGGCCCGCAGGCGGCCTACAAGGACAGCGGCGGCACGCAGACCTTCTTCTCCGAAGCCTTCGCGGGCGGCGTGCGCGAGCAGTTCAAGGCCGCGGGCCAGAAGGCGCCGTTGGCACCGGTCGCGCCGATGCTCGCGCAGGCCTCGGCACACTGGGGCGGCGCGCCGGTCGGCCGCCTCACGGTCAATTCGCCGAACGATGCCAACGCGACGGTCATCGTGCGCCGCGCCGAAGGGCCGCAACTGGGGTCCGAGCAACCGTCGATGGTCTTCAACGGCGTGACCGGCGCCCTGGTCGGTGCCTACGGCGACAGCATGCGGCCCGCCGTCGAGACGCGCAGCGTGCTCTACGGCCTGCACATCGGCCGTTTCGGCGATCCGCTGCTGCGCGCGCTGTTCTTCGTCTCCGGTCTCGCGGGCTGCCTGATGGTGGCCACCGGCCTCCTGCTGTGGGCCGTGAAGGAGCGCCAGAAGTTCGCGAAGCGGCTCAAGCAGGGCGGCCGCGTGAGCTTCGGCCTGCGGTTGGTCGATGGACTCAACCTCGGCGCGATCGCGGGCCTGCCGCTCGCGATGGCCGCCTTCTTCTGGGCCAACCGGCTGGTGCCGTTCGACACGGCCGACCGCGGCGCGGCCGAGATCGGCTGGTTCTTCGCGGTCTGGGGCGCGGCCGCGCTGCTGGGTCTCGCGCGGCCCACGCTGCGCATGTGGCAGGCGCAGCTGGCCGCGGGCGCACTGCTGTTCGCGCTGCTGCCGGTGCTCAACGCATTCACCGGTCCCGCGCCGCTCACGGTCAGCCTGCGCTCGGGGCCGAGTGCCGTCGCCGGCTTCGATCTGGTGTCGATCGCGCTGGGCCTGGGGCTCGCGGGCGCGGCCTGGATCGTGGAACGCAAGCGGCGCAAGGCCCTGAGCACCTCGGCGAAGAAAGCCGCGAAGGCCGACCCGGCCGATGACGCGGTGGACTCGCCTTCGCTCGCCACCTCGGGCCAGGGATCGTGATGAAGGCCTTGCTGATCGCGACCGTGTTCGCCGCCTCGCTCGCGGGCTTCTGCGCGCTGGGCCTCGCGATGGACCGCCACAGCGAGGACGTCTTCGGCCGCGGCAGCACACCCGGCCCGTGGCGACGCTGGCTGCAGCTCGGCGGCAGCGTTGCGCTGTGCCTGTCGCTCGTCGCCAGCCTGCGCGCCGCCGGTCATTCGATCGGCTGGGTGCTCTGGCTCGGCGCTCTCACGGCGGCCGCGCAGACGGTGATGGGGCTGCTGAGCTACGCGCCGCGCCGTTTCCACTGGGTGGCTTCCGCGGCGGCGGCGATCGCGGTGCTGGCGGGGCTCGGGTGCCTCGTGCTGGCGGCGCTGGGCGATTGAGTCATGGCGCGCGGCCCCTCGCCGCGCGCGCTGCATCTTTGACGTCGGATCGGGCCAACGCCCCTTCAATGCCTTTCTCATATCGCAACTCTGTGTCATCAGTTTGACACTGTAGTCACAGGGTCGGGATTGCGCGCTCGCGCTAAACGTTTCCGGATTGCGCTGGATGAACTGGTCAGAACCGTAGACCGATCCAAGGCGTTCGGCACAGCCTGCAGGGCAATCCCTGCGCGCGTCATGCACCCGCAGCACGAACGATCGCCAGAACGTTCATCGGCTGCGGGTAGACGCGTTGGCTGCCATACCGGCGGTTCGGATGAAGCGTCGAGGTGTGCGAGATGGTTGCAATCGTCAGTGGCAATAGCCTGGGACTGAGTCTGACG